>JAWBOR010000001.1:0-46039 GCA_038826015.1 Bathyarchaeia archaeon
AGATGTGTATGAAGCTATGGTTAACTCCGTTCCCGATATCAAGTTTGGACTCGCTTTTTGTGAAAGCAGTGGTGAATGCTTAATCCGTGTTGACGGCACAGATGAAGAACTCAAAAAAGCTGCGGCGGAAAACATGTTTAAACTCGGCTGTGGGCATTCTTTTCTTGTGTTTTTACGTGGTGCTTATCCGATTAATGTTCTTAACGCTTTGAGGAGAGTTCCTGAAGTTTGTACAGTTTATGCTGCAACAGCGAATCCTCTCGAAGTAGTTGTCGCTGAAACTGAGCAGGGAAGAGGAATCTTAGGCGTGATTGATGGTTTAAAACCTAAGGGAATTGAAGATGAAAAAGGGGTAGAATGGCGCAAGAATCTACTGAGAAAAATTGGATACAAAAAATAGGAGAAAACTACTGAGATGTCGCTCGTGGAATTAGTTGACGTTTGGAAATCATACAACGGCTTTAAAGCACTTCAAGGATTGAACCTTGAGGTTACTCAAGGAGAAATTTTTGGACTAATAGGACCGAACGGTGCTGGAAAGACGACGACATTAAAGATTATAGTTGGACTTTTAAAGATGGACAAGGGCTTTGTGAGAGTTAATGGTTTTGACATCACAGAGAAACCCTATGAGTACAAGAAAACCATCGGATATGTGCCAGAGTCGGTTTCATTGCCAGATTATCTGACGGTTGAAGAATTCTTAATTTACTCTGGGAAAATCAGAGGTGTATCAAACGAACAGATCAGAGAGAGAACAGATTTCTATATTCGAACCTTTGACCTTGAGGATAAACGAAGAAATCTTTTACTTACTTTATCGCGAGGTATGAAACAGAAAACCGCTATTGCGGCGGCGTTAATTCACGATCCTAAGATTCTCATTCTTGACGAACCCTTCATTGGATTGGATCCTGCTGCCCAACGTAGTATGAAGGAGATATTTAACGAGAAGATAAAAGATGGAAAATCAGTTTTTGTATCAACTCACATGCTTGACACGGCTGAAAGAATGTGTGATCGGGTTGCTGTGATCCATCAAGGTCGAAACATTGCGTCTGGCAATCTGAAAAGTCTCCAGAGTCTTTCAAAGACAGGAGACCACGCAACTTTGGAGGAGGTATTCCTGAAACTTACAAAAGAAGCTGAAGAGCCTTATCTTGAGAAACCTCTTGAAAGAAAAAGACGTGGATTCTTCAGTTTTTTTTAGGAGAACTGATTGATTGGGTTTACTATTTGATCTCTATAAGCTCAAGGTCAAGGTTTACTTTGGAGCTTTCAGAGCTTCTAAAAGTAGTTTAATTCTACTTGCTGTCTACGCATTAAGTTTCTTTCCCAGCACTATAGGGATGACATTGACTGTTGTGAATTCTATTAAAAGCGGAATTGATTTAACAGGCTACATTGACATGTTGTCTGCTGGGCTAAGTGGATTTCTAGGCTTAATATTGCTTTCTACCTTTAAAGGTTTCACTGCTTTTGAATACGAGCAGAATTTTATCTTTACTTCAACTTTGACTCCAAGACGATTTCTAATCGCAAGTTTATTGGCCGATGTCACCGTTTTTTCTTTCTTCTTTTATTCAATCTTCTTATTTTTTGCTCTATCTGCGGTTTTTTTGAATTTATCGATGATATCAATTCTCTCAACGATTGCCATAATGCTTCTCTTCATTTCCTTCGTCATTTTTTTAAAAAGCGCATTTTCAATATTGGAATCAATCTACCATAGTTCGTTATTCAAAATCATTACTGCTTTTTTAATTGTTTTTTTGCTTCTACCAGCAGTAGGCCTTTTTTCTTATTTCCCTATAAAATATAGTGGGCTTCCATATCCATCGACGTTTCTAGCACAATGCATATTAGATGTCTTACATAATAAAGTGCCTTCAGCTCCCGCGTTTCTAGGCTTAGCAACCTACTTTCTGGCATCTTTGGCGCTTTTTCTCTTTTCTTCTGAAAAAAACTTTTTCCAAGTTGCAAGTTACATTCCATTCGTCTCTCCTTTCGATACGTCGATGAGGACACAAACCATAAAAATGGGCAAAAACATCAAGTTCTTTTCAAAGGCTGGAACAAGAATAACTCTAGACCTAGGCTCAAAGTCGCTCCTTAGATTCCTCATGAAAAAGGAATTTATCCGAATGACAAGGGATGGAAGCCTCTTTACGGTTTTACTTTTTTACGTCATAGTTTCTGTTATGTCAGTTGCAGGAAGTTTTCGGGAAACATTTCCGATGTGGATATTTATGTTGACGATGTATTCCTTCATCGTCCCCTCAATGCTAATAGGCAACTGGCGTGTAACCGAACTGGATAATCTCTGGATACCCTTAACTTCTGGAATGGAAGTAAGCTACATCATTAAATCTCTTCTTTATGATATGGTGTTGATTGCTTTTACGGTTCCAATGGCTGTAGTCCTCATCCTAAATTTAATCAGTCAAATCAATCCATTGATACCATTGGTTTTATTGATATCCGTATCGATGATAGGTTGCTCCACCAACCTCTATGTGATAATGCGATTTCTCGGAAGGAAACAGAAAGGAGTCCCTTCGCTGATGATAACTTGGACATCGGTGATTCTTTCAGCCGTACTCTTGGTGCCAACCTACCTTTACGTCGTGCTTAGCTTCTTACTGGGTTTCAGCAATGAAATCACTGCTCTCCTATCGATTCTTATTATAATATATTCAATTTTAATCTTGATATTTTTCTCTAAAAAGATGGAGAAAAACGCCATGCAACTTGAGATATAAGATTTTTGCGTCTAAAGTTCGAGCTCACATTAGCTAATATCTAATATTTTCCTTGAATTTGCCATAAGTTCCGTGAGTAAAGCAAAGGCTCTTGCAGCGTCTTCCATTCGCAGTATTATTATGGTTTCTGTGAAGCAGCTGACCGTTTCTTCTATGTTAATCCTTCTTCTAGATATAGGATTGTAGAAGGCTACGATGCAGCCTGGGGTATCAACAATTCCCCTTGGACTCTGCACAATGATTGCTGCAAGATTCTGTTTCTCGTCCAGTATCTCTTCTTCCTTAAAGACTGAACGAACGCTGTTGAAAATGTTTTGTTCAGTTATCAAAGTTAGAGTAGTCACGCCTTCCAAGACTTGAAAGAAGGCTTCTGGAAAATCAGCTGAAACAAGTCTTGCCTTTTCAAGGTTTCTTCTAGTCTTCTCGATAGATAGTTTTGCCACATCAGTTCTGAGATTTATAATGCTTCCAGCTACGACTTTGAGATATTCTGTTGTAGGCTTATACATTGCCTTAGCGCGTTTAACAGAGGTTATCATGCCCTCAAAAGTTACCTTTCTCCCTAGGAATTCTTCAACCTTAGGTTTAAGCAAACGAGCCACAGCACTAAAATTTGCGTAGCCTCTTTCAAGCGCATCCTGAAGTGAGAGGTCATTCTCTATTAAAAATTGAACAGTTTTTGCTAGCGACATCTCGACCAATTTCGGTCACACTGCTTTATTTTTACTTATACATTGGCCAAAAAGATTATATTTTGTTTTCCTTTCTTCACGGTAGAAATTGGAGAGAAAATAGATTTGAAGAACAAGATAGTTCTAGCCTATTCGGGCGGTTTAGACACATCGGTTCTTATAAAATGGCTTCAACAGAAATATGAGGCTGAAGTGATAACGGTTACGCTTGATGTAGGACAGAAAGAGGACCTTAAAGCCATTGAGGATAAGGCGAAGAAATTAGGTGTTCTAAAGCATTATTCAATAGACGCTAAAGAAGAATTCGTCAAGGACTACGTATTTCCAGCCGTAAAAGCAAACGCCCTTTATGAAGGAAAATATCCACTCAGCACAGCTCTTTCCCGTCCGCTTATAGCTTCTAAACTCGTTGAAACCGCAGAGAAAGAAGACGCCAACGCAATCGCACATGGATGCACAGGAAAAGGCAATGACCAAGTACGCATAGAAGTCTCAGTGAAATCTTTAGCACCAAACATCAAAGTAATAGCGCCCGTTAGAGAATGGAACATGACACGGGACGCTGAAATAGAATTCGCCAAGGAACATGGCATCCCGGTTCCTGTAGACAAAAAGAAACCATACAGCATAGACCAAAACCTATGGGGACGTTCTGTTGAATGCGGGATCCTAGAGTATCCAGATAAAGAGCCTCCTGAAGACGCATATGAATGGACCGTTTCACCAGAGAAGACGCCGAACAAACCTGAATATTTATCCGTCAAATTTGAGGGAGGCGTGCCTAAGACAGTAAACGAAGAAGAGATGAATCCTATAGATTTGATTGAAACTCTTAATGAAATTGCTGGAAAACATGGTGTTGGACGCATTGATCATATTGAAGACCGTTTAGTTGGGATAAAGTCCCGAGAAGTCTATGAATGCCCAGCAGCTACAGTCATAGTAGAAGCACATAAAGATTTGGAGAAACTTGTCTTGACAAGGCATGAACTTCTCTTTAAACAACAGGTTGAATCACAGTGGGCTTATCTCGTCTACACAGGTCTCTGGATGGATCCGCTTAAAGAGGATCTTGACGCCTTCATAAATAAGACGCAGGAAAGGGTCTCAGGCGAAGTTAGGGTCAAGTTGTATAAGGGTAATATGCAGATCGTTGGTCGTTCTTCGCCGTATTCGCTTTATGACATGGACTTGGCGACATACAACATTGAAACAACATTCAATCAGTCTTCTTCAGCCGGCTTCATAGAACTCTGGGGTTTGCCTACACAAGTCGCGAATGCTCTCAAGAAGAGGGATAAGGCGAAGTAAATTGTCGGAACTCCTGAGGAAAGGAAGACTTTCTTCTGTAAGAAAAGATGTTGTGGAGTTTACATCTTCTATCAAAAATGATAAAAAACTTCTAAAACACGTAATTAACATCAATAAAGCTCATGTCCTTATGCTGATGGAAACCGGGATAATTCATAAGGTCGATGGCGCCAAAATTTTAAACGCCTTGGAAAAGTTGGATAAGGACATAAAAATTAAAGGAACTGTTGAAGATGTACATATGGTTCTTGAAGAAGAAGTCATCAACATTGTTGGAGCCGATGTTGGCGGAAACCTTAACTTAGCCAAAAGCCGAAATGACCAAGTTGCTACGGCTATCAGAATGAAGTTGCGAGAAGAAATTCTTAACTTATCCGAGCTAGTAATCGCTTTTCAAGAAGCTCTAGTTCAAGTATCTGAGAAAAACTTAGAAACACTCATACCAGGGTACACACATCTTCAACCAGCTCAGCCAACAACATTCGCTCATTATCTCGTTGCACAGTTTGATGCCTTAGAAAGAAACATGAAAAGAATTGAGGAAGCTTTTGCTCGTGTTGACCTTTGTCCAATGGGAGCTGGAGCCTTAGCTACAACGAGCTTCTCAATAAGCCGAGAGAGGGTTGCCACTCTGCTTGGCTTCAGCGGAATCGTTGAAAACTCTTTAGATGCAGTGAGCACCAGAGATTTTCTCCTTGAGGTTTTAGCTATTCTTTCAATCATGGCTGTTGATGTAAGCCGTTTTGTTGAAGACCTCATAATATGGAGCTCAATGGAATTCGGATTAATTGACTTCCCAGATCAATTTTCTTCAACAAGCAGCATAATGCCGCAAAAGAAGAACCCAGAAGTTTTAGAAGTCACTCGTGCCAGAATGAGCCATATCCTCGGCAACTTCATAGCAGCTACGGTGACTCTGAAGAACCTGCCCTCTGCCTACAACTTGGATCTGCAAGAAATAACGCCTAAACTATGGGACTCCATTGAAACTATAAACAAATGCTTAAAGATGTTCTTGGAATTGCTTATTAATCTAAAAGTGAATGAGAATCTATTAAATAAGGGTGCTTTAAGCTTTTTAACCGCCACTGAATTAGCAAATGTTCTTGTCAGAAATCACAATGTCCCTTTCAGAACTTCTCATAAGATCGTGGGTGCACTTGTTAGGACTTTGATTGAAAACGGAAAATCATTGAGAGATACGACGCCTGAGCTTTTAGTAGAGATATCTAAAAAGTTTCTGAAGTCTCCTTTGTCAGTAAGCGTGGAAGAGATCCATGATGCTATTGACCCCTCAAGCTTTGTTGAATCCCACAAAGTCAGAGGTGGACCATCAAAGATGGAAGTTAACAAAATGTTAAGCGCCAGAAAAGAGATTTTAGACCATTCAAAAAAATGGGTCTCTGAAAAAAGGCTCAAATTAACGGAAGCCGAGGCAAACTTGAATTCTTTGATGAAATCATCCATAACATCCAATTTATCAAACCGTAAAGTTTAAATTTGCGGGTAACTCTATGAGGAAAGGCCTATTGAAAGCCAAAACTAGTCCTCAGAAAGCCGGGAAGGCAGCTCTTGTTTTGGAGGACGGTTCATTCTTTGTTGGAATTGGTTTTGGCGCTGTCTGCAAGGTTTCTGGGGAAGTTGTCTTCTCAACATCTATGGTTGGTTATCCGGAATCGTTAACAGACCCTTCCTACCACGGTCAAATACTGACATTGACGTATCCATTAATCGGCAATTACGGAGTCCCGCCCTATGACCGTGACATGTTTGGGATTCCAATAAATTTTGAATCTATAGGAATAAAAGTCACGGGTCTCGTCATACAGGAACTCTGCCTCAACCCTTATCACTGGGCGTCTCAGAGAACCTTGGATGAATGGCTTCGAAGCGAGGGGATTCCAGGTATCCACGGCATCGACACAAGAAGGCTTACGAAGAAACTTAGAGAGAAAGGTGTCATGCTTGGCATATTAGACGTGTGCCAAGAAGGAGAAGAACCTGATCTTGATAAGTTGCTTAAAGAAGTAAAAAATGTTCATGATCCAAATCTGCGGAATCTTGTTGGTGAAGTGTCCGTTAAGAAGCCAATGGTTTATGAGATAGGGGGAAACCGAAGAGTTGTCCTTATAGATTGTGGTGTAAAAGCCGGTATAATTAGGAATCTCTTCCGACGTAATGTTGACGTTGTTCGTGTTCCCTACGATTTTTCCACAGAAGATGTTTTAGAATACAAACCTGACGGCGTATTAGTAAGTAATGGTCCAGGCGACCCGAAGAGATGCAAGAAAACAATTGAGACAGTCAAAGGTCTAGTTGAAGAGAAGGTTCCAATGATGGGCATATGCCTTGGAAACCAGATATTAGCTTTGGCTCTGGGCGGTGACACATATAAGCTAAAGTACGGGCATAGGTCTCAGAATCAGCCGGCTTACGATCTTGAAACGGGGCGATGTTACATAACAACGCAGAATCATGGATATAGCGTCAACATAGAATCTTTGGAAGGCACGGGTTTAAAAAGTTGGTTTATAAACGCCAACGACAAAACGAATGAGGGAATCCGTTACAAAGACAGGATTACATTTGCCGTACAATGGCATCCAGAAGCATCTCCAGGCCCATATGACACGGAGTTTCTCTTCGATGAGTTCTTGAAACATTTAGGGTGAAAACATGCCGAGGTTTCAGTGGTTACACAAAGTTCTGGTTCTGGGGAGCGGCCCAATAAAGATAGGTGAAGCCGCCGAATTCGACTATTCCGGGAGCCAATGCCTTAAGGTTCTGAGAGAAGAAGGCATAGAAACCGTTCTTGTTAACCCTAATATAGCTACTATCCAAACCGATCCGCGTCTTGCAGGCAAAGTTTACCTTTTACCCGTTACGGTTGAATACGTTGAAAAAGTAATTGAAAGGGAAAGACCTGATGGGATTCTTCTCGGCTTCGGCGGTCAAACAGCTCTAAACTGCGGGGTTCAACTTGCAAAGGAAGGGGTCCTTGAAAAATACAATGTTAGGGTTTTGGGTACTCCCATCAAAACGATTGAAGACACTGAAGACAGGGAATTGTTTAGGCAGGCGATGATAAGGGCTAATATTCCAATACCGCAGAGTAAGTCGGCAACATCGGTTGAAGAAGCCCTCAAGATAGCAAGCGAATTAGGATATCCCGTTATCATACGCGTTGCCTACACTCTCGGAGGCAAAGGCTCAGGTGTGGCCTACAATAAAACCGAACTGAAAGAGATTGTTAACAGGGCTCTCGCTCAAAGTATGATAACTCAGGTTTTGGTTGAGGAGTATATTGGACACTGGAAGGAAATTGAGTATGAAGTGATGAGAGACTACGAAAACAATTGCCTTACAGTTTGTAACATGGAGAACTTTGACCCCATGGGGGTTCACACAGGCGACTCAATAGTTGTAGCTCCTTCTCAAACGTTGACGAACCGTGAGTATCACATACTTCGTTCGGCTTCAATAAAAACCATTCAAAGCTTAGGTATAGTCGGCGAATGCAATATCCAGTGGGCGTTACATCCGAGATCAGAAGAAATTCGAGCCATCGAAGTCAACGCAAGAATGTCAAGAAGCTCCGCTCTTGCAAGCAAAGCTACAGGCTATCCTCTTGCTTACATTGCTGCGAAACTAGCAATTGGTTATCTTTTACCTGAATTGATAAATAAAGTTACGGGAATTACAACTGCTTGTTTTGAGCCCGCTCTTGATTATCTTGTTGTGAAGATTCCAAGGTGGGATTTAAGAAAGTTTAGAAATGTTGATCCTCATCTTGGTCCTCAAATGAAGTCTGTAGGAGAGGTTATGGCAATAGGGAGAACCTTCGAAGAAGCACTTCAGAAAGCTGTGCGAATGCTGGACATAGGAAAAATAGGTGTCACAGCTAACAACGGTGATGATGAGCCTGAGTCCTTAAACACTATTAAAGAGATTTTGAGAAACCCCACAGATGAAAGACTTTTCAAAATTGTAAAAGCTATAAAGATGGGCATCCCAATCGGTGAGATCTACCGTCTCAGTGGAGTAGACCCATGGTTCCTTTACAAAATCAAAAACATAATAGACATGGAGAAGAAACTGAAATCAATAGATTTGGACAGTGACGAAGCTTTTCAATTAATCAAAAGAGCCAAATGTTTAGGTTTCTCCGATAACCAAATTGCTAAATGTCTAAAAACTAATGAAGAAATCATTAGAAGTTTTAGGAAAAAACATGGAATAATCCCTGTGGTTAAGCAGATTGATACACTTGCTGCAGAGTGGCCTGCGAAAACGAATTATCTGTATTTGACATATCATGGAGACGAAGACGACATCAAGTTTGATTCCGACAAGAAGAAAGTCATAGTCCTCGGCTCAGGTGTATTCAGAATCGGTTCAAGTGTGGAGTTTGATTGGAGTGGCGTAAACACAATTTGGGCGCTTAAGAAACGCCAAATTGATGAGGCTATAATGATTAACTACAATCCTGAAACAGTTTCAACGGATTATGATATCTCTGATAAACTGTACTTTGAGGAGTTAACTCTTGAAAGGATTTTAGATATTTATGATAAAGAAAAGCCTATAGGCGTAATCGTAAGCGTCGGCGGGCAAATACCCAACAATTTAGCCTTGAAGCTCGCTAAGGCAGGCGTAAACCTGCTTGGAACATCGAGTCGAAGCATAGACTTAGCTGAAGACAGATCAAAGTTCAGTGCTCTTTTGGATCGGCTTGGTATTCTTCAACCTGAATGGAGCAAGCTAACCACCATTGAGGAAGCCGAAAACTTTGCTGACGAGATCGGTTATCCAGTTCTAATTCGCCCGAGCTATGTTTTATCCGGTTACGCGATGCGAGTTGCGAGAAGCCGAGGTGAACTTAGGGATTATCTCGAGTTAGCCGCAAGTGTGTCTCCAGAGTATCCAGTTGTGATTTCTAAGTTTGTAGAAGGCGCAAAGGAGATCGAGGTCGACGGGGTTTCAGATGGCGAAGAAACATTAATCGGCGCAGTTATTGAACACGTCGAACAAGCTGGAGTTCACAGCGGAGACGCTGTTATGAGCATTCCTCCCCAAACTTTGAGCAGCGACGTTGTGAAGGTTATTGAAGATTATTCGCAGGCGATTTCAAACGCCCTTCAGATCAAAGGACCTTTCAATATACAGTACCTTGTGAAGAATAACGTGGTCTCAGTTATTGAATGCAACCTTCGCGCTTCAAGATCGCTTCCATATGTAAGTAAGACCAGAGGAGTCAACTTAATTGAGGTTTCAACCGCCATAATATTAGGTAGCACGCTTAAAGAGCTGGGAATCACAGATCTCCCACCAGTTTCACATGTTGGCGTTAAGGTTCCACAATTCAGCTTTATGCGTCTAAGCGGGGCAGATCCTGTTTTAGGCGTTGAAATGCTCAGCACGGGGGAAGCTGCTTGTTTAGGTGAAAACTTTGCTGATGCATTACTAAAAGCATTGCAGTCTGTTGAATTTGTGTTTCCCAAAACTGGCAGCAATGTTTTGATTACAGTCGGTGGTGAAAAGATGAAACGCAAAGTTGTTCCTTTGGCTGAAAGTCTTAGAACCCTAGGATTCGAGTTATATGCAACTGAGCATACTGCTGATGCTTTAAGAAAGGCAGGGCTTAAGTCTGTAACAGTTTTGTACAAAGTTAAGGAACCCAATATGAAGCCGAATATTCTTGATTATTTACTTCAACGACGAATTGACTTAGTAGTGAATATAACTGCCACCAATTCTGAAGACGAGAAGTCTGATATTCTAGAAGATGAGTATACGATTCGAAGATTGGCTGTTGAGTTCAACATACCAGTTGTAACAACATTAGAATTGGCATCAGCTATTGTAAAAGCTTTGAAATATCGCGTAGCCAGCGAAGTTATTATCCGTTCACTCAACGAATACATAGACACTCTGCCGTTCAAATACTGGTAAAAGAAATCATACTACTTCACGCCCTAAAATAAGAGAGAAACTGAAAGCCTTAAGTCTGAGTGTGTTAGTGAAAAGGTTTATGCATTCAAAGGTTTTAATTCTGCCAGCACTTCTTCTTTTTTCTTGTAATTTTTCGATGGTAGGTCTTTCAATAATTCGCTGAGTCTGATTTGTTTTCCGTCTTCTAATTCGATGAGCCTCCAACCTAGTTTCTTTATCAACATGCCTTTAGTTGACGGATACTTAGTCTTCTCAATTAAAGCTTTAACTGATTCCCAACCAGTCACTTCGGTTAATGGTGGAAAACGACCGTTTTCAAGAAAATAGAGAAAACGTTTACTATCCTCAAACATGGACAGGTTGTTAAAGAGCACAAAAACTTTCTTATTTGCCGTGTCAAAAGGCTTTATTAAATCATACAACTTAGCAAGCTCCTCATTCATATATTGATAATAATACATTTGTGCCCCAAGACCGTGTAATCTAAAGTAGGCTAATTGATCAGTGAAAACAGGCATTGCTCTTAAAGGGTCAGTAACATGAACTACGTTTACTCTTTCTAAAACTTCTTTAAGCTTATCTCTGAATTCGTCTTCTTCCCAAAGAGGACCCCGAGTCTCCCAAACTAAAGTCAAATTGTCGCGGTCAATTTTTTCAAAAAATTTTGTAGCTTCTCCTAGGCTGTTAGGCTTGAAGGACGCAGCGGTCTGGATTAAAAGTATTTCAGCGTTAAGTGTTCGACATATCTCTTTCATCCTTTCAATTGGTTCTCTTGCCAACTCTAATTTTAACTTGTATTTGTGGCTTATGTCTTGATGTGCCTTAACCGTGAACTCAAAATCTCTTGGAGCTTTTTCTCTCCACTTCTTTACTGTTTGGAGTTTCGGATACTTATAAAAGGTGCTGTTTAATTCTACAAGCCGAAAAGCCTCCTGGTATTTTCCCACGGAAACCGGATAACCGCAACAACCAACCTTAATCATTTTCTTATTTTTCCATTTTTTTCTTTCAACAAACTCATGCGGAGTTTTCTAAGGGCCCTTAATAGATTCTCGAAACTCTTAGCTTTAGAATGAATCAGAATTACGCCGTCGTTCTCAGCCAATTGAATGTCCATTTTCTCAGGCTGAAAAATGTGGTAAACGATAACTGCGGGTTTTAAAAGGCTGAATCGAAGCGCAAGCATAGGGGTTCTTTCATGTTTTATATTAGTGAATATGAGGGCTCTTTGGAGTGTTTTCCCAAATATCTGTGGAAGTTTCCATCTTGGAAGTTTTGTTATAACTGTTTCGCTGTCTATAATTGTGTATCCGCTAACATTTTTCGATTCATTATATGTTATTATTTGACCTGAAATCGCTCTGCTGAAGCGTTTTATACCAACTGGAACCGAGAACTCTTCTATGTGCAATATTCCATCTTTCGAAAAGTCTGTTAGCCCTAAGAGTTCATGCGTTAAGTCTATTCCATCTTTTTTATTAATCTCAAAAAGAGCAAAAACGAACCTTTTAATGAATTGGATTCCAGGATTCTTCCTCCTACCGTTTTCGTAGTCGCTTATAACTGAAGGCGAAATTTCAAGCTCCTTTGCAAGTTGAGTCAGAGAAATAGAAAATTTTTCACGCCACAGCCTCATAAGAGAGCCAGGCTCCTCTGAGAGAACTATCGCTCCAGCGATTTTCCCCATTAAAACCTTCTGTTCATCCGAAGGCGAAGCCAAGCCATTTTCCCTCATGCTTTCTAAAAATCTCTTTCAGAGTCTAACCTAATAAATTTCATCTACACGAAACTCGTAATTTGTTTCTGTTCCTCTTGCTTTCGAACAAAGTTTGACAATTTGACGCCTACCCTTCTCACTTCAAGGTCGGTTTCGTTTAAAAGTTTTTCAAAAAGTTCCTTCACAGCTTTCTTAAAAGTTTCCAGTTCATTAATCGAGTTTTCAAAAGTTTTGGTTCGACTGTGAATACTCATATCAGCCATAACTGCGGCTATTCCAACCGACTTGTAACTAAGATTTCGTTCCCTAAGCCTTGCGTAAACATCCTCGCATAACTGGTCGGTCTTCTCCAAGATAGTTTTCAAATCTCGCGTATCTTCTTTTAAAGTTGTAATCCGACTTATAGATTCACTCTCACCTCTTTCTTGAACAGGCGACTCATCTATCCCATTTGAAGCATAATGAAGATAGATTCCAAACTTCCTTCCAAAAATCTCAATCAATCTCTGCACATCAATCTTTGCTAAATCGCCAATTGTCCTTATTCCTAAACTTTCCATCTTCAGTTCTGTTTTCTTACCAATACCGATGAGACGACCTATAGGCAGAGGAAACAAGAAGCTCTTAACTTGCTCGGGAGTAACTGTGGTTAATCCATCAGGCTTTTGAATGCCAGAGGCAATTTTGGCGATAAGTTTATTCGGACCCACACCGATTGAAATCGTGATTCCTTGTTTAGCTCTAACTTCTTCCTTTATTCTTTGAGCTAATTTTTCGGCAGTTACAAAGTCTCCGTTAACTTTTTGGCTTATGTCCAAATATGCTTCATCTATTCCAACCTGTTCAAAACGATCTGCATAGATTCTTAAAATATCCATTATCTTATCTGAAACCTCTCCGTAAAACTCATGGTCAACGGGAAGAAAAACAGCATCCGTGCCTTTCAATTTCTTCTTAGCCAAGGAGATGGAGATTCCAGATTTTACGCCGTATTTTCGGGCTATATAGTTAGCTGTGCTTACAGCCCCGCTATATTCGCTTCGTCCAGAATATACGCACACTACCACTGGTTTGCCTTTAAGAGAAGGATTTCTAAGCTCTTCACACTGGGCGAAAAAATAGTCAAAATCTACTAACATTATGATTCTTTCTTGCAAAGATTGCTGCCTCAAACATGGTTTTAATCTACGGGCTTAACGTTCAACTAACACCGTGCTTTGATTGTTCCTCTTTTCGAGGCGTATCACGCGGTCAGCTTTCTCTGCAAAAGCCTCACTGTGAGTCACAGCTATAACTTGTTCCACGGTTTTAAGACGAGATATTGATTCTGCCAATCGGTCAATTGAACCGTCTTCTCTTCCTAAGCTTTCTGTCGGTTCGTCGAGAAGAAGCATCCGCAGCCCATGTCCTGATCTCCACTGCATTATCAGCTGCCCAATACCAATACGATAAGCAAATGCAAGCAAAGTTCTTTCACCACCTGAAAGATTTAAGGCGTTTCTTTCTTGACCGCCCTCAGCTTCTATTAGCGGAGTATAATTCTCATCTATTTTTAAGTTGATTATTGAACCTTCATCTCCGGTAAGTTCATCTAAAACTTGCTGTATGACCCGTTCTAGATAAGTTACGAATTCGCTTCTTAGCTTTGGTTGAATACTCCGATAGGCTTGCCGAATCTCTTGAATGAGCCCGATGATTTTCTTGACTTTCTCTAATCGGTCAATCTTTTTCTGGGCAATGTCCAACCGTTCTTTCAAAGATTCAAGTCTTAAGAAAACCTGGTTTTTTTGAGATTCTATATTTTGCACTTTATACTTAAGGTTAGAATACTGCTCAAAAATAGCTTTGTACAGATTCTCTGCATCTTCCAACTTTGTTAAGTCAAATTCCATTATTTTCAAGCGTAATTCAGCAAGTTGACCCTTGAGCATTTCCGCCTCTTTTTGTTTTTCATTGAACTCCTCTAATGCGTTATTAATGAGTTTATCTTCATCTTCTATTTGAATTAATATTCCATCTATTTTAGTATGAATCATTCTTAAGTCAGAAATGGCAGAACTTAATATGCTTCTGACACTTTCAAGTTCACGAATGTTTCTTTCACGTTCGCTAAGCCGCTGTTTGGTTTCAGATAACTCCTGATAAAATTGTTTCATAATCCGATCTTTGTATTCGAATGTAAGTGATTGAAGGCATAATGGACATCGACTTTCCTTTGCAAGGTTAGATATGCGTTGTGTAATTTTTTTAATCTCGTTTTTAGCACTCTCTTCTTCGCTTTGGGTGCTTGAAATCTGCCCTATTAAACCTTCTATGTAATCTTGAATTTGTTCAACATTTAGATCAGATGACAGCCCGATCTCTTGGATTTTGCGCCTATTGTCGTTTTCTTGAATTTTTAAAGATTCAAGGCGTTTTTCCAATTCTTCTTTTCTTTTTCTTCTGGTTTCGATTTCATTGACCAACCTAAGAGACAAGCTTTCTATGTTTCTTATTTTAAGTTGAATTTCAGTTTCTGCGGCTTTGAACTCCTCATTTTTTCGACGTATAGCTTCCAGTTCTTCTAAATGAGATGATACTTCCTTAAGTTTCGCCTCCACCCCAGAAAGTTGTTGTTTCGCTTCTTCCAGCTCTGATTCCTTTGACGCTAAGTCTTTAACAGACTCTTCATATTTTGCTTGTAGATCCCTAATTCCAGCTATGTCCGGGTCACGTTCGAGGGAAGCGCTTTCGCTTTCATACCATCCCGATATTGGACGTAGATTTGTCCATGATATTTCATAGTCGTAAAGTCCGAATAATTGATCAAGTTTTCCCTGCCTTTCCCGTGGAGGTAGATCTAAAACATCTTTCAGATGTTCCTGCCGTACCCAGATTATTTCATGAAAAATACTTCTGTCAATGTCGGTTATGGCTTTCAACTGTTCGGCAACCGCGTCGCTCTTCAATTCGGCTATGAGCCTTTCTCCTTCGAAGAGCTTAAGTTGTCCAGTGTCTTGGCTTATACGTCCGTTTTGTCTTTTCAGTGCCCTCCAAATCGTGTATTTTTTCCCGTTTTGAACAAAATTTAACGCTACTTTACCGACATCATCCCCTTCTCTGAGAAGATACTCGTAGCTCCTTCCCAAGGGCTCACCGAACAAGGCAAAATCGATGGCGTAAAGAATGCTAGTTTTCCCTGTTCCTACGCCTCCAACAAGACAGTTGAAACCATCTGAGAAATTGATCAAGGTTTTCACGTGGGACCTTATGTTTTCAAGCATTATACTTTCAATTTTCATCGAAAACGCCCTCCAAAAGCTCTTTCACCTTGTCTTCATCTTCCTTTATTAGATATTGAATCAGATCCAACGCCAAATGAGCATTCTTTTTTGCTTCCTGTTCGTTGTGCCGCTGAGAAAAGAATTGAAGGAAATATTCAAAGGACTTCGTTTTCAAATCTTTCATCTCACTTTCAAAGATTGCTTGAACTGTTTCTTCAGGGAAACCTTTCTCTTTCATTAAGACTAATGGATGCACAATAAGCGCTTTTTCGGCGGCGGCCCTTATTTTAGATAAATCTAACTCTCTTCGAGTGGATTCAACTGAAAGGGTTCCTCTTAAAACCGGAATTACAACTGCGCCTGGCTCATCAGCTTCTTTGACGGCTTGCACCATCAGCTCAGTTATCTTCTGAGGGGTGAGACCTGTGAAGTCTCTGTCTAAGATTTTGAAGCGACGTGGGCTTTCCAGCTTTACGCGGTTTATATTCATGTCACCGCTTTGGCTTACTTCAACGTGATAGAACCCTTTCTCAACCTCTGCATCTTCATAGCTCACGGTTTCGGTGGAGCCGCTATAAACGAGCATTCCTCTTTTGAAGGGAAGCTGCCAAGGAACGTGAATGTGTCCCCCCGCGTAGTAATTGAACCCATCTGGGACATAATCCGGTGAAGCCTCGGCGGCTACATTTGGATATCCTTTTACTCCATGAAGGTCAAGAATCATGTGAAAGACGAATATGTTAAAAACATCAGGGTTGGGCTCAGGTTTCTTAATCTCATAAAAGGCTGGCAGCTGCTTTTCGGTTCTTTCTCTAGTTCTAAAATTAGGAACCCCGTAGACGTAACAATATTCGGTTTTCCAACAAGCCTTCTCATGCCTAGGAAGATAATAAACAAGTCCAGCGCTATCCAAAGGGTTCAAGATTGTCCCCGTGATCACATTTGGAGCAGCATCATGACCTCCGTCAACAGCGAGGACGGATATTCCAGCTTCCTTCAGTTTTCTAAAATTTGTTATCGCCTTCTCCAAAGTTGTGTTTAATGGTCGCGCGTAATGGAATAGGTCTCCGGCTATGATCATGAAGTCAGGCTTCAACTCAATGGTTTTCTCCACAACTTCGCTGAACGATCTGTCAAAATCATCACGTCGCGTAGAAAGATTATATTGTTCATAACCCAGATGAAGATCAGCCACATGAACAAAGCTGAACGATTTCAAAGCAGCTTTACCCCTTATTGATTTATCGTGTTCCAACAATATCATAATTATAGCCGAAAACAAATATCTTTATTGTTTGAAATTTGGCATATTTGCGATGAATAAATCTGAACCGAGGGAGATAACTGTTGGGAAAATTGTTGACTTATCGCACCATTTTGGTTACTGGCGGCGCTGGTTTTATGGGCAGTCACCTTGTTGACAAACTTATAAAGAATGAAAAGGAAGTATGCGTATTCGACAACTTAAGCAGCGGAAGCCTAGAAAATATTAAGCAATGGCTTGGTCGCCCATGTTTCAGGTTTGTTCGCGGTGACCTCTTAAATCAAGCAGATATAGTAAAAGCGGTTGAAGACTGCGATATTATATTTCATTTGGCAGCTAACCCTGAAGTTAGGGTCGGCTCAGTTTCTCCTAGTATACACTTTGAACAAAATGTAGTTACTACACATAATTTGTTAGAGGCAATAAGAAAATCTGCAAACATAAAAGTTCTTGTCTTCACGTCATCGTCAACGGTTTATGGTGATGCTGAAAAAATTCCTACACCTGAAGATTATGCTCCTATGAAGCCGATTTCGGTCTACGGCGCCTCTAAACTGGCTTCAGAGGCTTTGATATGCGCTTATGCTCATACATATGGTTTCCGAACGGTAATATTCCGATTAGCAAACATTGTAGGCTCCAGAAGCAAACACGGCGTCGTGTATGATTTCATAAAAAAACTCAAAGAAAACCCTCGTGAACTGGAGATTCTCGGGGACGGAACCCAAACAAAATCTTATCTACATATAGATGACTGCATCGAAGCCATGCTTCTATGCGTAGAAAAATCAAGCACACAGTTTGAAGTATTCAACCTAGGATCAGAAGATTGGATAGATGTTAAGGCGATAGCGAAAATTGTCATAGAAGAGATGGGTCTCCAAGATGTGACTCTTCGGCTCACGGGCGGGGTTGATGGCGGAAGAGGGTGGAAAGGAGACGTAAAATACATGCTTCTAGACTGTGGGAAGCTGAAAGCTTTGGGCTGGGAACCCAAACTTAACAGCGCCCAAGCCGTAAAATCAACAGCTCAGAACATTCTAAGGGAATTGGATCAAAAAACTTAGGTCAGAGATGATGCTAAAAGTTTAAAAGGCAAAAGGCTTCACATCCCACAGGAAGTGAATTGTAATGTCTACAGAAAAATTTCCTGTTT
Source organism: Bathyarchaeia archaeon (assembly GCA_038826015.1). Classification (GTDB taxonomy): domain Archaea; phylum Thermoproteota; class Bathyarchaeia; order Bathyarchaeales; family DTEX01; genus JAWBOR01. The sequence goes on from JAWBOR010000001.1 coordinate 18,118, forward strand.
CGGAGTCTTTGAAGGTGATTCAAGGAACAACTATATACAAAACTGAAAAGTGGTGGTTGGCAGTTGTTCTTTTGGATTCTTTTGGAAGAAAACAAATTGCTACATATTTGTGGAATAATAAAGGCGGCACTTGGAAAAGAAAACAGAAATTCGTCATAACAAACAGCATAATGTGGCAGCAAATAAGCGAAGCCATAACGAAATTTTTACCGGAGCTGAAATGAAAAAGACTTTGTTGAACCTAAAATGTTAGCTCCAAAAAGAAATCAGTATAGTCTTTTAAGGTAGCTATGTCAAATATACTATGGGGGTTTTCAAATGAGTGATTATGAAAAGAATGACAAAGAAACAGAATTAGTAGAAAATGAAATCTGCCGAATTTTACAGAAAACAAACGCCATTGAGTTTGGCACATTTAAACTTGTAAGTGGACGAACCACACCGTATTACGTAGACCTGAGGGTTATTCCAAGTTTCCCAGAAGCCTTTCGTAAGGCTTCAAACATTTTTGTGCGCATCTTAAAAAAAGAGTTGGGAGACGAAAATTTTGACAGAGTGGCTGGAATACCAACAGCAGGGATACCTTTCGCCTCCTTGATCGCCTATCAACTGAATAAACCGTTTCTTTACATCCGTCAACAGCCAAGACTCAGAGGAAGAGAGAGACGAGTTGAAGGCATATTAATGCCTGGAGACCACGTTCTCTTGATAGATGATTTAGTGACAACTGGACTAAGCCTAAAAAAGACAGCTTCAGCTATCAGAGCTGAGGGAGGAGCAGTTTCTGACGCCTTTGTTCTTCTTGATAGAGAAGAGGGAGGAAAAGAAAATTTGGCTAAGGACGGTATCAACCTACATTGTGTATTGAAAATCAGCAAGGCAGCTAAAACCCTTTATGAGATGAACGCGATAGATGAAGTAGGGTTGAAGACAATTTTAAGCCAAGTCAAGAAGAGATAAAATCATCAATGAAATAATTAATTTTTCCATTTAATCATCTAAACAACTAATCGATTTAAGTCATCTGATTCAAAGAGCAGAAACAGAAAAGATTCATTTATGATGTTATCCAGAGAGCAAAGTGTTGATGGAGTTTGGAGCCAAAAGCCAAAGACAAAATAGTGGCATTTGACGTTGAAGGTGTAATCATACCTAAAATACGGTTCATCTTCTTCGAAGTTATCGGAAGAATAGGGTTATGGCCTTTTATTAAAGCAGCATTTCTCGGCTTACTCTATGAAATCGGGTTAATATCTATAAAGAAAACATTAAAAAATCTTTACAAACTCCTTAAAGGCTATTCTTTCGATCGATTCATAAATTTGTTCCAGAGAATCTCCTTAATGCCTGAAGTGGAAAACACTTTCGCCGAGCTTAAAAAAGCAGGTTTTAAAACCGCCCTGATAAGTTCAGGTATACCTAAAGTTGCCTTGGAAAATCTTGGTCAAAAATTGGGAGTTGACTATATTTCTGGTTTGGAGATTGGTTTGTCTGAAGGATGTTTAACAGGAGATATCTGGGGAGATGTAATTGAATCTGAGGGAAAGGCTGTTGCATTCAAGAAAATTCTGGACAATGAGCGTTTTTCATCTCCTTATTGTATTGGGGTAGCTGACGACAGAAATAACCTGCCTATGTTTCAGATGTGCCATCTCAAGATAGGGTACAACCCAGATTTTATTTTAAGTTATAAGTCGGACTATGTCGTTAAAGGAGACCTTTCAGAAATAATTCCCATAATCGAAGGAAACTACAAAGAAAAAAGCCATCCAGTTTCTACAAAAACTATAATACGTGAAACTATACATATAAGCGGATTCTTAGTACCCTTCTTATGCCTATATTTGGTTTCCCGTTACATGATGAGTTTGATAATATTTTTGGTTGCAACATTGTATGTGATTTCAGAGACTGAAAGAATGTTTGGAATCGATGTCCCAATTATTTCAGATTTAACATTTGTGGCAGCTGGCAAATCTGAATTCCAAGAGTTCGTGACATCACCCATATTTTTCGCTTTTGGAATGATGCTTTCGCTTTTAATATTTCCCGAGCCAATAGGCTACGTATCCATTTCAGTTTTAACTTTCGGCGACGGATTTGCTTCAATCTTCGGAAGCATGTTCGGCAAGAAGTGCATACCTTACAACAAAGGCAAGAAACTGGAAGGAACATTATTCGGTTTCCTATTTGCCTTCAGCGCTTCTCTCCTTTTTGTTAACCCCCTAAAAGCCTTCATCACGTCTGCTGTTGGCATGTTCGTTGAAACTCTACCGTTGCCAGTTAATGATAACGTGACCGTACCAGTAGCCTCGGGTTTAACGTTGATGACCCTAATATAGCAAAAAATAACCTAAATGTTTATTATTTTGTTTATTTAATGGAGACGTGCCGAGGGACTCCTTAATAAGAGGAATATTTCACTTATGCTCTTTAAGAGGAATCCGTGTTAATGTTGATTCGAGAGATAATCTTAGAAAATTTCATGTCCTACGAATATTCTAGAATACCTCTTAAATCAGGAGTAAACCTCATTTGTGGCCCAAACGGAGCTGGTAAATCTTCTATTCTTTTGGGGATATCAGTTGCTTTGGGTCAGTCTTACACTGAACGTTCAAAAAAGCTCAGCGATCTAATCCGATGGGGTAAAGACATAGGTCGGGTAACACTAGTTCTAGATAACTCCAAGAGAAAAGATAGGCGTCCAATACCTAAGATAAACAAGGACCAAATCTTTTTAACTCGAGTTCTTAGAAGAGACGGAAAGTATTGGTTTGAACTTGACAACGCCTCTGTAGATAGAGCTGACGTTTTAAGACTCTTATCTCGCTTCCAAGTTGACCCAGACAACATGCTGATTATAATGCATCAAGACATGATTGAACAGTTCATTGTGCTTTCGCCACAAGAAAAACTTAAACTTATTGAAGAAGCAGTCGGGCTTGAACCATACAGAAGAAACGTTTTGGAAGCCCGAAATAAGCTGAGCCGCATTCTTAGCCAAGAAGAATCTCTCGGAAAGATGCTTGAGTCAGCTGAACAAACGCTCAATTATTGGCGTGAACAATATGATAGATTTCAACAGAAGAAACAGCTTATGTTGAAAAGACGTTTCTTAGAACGTGAACTCGCGTGGGCAGAAGTTTCCGCAAGAGAAACAGCAGTCTTAGAACTTGAAAAAGAAATCAACTATAAAAAACAAAGCCTCGAAAAGATTGAAAACACGATTAAGCTTTCTGAAGAGGAAATACGCAAGATTCAAAGCGGGACTAAAAATCTAAAAGATGAGTGGGAAAGAATCTTCGAGGAAAGGTTTCTGCTTGAAAAGGAAAAAGCGCAGCATGAAATTAATATTCTGAAAGATGAAGAGAACGCAAAAGAACTGAGACATTGGATTGAACTTGGGCAAAACGGTGTACAGAAGATTTTAGATAACACTGTTTTTCTAGAGAATTTTGCTGGCTCAAACCCGAACGATTTGGAAAGCCGAATCAAAGAGATAAGAAGCATCTCAGAAGATTTGAACATGTGGTTCCAAAATCTCGGCAGTCGGTTAAGAGATTTAGAAGAGTCTGTTGATATTTCAAGCAAAAAAATAGCCGATCTCGATGCCAAACTTGTTGACGTTAAAAATAGGATGCAGAATATAAACCGTGAAATTGACGAGTTCTACAACCGAATTATTGATGAAAAGGTTAATTTGGCGATACTTGAATATCAGAAAAAAGAGTTAACCAAAGAAGTAAGCGACTTAGACAGTAACCTGAAAGTTTTGCGTTCCAACCTCGATATAGCTGTCACAAAAGCTGGAGAGATGGGTCCACGTGTTGCATCCCTAAGAAGCATGGATATGGTTCTAGACGAGATTAGAATTATAGACGGGCGCGTAGCCGCCTTAGCAGATGTTTCCGAAGACATAGAGCAGATGTATGAATCTTATTCCAAGCTCTACTTTGAACTTAAAGAGAAAGCCCGCATAGCCGCAGAAAACCGCGAGAAAGCCTTAGAAGAAATCAAGACAAGAACCGAATCTTGGAAAACCGTGATTCGCGACCTTCTAAATCACATCAGCCTTGAATACCAAAGAATTCTTTCTCAAGCAGGTGCTACAGGGACGGTCAGGTTAATCAATGAGCAAGACATCGAAGCCGCAGGAGTTGAAATACTTGTTGGATTTAAGGGTTCTCAGCCTGCTCCGTTAAGCATTTATTCTCAAAGCGGTGGCGAAAGAAGCACGGCAACAATGTCTTTTCTACTTGCCTTACAACAACGTATTAGGTCTCCTTTCCGAGCTGTAGACGAATACGATGTTCACATGGATCCGAAAAACCGCGAGGTGATTGCCAACCTTCTGATTTCAGCAGTGAGCGGAGGAGAAGCTCAATATTTGGCAATAACTCCTAACCAGATGCTTTTCGAAGGAAAAGATGTTCACATAATTACTGTTCAGAATATCGAAGGAATCTCCCTAGTCAAGGAGGTTACCTGATGCAATCAGCACAGAAGACTAAAAGACTCGCTAAAGAAGAGCTGCAAAGAATAATTGAATTCTGCAAATCCGTTGAAAGCAAAGGCTTGAACCCTTTTCTAGTCGAAGTGAATGACCTCATAGCCGTAATCAAGGAATATTTTCCACAATGGGAAAAACCCGATGAGCTAAGCTTAGACGCGGAAGCCCTCAACCAGATTGCCACAATTATTAAAATGCAAAGTGAGTGGATAAAGCATAGGGCAACATCGCTTTATAGGGATCCCTTCCTAATCGAAGAGAAACTTCGCAGTCTATCCATTGAAAAGATAGGAGAAATTTTCTTAGAGGCTTGGCGTCCTATAGTTGAGTTTGAACAGATATCGATCCGCGGCTTAAGCGAAGCATTGAGATACTGGAATGAGCTGCCGCCGCTAGATGAAAGATGGCGAAAAACTGGCTTTTCACTCATCGAAACTGGAGCAACGACCCGTGAAGAGTTGATTATGCAAGGTATACTGTTAAATGAAACCTTCTCTGCAGAATTAGAAAAATTATGGGATGAGTTGAAGAGAGTTTCCGCTGAAAGCGGGAAGGTTAGATATTGGAATTTTATTGGAGCTGAAACTTATGGAGAAACAGTGAAACGGGCTTATCTCGTGAGTTTTCTTGTAACGTACGGCTACGCAACATTGGAAATTCGCCCACTTGAAGAAGAAATTTTTATAAAACCTTACAAGAAAACCGCATCTAAGAAAGAGACGCAGTCAATTTCTTTCCCCATATCAATTAGCTTTGAAGCGTGGAAAAGATGGAGAGAAAACCAAGAGGCTTAGAACGGAAATCCTACTACGCATCCCAAATGAAGAAGGCAGTTCACCTCTTATTTTATAAGAGACATGCAATGCCAGGTGTCAAAGGATGGGAATTAAGGAAAAGACTAGGCTCAGACTATCCGAAAGTTATAAACCTGCTTGACGATTTTCTAGAGAAGCTTGATCTAACTGTAAAAACGGTTTTCGAAGAGGAATCAACAGTACCTGAGAAGCCTTCACTTGAACAACTTGACAAGGCAAGATTCTATGTGACGCTGAGGGGAAGTATTACACCTAAGGAAGCGAAACTTGTGGGTTGGCGAATAGACGACTTAGCAGCTTTAGCTGTTTCACTTGGTTTTATAATATCGAAGGGTGGAAAATCTTCACGAAAAGATGTTGAAAACTTGTTGCGAAGCAAACTTCCAGGCTGGAGAGTTGATATAAACCTAAACCGGTATATAAGATATGGCTATTTAATCGAAGATGAGAATGGTCAGCTCTATCTTGGTTGGCGAACAAGAGCTGAAGTTGACCAAAAGAAACTCATTGACTTATTCTTAGAAACAGAAGTCGAGTTGTCAAGTGAAAAATAACACAGCGTTTCAGAAAAATGAAAGTGATGAAAAGACTGCGTTGGTCATAAACAAATTGTAATATTCGTTATTATGTTTTTCCTTTTAGTTTCCTTGATTTTTCTTTGTAGTGAAAAGAAATAATAATCCTTTCTTGATTTAGAATAAGTAGAAGGCAAATTGATGGACAAACTAGTCGTTGTTAAAGTAGGTACAAGCAGCTTAACAAAAGACGATGGAAGCTTAGACCTAAATGAGATGGAGAATCTAGTTGAACAAATAGCTGAAGCCATAAAACGAGGCTACCAGATCATACTGGTAACGTCGGGAGCTATAGCTTCAGGAATTGCTGAGTTAGGGGTGAAACCTAATCCAAATGACATTGTTTTTAAGCAAGCTTGCGCAGCTACTGGCCAAAGCATCCTTATGGCACATTATCGAGACCTGTTTAAGCGTCACGGTTTAAAGGTGGCACAGGTTCTTTTAACCAAAGAAGATCTCTCTAACAGGAGCTCCTATATTCATACATGCAATGTTCTTGATAGGCTTCTCCAACTGGGGGTTGTTCCAATAATCAATGAGAACGATGTCACCTCTATCGACGAAATAATTCCTGTGATGAAAGGATACAGAGTAAACTTTAGCGACAACGATCTTCTCTCCGTGTTAATAGCCAACGCCACTCAAGCAGATATTGTAATAATTCTGTCAACTGTTGATGGGCTTTATAGTGCTAACCCAAAGAAACAAGGGGTGCAATTAATTCCAGTCGTCGAGAAGATTACGTCTGATTTAAAAAAGGCTGTTGAGGGAAAAAGCCGTTTTGGAAGAGGTGGGATGAAGACGAAGCTGGAAGCAGCCGAAATTGCGATGCAAAGCGGCATACCTTTAGTCATAGCTAATAGCCGTAGAAAGAACGTGTTGCTCGATATTTTAGATAACAAGCCTGTTGGAACTTATTTTAAGCCTGCTGAAAGGAAGATGCGGGGCATAGAGAAGTGGATAGCCTATGGAGCTGGTGCAAAAGGTCAAATTCATGTTAATGAAGGAGCAAAAAAGGCCATATTAAACGGGGCGAGTTTGCTTGCCGTAGGCATTAGTCGTGTTTCTGGTCAATTTAAGGTTGGAGATGTTGTTAGCCTTGTTGATTCCGATGAAAATGAGTTTGCAAGAGGCATAGTTAACTATTCAAGTGACGAAATCAACCTGATAAAAGGTATGAACACATCTCAGATCAGAAAGGTTTTAGGGTATATCCGACAGAAAGAGATAGTTGTTCGGAAACTCATGCATTTAATCGAGGAGGAAAAAGCCAGTGAATAATATAATAATGGAAATGTGCAAGAAAGCCAAAGATGCATCTTTTAAGCTGGCAAAACTCTCGACTGAAACAAAGAATAAAGCCCTTTACGATATGGCTGACGCTTTGGAGAAGAACGCAGATGTTATTCTTGAGGCAAATCGGAAAGATGTCGAAGCTTCCAGAAAGAGGGGGGTCAAGGAATCCCTCATAGATAGGCTGGTTCTTAACAAGTCAAGAATATCCAAGATGGCTCAATGCTTGAGAGAAGTCGCTGAGCTACCTGACCCGATTGGCGAAATCATTAAAACTTGGACGCGACCGAATGGTTTGATAATTGGTCAATTACGGGTTCCTTTAGGCGTAGTAGCCGTGATATATGAGTCTCGTCCAGATGTCACTTCTGACGCTGCTGGTATATGCCTAAAATCTGGTAATGCTGTTATCTTGCGAGGCGGGTCAGATGCGATTAACTCAAATGTTGTCATTGGCAAGATTCTGAGCGAAGCCGCTGTTGACGCGGATGTGCCGGAAGGAGCCATACAGGTTGTGCCAATAACCGAAAGAAGTGCTGCTTTGGAACTTATGAAGATGCGGGATTATGTTGATGTTCTCATTCCAAGAGGCGGGGCTGACCTAATTAGGACGGTTGTAGACAACGCTAAGGTTCCGGTTATCGAGACTGGAACAGGCAACTGCCATGTTTATGTAGAGAATGATGCAGACCTAAATAGAGCCATAGACATAATTATCAACGCCAAGTGTCAAAGACCTGGAACATGTAATGCTGCTGAGAAGCTCTTAGTGCATAGGGATATAGCCACTAGTTTTCTTCCAAAGGTTATCGGTGCCCTTCGAAGTCACGGTGTTGAGGTTAGAGGGTGCGAAGAAACTCGTAAAATAGTTTCAGATGTTAAGCCAGCTACTGAAGAAGATTGGTACACGGAGTATTTAGATCTTATAATCGGTGTTAAGGTTGTTGGGAGTCTTGATGAAGCCATAGCCCACATAAATAAATATGGAACCAAGCATTCTGATTCTATCTTAACATCGGATTTCAATAAGGCTCTTCGTTTTATTAGGGATGTGGATTCAGCGGCTGTCTACTGGAACGCTTCGACTCGTTTCACTGATGGAAACCAATATGGGTTAGGAGCTGAGATTGGCATTAGTACCCAGAAGATGCATGCCCGTGGGCCTATGAGCGTACAGCACTTGACAACAATCAAATATTTCATCCTAGGACGTGGTCACATAAGAGAATAAGTTAAGACGTTTTTAGTCCCTTTTTCTCTTTTGATTTCTTGCATGGAACAGTGCATCGTGAATGAGAAGGGTTAATCCTACAATTAGACCGATTGCCCAGATATAAAAATCGAATTTTCCAATAAGGGCAATCCCGTTGATTGTGAGGATGCACCAAATTATCAGAATTAACCCAACATAGGCATGGTGAAAATGAAAGTTCAATTAGTTCAGCTCCATCCAACTGGTTAAGAACTACACCAAGTCTTACTGATTGTTGTTCAAAAAGTTATTTTTTAAGCCTTTTATGAATCTTTTGTTTAATATTTTTTGGTTAACATGCATATTGAACGTGAAGTTTTAGTTTCTGTTTTGAAGACGACTGCTACAGGTGAAGCATATATCGAGGACATCAGCAAAGAATCGCGAATCCCACATAGGCTAGTTAAAAAAATTTTAGTAGAAGATTCAAAAATTGGAATAATCCAGATAAAAGGAAACTCAGTCGTGGTCAACGAAGAACAACGCTTGAAGACTGCACTTAAAGCCATAGAGCTAGGCGCCGATATTGAAAGGGTTTGCAGTTTCCTTAGCTGGAAAGAATTTGAAGACATATCCATTATAGCATTCGAGGCAAATGATTACGCTGTCAAGAAACATTTCCGCTTCAGCGAAAAGGGAAGAAAATGGGAAATCGATATACTCGGACTCAAAGAGCCGATTATTATTTCAACAGATTGTAAACATTGGCATCACGGTTGGAGAGAAGCCGCTGCTGTAAAAGCTGTTGAGAGCCAAGTTAAACGAACAAAAATTTTAGCAGAAGCATCCTCATCTTTGCGCGATAGGATAAACATAGCGGGATGGAGACATGGCTATTTCGTGCCGCTTGTTTTATCACTTATTCCTCCCGCGTTTAAGTTTTATGAGAGCACACCTGTTGTCCCAGTGTTACAACTCAGAAACTTCCTCCATGAATTGCCTGCCTATCTAAATGAGATTACTCATTACATAAAATCCTTCGAATTCTAAAGGCTTTTAAAATCAATGAAAAAAAGGACATAAATTAAGCCCATAAATGAATTTTCTAAATCTTTGCATATTCTATTTTAATTATGGACTGTTAAGATGCCCAAAAATCTTTTTGAAATCTTCCATTGTCCGTAAACCAGGTAAAAATTGAACTTCCACCCCGTGACTTCTCGCTTGCTCCTGCCACAAATAACCTTCTTTGCTATTGCACGCGAGTCTTTTTTAAATAGTTTAAGTGCTTAAAATGGCTACAACTTGTTTAAAAGTTTATAAATTTATGGGACATATTATTTATCCAAAAAGAGGCTTTAAAAATGTCTCAGCTAAACGAAGAATTGATTAAGATAGTAAATTTGTCCATGCCTTTCCCGGCAGACGTGATATCCGCCTATTCTCGTTTAGATATGGTATTCACAAGCGGAGATTTAGCAAAAGAAGCAAGGATTCCAAGGTCTACAGCTAAATATTACATTCGAAAGATGCTTGACGCGCATATGATTTCCAAAGTGCCTTACAAAAAGAAGTATCAGAAATATGCGAATGCGCGAAACTTTTCAGAATGGCTTCTCGATCTTGTCAAACTTGCGATAAGACCCCTTGAAGAAAAAAGGAAAGGCGAAAAATAGTTGTCCCTCAGAGAACTAGCATTCAAAGCCAGACACAAAGATAAAATTAGCCGGGGCCATCATGGTCGAATTCTGACAGTAAAAGAAATTAAACGGATAAGGAAACGTGGGTATAGAGCGGAACGAGAACTTGTAAATAAACTTCGCAGATTAGGCTTCAATTCTGTAAGAGTTCCAGTCTCTGCGCCTAGCTCTGAACCGTTGCCTGACGTCTTCGCAACTAAAGGTGCTTGTTTGATAGCTTTCGAAGTTAAAGCACCAAACGCGGAACGGGCATACTTTCATAGCGATCAGATCAAGAAGTTATTTGATTTTCTTAACATGTTTGAAGCTTATAACATGAAATATGCTGTGATAGGTGCTAAGTTTCCGTATAGATGGGTCTTCAAACAGGTTGAAACAATAGAAGACTATGTCGTCCAAAAAGACGAAAAAAGCAACATCCGGTTAGACACAATTAAGAGCTAGGGAAGACAGCATATCTCAACTGAGCTTTTGCGCCCCAAAATGAAAAAGAAAATGCAAGCTAAATCAAAGTTGCTAGTTGATAGTCATCGGTCACAGAAAACGATGGTGATTATCAACTTTCGTCGTGACTATACCCTTTTTTCCGTTCATGAACAAGGAAGCGTAATTTTACAAAGGTTTTATGCCTCATTGAGTCCCATAAAGCATCGCTCATATTTTTATCTAACAGATTCTCTGGTGGGACAAAAACATCTTAAAGAGACGGATTTCTTGACCAAATGATGGATGATCCATATATTCATGAGGGCACCGAAAAACTTCGATTGCTTTAACGTTGAAATATGGATAAAAGGTTTTTACGTAATTGGTATTCGACTGTTGACGAAGAAAAACATTGAAAAACGTTTATCTCAGAAAGAGATGTGTCTGGTATTTCGTTAGGTCATAAAGTTAGAGATGGAAAAGCTGTCCTTTCGTCATAAAACCTGAATTTGTTGATGCTCTCGTATCCAACACTTTTTCTAGAGCAGAATTCTTGATTGGTGTGAATCTAAAGATGCCCGGCCATTTCGAAGAAAAGCATAAAAAACATATAAAAAAAGAATGGTTGTGTAAAGTGAATAAAGAAATATTTCAATCACTAACATAACCAATTCTTACAGAAATGCTTTTTAGACTGGTAGTTTTCGCACATTTTTGCCTTGATTTATAAATAAATTAGACCAGTTAAGCCTAGCATAAAGAATAAAGAGACGTAATTGGATACAAAAGCATCAACATTTCTCTTATATTCTGTCCATTTTTGTTAAACGCCATAGACGCCAAATCCGACTAAGATATCTGTAGGAAAAACAAATCTACATCATGATCATAATTTTCATTGGGTTTCCGATCTTTTTGATTTGAGTTTCGAACCCTTCCATTATTCTGTCAAAGGGAAAACGGTGTGTGATGAAGGGCTTAACATTAACTTTTCCGGATGACACAGTCTTTATAGATGTTGGGTAAACATTCGCATATCTATGAACGCCGCGGATTTCGAGCTCGTTGCCTATGATTTTTGCTAATGGAAACGGAACCTCAGCCGTTGGCCATCCTACTTGCACTATTCGTCCTCCACACTTAACAATATCAAGAGATTGTCTAATAGCAGAAATAGCGCCTGAGGCTTCAATGACAACATCAACCCCTTCGTTATCTGTAAGCTCCATAATTCTGTCAACAACATCTTCTTTAACAGAGTTTACGACAGCTTTTGCACCAGCCCGTTTCGCATAATCCAATCTATAATCAATGATGTCAGTTACATACGTTTCAAGTACGCCGTGCGCCTTAACTGCTTGAAGCGCCATCTGTCCGATTGGTCCAGCGCCTAAAATCGCTACAGAGTCGTGAACCGAAACTCTACCACGTTTTGCAGCCATCATCCCAACCGCTAAAGGTTCAATCATCGCGCCTTCCTCGTAAGACATATTATCTGGCATTGGATAAACATTCATCTCAGGCGCATAGGCATACTCTGCGAAAGCACCATCTACTGGCGGAGTTCCGTAAAACATAACGTTCTTACACAGATTGTATCTTCCGCTTCTGCAGTAATCGCATTTTCCACAAGTGAAACCAGGCTCTACAATTATTTTTTGTCCAACCTTGACGCGAGTAACATTACGACCAATTTCTGCAGCTTCACCGGAGCATTCATGCCCTAAGATTAGTGGTTTCTCTACAATGAAGGAACCGATTCTACCTTCAAGATAAAAATGGACATCTGAACCACAGATCCCGACACACTTCATTCTTATGAGAACATCGTTAGGACCAATTTGTGGAATATCAACCTCTTCAATTTGCATGTCTCCAGCTTTATGCAAAACTGCGGCTTTCATCTTTCCCCGCATACTTATTTCCTCACACCATTTTTCTTTCAGTTACAAGATATGTTTTTGTGACAAAACGTAAATTTATTAGATGTAAAACTAAAGCTAAGAGAAAAGCATCACATTTATATTTGCGGATGATGTTCTAAGGAATAGCTTTGCGTTGTGAAACTTAATGAGACTATCTTTGTTTAGACCACGATTGCCGTTTCTTATATTCATTATAATTATTCTTGTTTCAAGCATTATCGGTTACGCAATTATCAATTCCAGCATCGCAACCCATACCAGTGTTCTGCGGGGAGACTACTTCAGATTAAAAACTGATTATTTGGAAGTAGACTTTCCTAAAAGCTGGTATTCGGGAAAAGCAGAGGACATAAATCAAACCTTTGGGAACAGATACATCGTATATCTTGCACCTATCTATTTGCGGGCAGTTGTGTTTTTCAGAATCTACGATGAAAAGGCTACGCAAAGCTTCTCATATGAGCATAATATCACAAACATGTTTTCAATAAACTCCTTTGAAATCAACCAGCTATTCAATTCCGCTTTGGCTGAAAATATCAACGCCACTCTCTCAATCATTGAGAATAGTACAATTACTGTTTCGACTCATGAAGCCAGCTACGTGGTCGTAGATATCAAAAATGGCCTAAAAGATAATGATGTCTACTACAACTTGACAGGTATCTTCATCTCATTGATAAAACAAGGTAACAATGGAAAAATAATTAAACAAATCATATTTTATGGCGAAGAAAACGATTGGAACCAAACTCGTGACACGTTCATGATTATACTAAATTCAATCAAAATATGAGAAAAAATGAAAAAAGATACATTTGATTTTTCCAAATTCGGATTCTTGCTTCACACAATAATAGGCGGTTTAGCCTGCTTACTTACTTCAACTATTCTTTATGTTGTTTTACAGGGCGGTGTGGCTTTTCTCGCTGCCCTTGACAGTTTAGGATTACTAGTTTTCGATGAATCAATATATGCATTGCAGTTACTCTTATTCGGACTCGTCTTTCTACCAAGCGGTTTCATTGGCGGCTTATATACTGGACACAAGGTTAAAGAAAATCTTTACATAATTTTGGTATTGCCAGGGCTTATTAGCTTCATTTTGTTTATTTTTCTATTCAATGTCGATTTAATAGGCGGCATTATGATACAGTTATCAGGGAATATACTTGGTTCTTACCTTGGCGGTTATACGATGAATTGGCCGCCGAAAAAAGATGTTGAAGAAAACAGAAAAAAATTGATGGTTTCATCATAGCACTATGAGAATCGATAAGTCATTAACATTCGTCCCCGTCGGCCCTGTGTAAATGAGGTCGCCGATTTTTGAAAAGAAGGAGTAAGAATCATTATTTTTCAAATAATCTCTAGCATCTAATTTCATATCTTCAGAACGAAATATGCTGCCGCCATCAACGATAGCTCCTGCCGCATCCGTAGGTCCATCAATCCCATCCGTGCTCACAGAAGCAATGACAACTTTCTCTATGCCCTTAATTTGTAGAGCCGCAGCAAGAGCAATCTCCTGGTTTCTCCCTCCTTTTCCTTTTCCTGTAACCGTCACAGTTGTTTCGCCGCCGATAACAACTCCGAGAGGTGGCGGTGAAGGATTGGAAGAAGTCACAATTTCTTTTGCAAGGGCACTAAGAATCAACCCCACATTCTTAGCTTCTCCTTCTACGAAAGATGATAGAAACAATGCAGTTAAACCCAGTTTTTTCAGTTCGTCCATCGCCGATAAGCAAGCTAATCGATTGTTACCTATTACCATATTATGAACCTTGTCAAAAACGGGATTATCTCTTTTCGGAGTCTCCTGAATCAGCCCCTTTTCGCCGTCAGAGATAACTTTTCGTACTGATTCTGGAATCTTGTGCCAAAGATCGTATTTTTTTAATACATATACGGCATCTCTAAATGTAGTTGAATCCGGCACTGTAGGCCCTGAAGCTATCACGTCTAAAGGATCGCCTACAACATCTGAGAGTAAGAGACTGATGATTGTGGCAGGATAGGCTTTTTCCGCGAGTTGCCCGCCTTTAAACCCAGATATGTGCTTTCGAACAGTGTTCATTTCATTAATAGTGGCTCCAGACTTTAACAATAGCTCAGTAGTTTTTTGCTTATCAACGAGAGAAATTCCATCTCGTGGAAGAGACATGAGACTTGAACCGCCGCCGGAGACAAGGCAGATAACCAAATCTTCTCTCTCTGCGCAACCAGCTAAACTCAATAATTTTTTGGAGCCTTCAACACTGCTCTCATCAGGGACAGGGTGACCAGCTTCGTGAAGCTTTATCCTTTTGGTCTGGTATTCACTCGCGGTTCCATGGGGAACCACTACAAAACCAGCTTCTATTCGGTTTCCCAGAATCTTCTCCAAAGCTTCAGCCATGGAGCCGCTTGCTTTTCCACCGCCTATTACGTATATTCTCTTAAAGTTCTTTAAATCAAAGGTTTTACCGTTAATGTTAAGTATATTATTCTTCAGGTTAACCCTCGACTCAATTATCTTTTTCGGGTCAACGGCTTCTAAAGCCTTTTCAATTACTTCAAGGGCGATTTCTCTGGCTCTAAAACTCATCTGAGAGAAGGCGTGGCTTAATAGTTCTCCTTTGTTTTTGATCTTTGACATATATCAGCCTCCTTCCACTTCGTTCACATAAATAATTTGTTAATATATTTGACAGTTTATATTTTCATTCTAGAAAACACGTTAAAAAAATTTACAACAAGATTCAGTTCAGGGTCGCTTCTAAAAAAGGACATAAAAAATATCCTAAATCTTATTTTGTACTAAAGAGGGGCGAAAAATCCTTCTTTATGGTTTAAAATATTGACCATTGAAAAGACTTCTTTTTTGAAACATCTTCTCCATGAAATAATCATTGCTAAATTAAAACGCGTCTCTAAACAAGGGGGCGGTTTGGACGGAAATTTTGGGATTTTATTTTGCATCTGGTTTTCTTAGGACAATAAATATATCCTTTGAAAAAATAAATGGACATACATTTTATATCAATGAAATGGACCAATTTTGTGTCATATTAGCTACGTAACTGCATAAAATTAGCGTACATGAAACATATTTCATTCATGTGTAACCGTTTTCCAGTTAAGAAAAAGGGTGAGGGCAACACGAGAAAGTTTTATATCAAATTAGTAAATCGGCGTTGAGACCACATATCCTAATTTGTTTTTCATAACCTTAGCGTAATTATTACAGTATTCATCATAAAGTTCTTATTTGAGCGTTTGTTTATAATTCTAAATTCCATGAAACCAATTGGTCTGGTTTTTGGAGATAGGCTGATGCTTGTCAAGACATTGAAGACGGAATCTGAAAACAAATTTGTCATTGAGAGGATTATGTATACTAGGCGTTACTCTCTAGCTCTAGATAAAGAAAAATGTGTTGGGTGTGAAATCTGTAAAATCGTTTGTCCATGGGAAGCTATCGAAATTATTAAACCAATTAAAATAGAGGGGAAGAAACTGAGCCGCCCACAGATTACGATTGATGAGAAAAAATGCGAATACTGTGGTATATGCAACGTAATGTGTCCGTTTGGTGCACTGACCCTTAAAGTTAACAACAAAGAGTATATTCCAGTCTTAAAAACAGAGAGCTTTCCTCAGATAATTCATGAAATCACGATTGACGAAACAAAATGCCCAATTGATTGTAACATATGCGAACAATCTTGCCCATTTAATCTAATTAAAGTGAGCACAGAAAAGATAGACAATTTCTCAGCCAGGGTCAAAGTGAGTGTAGACAAAGAACACTGTCCAGGCTGTCGTTTATGTGAAGTTAAGTGTCCACACGGCGCAATTCATGTTAGGAAAACTATTCTAGGCTCAATTAAAATAAACCTGGAAAAATGTCCTGAGAACTGCCATGACTGCAAAGATGTTTGTCCAATTCCTGGTGTTTTAATTGAGCTAGCGGATTCTAAGGTTCATGCTAATGATTCATTTTGCGTTTACTGTGGCGCTTGTAAAATTGCGTGCCCTGTTGAAGGAGCTTTATTAATTGATAGAACTTCCATACATCACACTTCAGTTCGTTCCGGTGCATGGAATAAAGCACTTGAAAAGTTGTCTTCAACAAAAGATATAGCCAAGGAGCTTCGGAGCAAATCTGTAATGAGGACTAAAAACTCTGTTGAGAGGCTTCAAGGTTGGAGGGCGACTTAAAATGTCAGAGGAACCTAGAATCGGAGTTTTTGTTTGTCACTGCGGACTAAACATAGCAGGCGTTATTGATGTAAAAGCGGTAACGGAATATGCACGCACTTTGCCAAATGTCGTTTTCGCTGTAGACAATCGTTACACATGTTCTGATCCTGGACAAGAAGAGATAAAAAAGGCCATAAAAAAGCACAACTTGAACCGCGTGATTGTAGCAGCTTGTTCTCCACGGATGCACGAATTCACTTTTCGTCGAACCGTAGCCGAAAGTGGTTTAAATCCATATCTCTGTGAAATGGCTAACATTCGAGAACATTGCTCATGGTGTCACCCCAGCATGCCTAAAGAGGCAACTGAGAAGGCAAAAGAAATCGTTAAGATAGCTGTTGCCAAGGCTAGGTTACTTAACCCCCTAAAGCCTTTGGAAGTACCGGTTACAAACAAGGCTCTTGTTATCGGCGGCGGAATTGCTGGAATAAACTCGGCACTAGACTTAGCCGAAATGGGTTTCAAGGTTTACTTAGTTGAGAAGAGTGAAAGTATTGGCGGGCACATGGCTCAGTTAGACAAAACTTTCCCAACATTGGATTGCTCTATCTGTATTGAAGGCCCAAAGATGGTTGATGTCGCCCGTCACCCAAATATTGAAATTATCTCTTTTGCGGAAATTATCCGTGTAGAAGGTTACACAGGAAATTTTAGAGTTAAGGTGAGAAAAAATCCACGTTACGTGATTGAATCAAACTGCACAGGTTGCGGAGAATGTCGAGATGTTTGCCCAATCGAATACCCAAATGAATGGGACATGAATATGGGTGTTAGAAAAGCAATCTCTGTCCCCTTCGAGCAAGCTGTTCCACTTGTTTATACGATAAACATGGATTATTGCATTGAATGTTATAAGTGCGTGGATGCTTGTGGAACCCGTCAGGCTATAGATTTTAGTCAGAAACCTGAGGATATTGAACTTGAAGTTGGTACCATCATCATTGCAACAGGCTACGATATCTATTTGCCTGAAGAAGGCAACGTTTACGGATACGGCAAATATAGTAATGTTATAACGGGACTAGAGTACGAAAGGTTGATTTTAGCTGCAGGACCAACAGGAGGTCACATTGTTCGAGCTTCAGATGGAAAAAGACCAAATGTCATAGCGTTTATTCAATGTGTTGGTTCTCGAGACGTAAATAAGTTTCCGTACTGCTCAGGTTTTTGTTGCATGTACACGCTTAAGCAAGCTATTCAGTTTAAGGAACATTACAAAGATTCAGATGTCTATGTTTTATACATGGATCTACGAAGCAACTTCAAGGGCTATGAAGAGTTTTATAACAGAGCCAGAGAGATGGGGATCACCTTCATCAGAGGTAGAGTCTCAAAAATTCTAGAAGATCCTGAAACTTGCAATCTCATCATACGTTCGGAGGATACGTTGCTCGGAGAACCTATTGAGCTTGAGGTGGAACTTGTAGTTCTAGCCACAGCTGCTGTTCCACGTAAAGACGCAGGTGATGTTGCAAGAATTATTAACATAAGCCGAGGTACAGACGGATTCTTCATGGAAAGTCATCCTAAACTGAAGCCTTTAGATACACCAGTTGACGGCGTCTTCTTAGCGGGAGGCTGTCAAGGACCTAAAGATATTCCATATAGTGTTTCACAAGGAAGCGGAGCCGCAGCCCGCGCTGCGACAATTCTTTCAAAGCCTTCGGTGAAGATTGAACCCATAGTATCAGTTGTTGACCCGGAAAAGTGTAGAAATGTGAATGGAAAATGCGGCATATGTGCGTCTAAGTGTCCATTTGGCTCCATAAAAATCGAGCCTCGCACTGCAGCTGAAGTTATATCGGCTATGTGTCACGGCTGTGGAGTATGTGTAGCTGAGTGCCCAGCTGACGCCATTACACAAATGCATTTCACCGATGCACAGATCTTCGCTCAGATTGATGCTGCTTTAGAGAATAACGCTGCTGATAAGATCCTGGGTTTCCTTTGCAACTGGTGTTCTTATGCTGGTGCTGATTTAGCTGGGACAAGCCGTTTTGAGTATCCGCCAAATCTGAGGGCGATTAGGGTAATGTGTTCTGGACGCGTCGACCGTGACTTTGTTCTTGGAGCCTTCAGAAAAGGCGCAGGCATGGTTCTCGTTGGCGCTTGTCATCTCCCTTACGACTGCCATTATATTGATGGAAATTGGAAGATGAAGGCTCGAATGGAATCTTTGGCAAAGGTCTTGGAGAAGCTTGGATTAACCCCGGAGAGGTTCAGAATTGAGTATATATCTGCAGCTGAAGGCATCAAGTTTGCACAGGTAATCCAAGAAATGACGGAAAAAATGAAAGAGATCGGAAGAAACAAAATTATAGCCGAAAACGAAAAGTTAAAGCCCCACCTAGATCGCATGTTAAATAAGAAGAAGCAAGAATAGTTCTAATCTGACTGATGATCCTTTTTCTGTACCGCCAGTGAATACCAATAGAAGAATACTTCAATATGGAAGAGGGTGCTCTTTGATTTTTTTTCTTGTTTCGATTAATGTTATTAATGAGATAAAGACAACGAAGTTAGCTATCAAAAATATTGGGTTAAAGTATCCCGTGACTATAAGATTGAAGGGAAAAGGCGCGTTTTCTAAAACCAAATTCATTAAGAGTCCCGGTGGTAGCCCTTCTAATCCACCAGTCCAAGAAATTATGGATAAATTGCCGAGCATTACGATAAAACCTGCTAGAACCCAGAGGAGAAGAAATCTAACCAGAATGTTTGTGACGGTCTCCATGATTCTAACACCCTGCATCGAAATAGGGTATCTTTAAACGAAACGACATACCAATATTCATATCTTTTTTCATAAGTTTGGAGCCGTAATTTCATAAATGAGAAATTTAACATATTTATAATGAGTTCAACAAATGTCTAAAATCTTATGAAGATAAAAACCAAATCAACCCTCTTTATTCATGACCTATATCAAATCCTTTTTTTAAGAATGACTCACGTGTCCTAAATTAAAAAGGGCGAATTACCTTTTTACTGAATAGGATTCATCTTTTAACTCTAACGTAGATTATGATTAGGGCTAATATAGCTAAGGCTATTAAAACCTTGGTGAGAATCCCCTTTCTTTCTAGAATTATTATGGTTGCGTTAAGCCTTTCAAAAGGGTTAGGTGAAGTGATCATCATAAAAATTTGTTTAGCTTCTTCTTCACTGAATAAGGCGCCGTCGACTAGTATGCCTTTGTTTTCTGCTTTCTCAAATTTGTGTCCTTTAAGCCGAAACGCGTCCGTAAAACCTGTTCTTAACCATAAATTGAAGTCTTCAAGAAGCATCTGTTTCTCTTCGGTTCCTATTCCGCCATGCATAAAATCACCTATACCGAATGCTTAAGTAATATAAGTAAACGAAATCTCCTTCTTTAATTAATATGCCCAAATTCACGGTTTCACGGTCTGCATACCAAACTAAAATTTTCTTTTCCACGGCATACGATTCTATGAATTCGTTGATTGCTGATTCCGTCTCTACCCATTGTCTCTCTTCAACATAGGTAAGGTTCTTCACTAGAACTTCAACATGGGGGTAGACTGCAGTGACATTTAGGAGTTCTAATCCCGCATCACGGAAAACTTTGAAAATCCTTCCTAATCTCTTTTCAGCGGTTACCTCGCCCCCGGGTATGCCTCCTACAAGATTACGGTAAGCATCCTCAGCATTGGTTCCCGTAGCCACCATTGACCCATACGAGGCGTCTAAAATACCTATCTCAGGCATTGTAGACATAACCCCGCCTACAAGATACAATGGGATAAAATAGTAAAGTTTCCCAGCGATGGGATAAAGAAGAATGTTGCCAAGCCTCGCAGTAGGCGGATTCTGATAATAACCATAAAGAGTAAGTTTCGATTGTACAGTCTCGTTTGCTATTAACGATGTTTCTGCAGCTGTAGGTCCTAATAACTGCATGGTTTTAGGGACCTCATAAAAAACGGTCCTCCCAAGATTTTCCCCACCAAAGGCAAGATACATACCTGCTAAATTTTTGCCTGCTGACCCCAAATATTCAACAATCTGCAAACCCACGAAATACGTTTTATTTTGGTCCGTGACTAAAACATACAGAATTTCTGTGCGAGGTGGTCTTTCGTAGAACTCGGTTCCAGACCTCCAAATGAACGGGTCTTCTACATGGAATTTAAAGTCGATATCAAGTTGACCTGCAGCGTCGCGTTTACCCAATAATTTTTCAGGATAACGCATTTGGGGTATAAGCCAATCCACGCTTGGATCATCTATTGACTTCCAAGATGGATAATAGTTTTTGTAAAAGTCAACTAGAAAACCGTCTGATTGGCCTACGACATATCCTTGCATTGCTCCATCCTCAACGTTAATTAATATCAAAGCAAAAAACCTTAGATAGTTACTTTCTGAGAAACCTGAACGTAAAGGATAATCAATGTAAACTTGCACTGCATAGTATACATTTTTTCCATCACTTACTAAATAAGCATCGGTATCGACGCTTAACCCGTAAATAAGCACATCCTTCACTCGTTTTAACACATCACGATTATAAAGCATATTGATGCTGTCTTGAGGAGGTGAAGATGCGAACCCAAATTGCCCTTGGGAAAGAAACCATAGTGATCTCTGCCACCCTGAAAGAATGTAGTCCGGCGCGCCCGCATAGGAGACACCTTCAACCTCGTTAAATCCTTTAACATTAACGTAGACCGGGGTGTCGAAGCCTTCTCCGTAATATATGAGCGGTTCCTTAGAGATTCCAAAGGCATCTGTGACATTTACGTAATCTCCTGTGTGACTGTCAATCATAATTATTTTAGAAGTATGCGTGTAGATTAGATGTTTGCTAATCCAATCAGTGCTTGGATAAAGAAGCGTTGTCGGAGCAGCCCAATACTCGCGGCCATTAACGTATAGGATATCTGAGTCGGCGAGGGTCATCCAATTAGCTCCTATTCGGTTTATCATCCTCGTATACGCTGCGTTTTGGTCCCATTGGCGTATTTGGCTAAGTGTTTTGCTTAAATTGCCCATAGGTAAATCCATGATCGATTTTCGTTCTATGTTTTGGATTCCGGCCGCCCAACGCGTAACGCTGATCTGTTTCTCAGTGAGAGGTTTCCATTCATATTCGATCCAATTGTTGTTCCAATTGAGCCTAAAACCAGCGAGTATAACCGCGTTTAACACCAAAATAACAATGATTGCCAAGCCTAGACCAGTGAAGACCATTCTTTTACGTTTGGCAAAGGAAAAATTCTTTTCTAATCCGATAAATTGAAAATATATCGCAGCAGCTACAAACCCTATTAGCAATAGAAGACTTATTAGATAATCAAACGGTGTGGTTGCATCCATTGTCCAAAAAGGAGCGCCTAAAATGATTGCCGCCATAGCCAATGACAAAATCACAAAAAGGTCTCGTATCCATATATTTCTAGGCTCCTGCATGAAGTGTTTGATAATCTTTAACACCATTCTGACAGCTGCTATTGCCAGCACAGCTACGGATAAGACATAGATAAGGCTGTAGTGAGCTTCCATTGTAGGCACAAGAGAAACGAGTTCATTAGAGGATGCCGGCATGATTGCAAGAAGAAAAACACGGGGAACAAAGCTCCAGTCACCAACGTTTCTGAGAACCATATAAAAAGCAGGTGTTACCTTTCCTAGAAACGGGAGACCGTTTAATGAAATTATAACAGAGCTGGCGATGCCCCATTTCACTAATTGCCATATGCTCCAAAAGATTTTCCGAGTTTTTAAAGAAAAAGTAGGTTGAATCTTTGTTTTGTATTCGGTTCTAGTTAACCGGCGGATGGACTCCCAGAGTTCGTAAATATCGCTTCGACCAATTCTAGGATTCAAGACTAGCAAAGCCAAGATTGCAGCTAATATGAAGGTATAACCATAATAATAGTTTGTGTTGAACCAGTCAAGCCCGGCTTTTTGGAGATACATTGTTTCTAATATTGACCATTGAAGCCAAACATATGTGCTATAAAATACAAAGATAACAGCTATTATGAACATCGTTATTATGAACCAAAATTTTAGGAGGGAACCTCTCTTTTCATACAACTTTTTTCAACAAGTTTCTCATTCAAAACTGGCTTATAAAGAATTACGCCTTCATCCTGACCCCTAAAATTTCTAAAATCATTTCTGCACAGAACCGAATGAGTTAATAGAGAAAAGACGTTTTAGGTTTTATGGGGCTCTTCAGTGATCCAGATAATGAGAGATTGCATATTAAGTAGTGAAGTAAAAAATGCAATATTGAGCGTTTGTGTAAGAGTAGCTCAACCGAATTGTGTGGTTGCTGCTGCGCTTTATGGCCCTCACATATGTGGATATGCAGATGAAAAAAGCCCTTTCAATGTTTTGTTAATAATTCATTCACCTAGGTTATCATTGAAGTTTCACCATGAACCCTTCAACGAGTCAACGATATCGTTTCTAATTATTGACAAGAAAACATTTGAAAGAGATGTTGAAGGCGAATGGTTCGGCGGGATATTAGCCGAGAATATCCTCACTCCATACGAGCCATTAGTTAATGGAGATTATTTATGGAATCAAGAGGTGAAAGTCAAAAAAAGAACGGTCTATGAAACCCTTAGCAACATGGTTCTAGAGTTTCCCGAAATGTCCCATGATCTTCTAATTAAACCGGAACATTTCTTGTTTGAATCGATGACGCGGAAAGCTGCTCTTTTTCCACCTGTTACTTATAGGTTTTTAAATGTACTCAGAAGTAGTTTAAGCAAAAGAAATCTTGAACACATGCTAAATGGATACAAAGTGGCGGTTGAATCGGCTGTGGAAGAAGGAAACTTATTTTTCTCACATGGAGAATATGTTACAGTCACAAAGGAATACATCGATGCAGCTCAGAAAAAAAGGCTTCGCATAACAAATTTTTTTAAAGATGTTCGAACTGGCATACTTCGCACTGTTTTGACGATTTTGCCTGAAATAATGAATTCTTTAAATGAAGATTTCAGATTATATGCCGCACGTTTCGCTGAAAAAGAAAACCTCAGTGAAAATCCTATTTTCAAGCTTGAGGATTCTAAGAAATATGTTTTCATTCCCACTTCCTTAGGGCTCGTATCTCTCTCAGATAAAATAACTATTCAGGATTTTGTGCGAAAATATGCCCAAGAGAGCCGTGAACTCGTCGATATGAGAAAACTAGGCGGCGTTCTGAATACTGTGTACATGCTAAAATTTCGCAAAGGAGCAAATGAACAGAATATTGTAGTCAAAGTATTTAAAGACTGGTATGGTTGGAAGTGGTTTCCTTTAGCTTTGTGGTCTTTGGGTACAAGGGGTTTCGTAGTTCTGGGAAAATCGAGGTTAGAAAGAGAATATGCGATAAACAGGTTTCTGCAAAGTCAGGGCATTCACGTCCCTGAAATTATTTATGTCAGCGTTGACGAACGATTAATCTTTCAAGAATATGTTGATGGCAAAAACCTAGCCCAAATATTGAAACAGATATGCGCATCTTTGGATAAAGGAAACGATTATGCTGAATTATTAAAAAAAATCGGTGGAGAAATCGCTAAAATACACGAATTAAACATCGCACTTGGAGATTGCAAACCTGAGAATGTCATAATAACTTCAGATGAAAAGATTTACTTTGTGGATCTTGAGCAAGCAGAGAGAAATGGAGATCAAGCATGGGATCTTGCGGAGTTTCTGTATTATTCCGGTCATTATGCTTCATTAGCGCCAATAAATGCCGCAAAGATGATCACTAAAAACTTCGTTGATGGATACTTGGAGGCAGGTGGAGAAACTGAAAACATAAGAAAGATAGGGTCTCCACGTTACGTTAAGGTTTTCAGTTTTTTCACTCCCCCTCATTTAATCTTAACTATCTCTGCTACCTGTAGAGAAATACTGAAAAGTAAGATTGCGAGTTAATTGTTAACGGAGAATATTTTGGCGGAGACAACTAATGAAGAAAACGACTGTTGCATTCTATGGTGGCGTAAACGAGGTTGGTGGAAACAAAATCCTTTTGAAAGACATCGACACACGGATTCTATTCGATTTCGGCATGTCTTTCACTTTGAGAAATCATTATTATTCTGTTCCATTTCTCTCGCCAAAAGATGAAAAAGGACTCTTAGAATTTGGAATTTTGCCAGAACTTAA
This sequence comes from Bathyarchaeia archaeon, assembly GCA_038826015.1. Classification (GTDB taxonomy): domain Archaea; phylum Thermoproteota; class Bathyarchaeia; order Bathyarchaeales; family DTEX01; genus JAWBOR01. The sequence continues at coordinate 42,953 of JAWBOR010000001.1, forward strand.
AGGACTTTATAGCTTCGACTCTACAGAACCTAAGGTCGATGCGGTCTTTCTTTCTCATTCCCACATGGATCATGCTGCTTACATATCCCTTCTTAAAAGGGAGATACCCATCTATTGCGGTGAGACAACAGCAACAATTCTTGATGCCTTAAGCAGGGTACGTTTATCAGGTTTCGAGTTTAATCTAAGCGGTATCAAATTCAAAACGTTTCGCACTGGAGATAAAATCAAAATAGGTTCCTTGGAAATTGAACCGATGCATGTTGACCATTCAGTTCCGGGATCATATGGATTTGTTATACACACATCAGCTGGCGCATTGGTTTATACTGGAGATTTCAGACGGCATGGGTCGAAGCCGGGTTTTACAATGGAGTTTTTGGAAAAATGTACTAATGAAAAACCAAAAGTTGTGATATCTGAAAATACTAACATGACAGGTGTCGAGGTTTCTTCTGAATGGGAAGTAATCGAAAAACTGAACAGCGTAGTTGGGCATACATCTGGTTTAGTCATGGCGAATTTTGCATGTGCAGATGTTGATAGATTAAATTCTTTTTATGATGTTGCTGTAAAAAATAATAGAAGCCTTATGGTAACATTGAAACAGGCTTATCTCTTACAAAAATTAAGCCAAGATCCGCATCTAAACATTCCGAAACTTAATGACGATAATATTCTTATTTTCCAAAAAGCTAAGAAAAAATATTATCAATGGGAACAGGAAACTATGAATCTCGGGAAAATCGTTGATTCACAAGATGTCGCGGAGAAACAGGACAAAGCGATTTTGGTCACCTCTTTCTGCGATTTAGCGGAACTTGTTGAAATTAAGCCATCTTCAGGTAGTTGTTATGTTCTTTCCTCTTCTGAACCGTTTAACGAAGAGATGGAGATCGATTACAATAGACTTACAAATTGGCTCGATCATTACGGTCTACCACAGTATCATGTTCATGTATCCGGACACATTACGCCGCTTCATTTAAGAGAGGCATTAAAAACGATGAAGCCGCAAAAAGTCTTTCCCATACATGGCACGCATCCAAAACTGTTAGCCAGGTTCATGAGAGACACAGAAAGTAAGTTTCTGATTCCTGAAATAGGAAAAAAATACGATATTAATTAAGCATAAAGGAATTTGAAATGACAGAGATAATTCAAGAAGGAGATAATGTGCTTCTTTTTCTTGACAAAAAGAGAAGCTATCTTGTCAAAATAGAAAAGGAGAAGAATTTCCACACGCATAAAGGGTTTCTCGCGTTAGACGAACTCATAGGAAAAGAATACGGTACACAGATAAAAAGTAGCTTGAATATAGAATTTTTCGCCTTTAAACCCACTATTCAAGACTACATATTCAAAGCGTCAAGGAAAACTCAGATTCTCTATCCTAAGGACATTGCGCTTATCATATTGTTCGGCAATATCCACGCAGGAAGCCGTGTCGTCGAGGCTGGAACTGGAGTAGGCGCTCTAACTATGGCTTTGGCATATTATGTTAAGCCTTTAGGTCGCGTATACAGCTATGAAGTCAGAGAAGAATTCATCGAAATTGCAGCTAAAAACTTGGAAAAATCTGGTTTATCAGACTACGCTGAGATTAAAAACAAGGACATAACACAAGGAATCGACGAAAAAGATGTTGACGCCGTTGTTCTGGATATGGCGACCCCATGGCTTGCCGTTCCCCATGCTTACCAAGCGTTGAAAGGAAGCGGCATCCTAATCTCTTTCAGCCCCACAATTGACCAAGTGATCAAAACAGTTGAAAGCTTAAAAGATAATCATTTTGCCAGCGTGGAAACTATAGAATGCTTAGTTAGAAGAATGCAAACGGAAAGGGGAAAAACACGCCCTGAAACTTTGATGACGGGACACACGGGATACATAACTTTTGCCAAAAAAGCGTCATGTTGAAAAATAAACTTTCTAGGTTTAAAAGGCGCTCTAGTTTCTAAATGATTTATAAGTCTGCTCTATATCTCTCTAAAACAATATAGGGAGTCTACTTGGATGACAAAAAATGTATCTGAAAATAGCAAAGTAATCCGAAAACTAAAGAAACTTTGGAAAAATGGAGTATTCAGATCACTGTGTTTTATAGTGTTAGTTATACTTGGAGTTTTAGCATTTAGAGAAGTTCTAGTACTTGTTTTGAGAACAGAGTATCCTTTACAGACACCAATATCTCCCAGTATGAGGCCGACATTAAATGAAGGAGATCTACTTATAGTTCAAGGTGGATTTAGCGGCAATGATATTTATGCACATTTAGGCGACGGTGACATAATTGTCTTTCGAGACCCTGGGAACTCTGGTAATTTTATTGTGCATAGAGCCGTAGACAAGTTCCAAATAGATGGCGTTTGGTATATTGTGACCAAGGGAGACAATAATGGAATGACCATAAACGATGTGAACGGTATAGATTATTGGCCGGGATTTCCCAGAGGTGGAATTTATCAAAAGACTGGGATTCCTGAGAGCTATTTAATTGGCAAAGTAATCTGGCATATTCCCTTTTTGGGATATGTTAAAATATATTTAGGAACGCCGACCATGATGCTGATTACACTGATTTTAATAGTGGCATTTTTACTCCTAGAAAATCTTGCTTCATCCTCGAAAGCTAAAAACATTGAAGACACGAAGAAAAACTAAAACATAAAAATAATGAAAAATTAGGTCCTTTATAAAGGTATATTTATATTTGACGGTTTTTATAAAAAGAACGATGATTCAGATGTCTAAGGCTCAAGCAAAAGTGAAAATTGAAAATGTGGTTGCATCCGCAACGCTGAATCAAAAAATTGACTTGAACGCTGTGGTTAAGGGTTATCCAGGCGTAGAATATCGACCAGAGCAATTTCCAGGACTGGTTTTTAGGCTGAAACGGCCGAAAACAGCTACTTTAATCTTCAATTCAGGTAAGATGGTTTGCACAGGTGCCAAATCTGAAAGAGAAGCTCGAGGAGCTGTCATGAAAGTCATTAAAGAACTTAAAAAAAGCGGAATAGTGATCATCAGCAAACCCGAGCTAAAGATACAGAACATTGTGGCCTCAGCAAATCTGAGCGGAATGGT
>JAWBOR010000002.1:0-39691 GCA_038826015.1 Bathyarchaeia archaeon
GCATATAATTGATTTAGTAGCGGGGGGTAGATTTGAACTACCGATCTCTGGGTTATGAGCCCAGCGGGTTAAACCTGGCTACCCCACCCCGCTTTCTTTTAGATAAATTGAATCATCTGCTGGCGATTATTAGATGTAAAATTTGCTTAAAAAAGTTTACTGAAAGAATAAAATTGTTAATTTAGGACTTGACTCACTCAATTTTTGACCAAAATGGTCGTTTTCTCATTCTTCTTTCGTCATGAATTTTACATTTGCAAATTAGAATGCCATAAACATTTAGGCCTTGATACTTACATCCGCAGAGTAACATAGTAATCTCATCATTTTCCATTCTCCTTTTTTTTAAAGTATGGACTCCTGCTGAGTGGAGCACCAACAGCTATTGGCACTTCATAAAAAATAAATATTATATCAAGTATATGTACACATGTCAAAAATGGGGAAAGCAACATTTACACCAGTATACATTTCTGTTGCTTGGGCTTTAATGATTACCTACCAACTATTTACTCAAACAGCTGTCCTCACTTTTATAGCATTTCTTAATACTTTTTGGCCCTCAACAATAAGTGCTTGGCTTTTATCCAAAGTGGATACAATAATCTTTATTCATGCTTTCGCATGGATCTTCGTCCTGTCATCAGTAATTCCTTCAATCCTTCTCGGAAAAGAAACAAGTGTGCTTATTCAGTTTTTTGTCTGTTTGATCTTGACGGTTTTTTCCTTTTGGATAAAAGATGTTCTGCTTCTTACTACAGAAGGGCACTCTATCGAGGCATTGTTTAGTATGTCTATGTTATTTCAAAATCCACTATTCGCCAGTTTATATTTGTTGGCGCCATATCTTTTTATGCTTTTACTCGACATTCGATCGAGGAGATTAAGAAATCGCGAGACAGAAGAGCTGATACAAAAAGTGGATATTAATCATTCTAAAAATACCAATACGAAACGTGGGAACAATACCGGAATATAAAGTATGTAGGACAGCATCAACTTATAGGCAGTTTCTTTTTTTAACAACGGCTTCTATGCATCGGCATAAAAACCTCCATGGGAAAACTTTGAAGAGGTATCTTTGGCTTTGCGTTTCACTCTTTCGCTTCCAATCACAGCTGCAGTAAGCCCAAGCCATGCTGAGCTTCTATAGTGGGCATGCGATGCAGCTGAGCAATTTAAGCCGTTATCGGAGAAGGAGGCTAAGCAGGTAGCTGAGAGAAGTGAAGGTCTTGAACCGATCTTTCCTATGAAGTAAACGGATAAGCATAATATCTTTATTCCGTTTTCAGTATGTCGGGTTTGTCGCTCGCTATGCCGTCTACGCCTTTCTTTGCATATTCCAACGCTTCTTCACGCGTGTTTATCGTCCAGACGATTATCCTCAAGCCGTTTTCATGCGCCTTCTGCACATTAGCCGTATGAACAAAACGGTACAGCGGAAGCAGATAATTTGCTTTCAATTCTAAAGCTGCTTTTATCGGATTTTTGTGTTGAACATAGATTAAGCCAGTTTCGACTTCGTTGTTGACTTCTTTAACCCTTCTCAGAGATTCTTCATGAAAGGAAACGATTATTACGTTTTTCTCTAACTTCTTCTTCTTGATCAGATTTAGCACTTTATCTTCGTAGCCTACTTCTTTTAGTTCTATAATAATCTTCACTTTTTTGTCTAAAAAATCAAGGGCTTCTTCCAAAGTAGGTATTTTTTCGCCCTTTTCTGTATCAAGCTGTTTTATTTCTCTTAATGTGAGCATGTTGACTAAGCCTTTTCCGTTTGTGGTTTTATCGACTTCCGCATCGTGAATAACAACTAATTCGTTATCTTTAGTTCTTCTAACATCCAACTCCACAGCATCAACGCCGAGATCTATAGCTTTCTGGAAGCTCCGCAACGTATTCTCGGGTTCATAGGCTCTCGCCCCTCTATGCCCAACTTTCAACATGTTTTCTAGCTACTAAATCTGAAACATATATATATAAATTCGGGCACATGCCAGAGATCTGAGTGATGAAATTGTCAATGATTGAAAAAATTGAGTTAAAACCTATAGGTTTCGTCAAAACGAAGGCTGTTGGAAACAAAGTTAAGGATAGAAGTGACGTTTCTGAGATAGTTCTCTACGAAGAACTTACAAAAGCCTTAGAGGGCATCGAAGACTTTTCGCATTTATTCATAATATTTTGGATGCACAAAATCCCAGATAGCGAACGAAGGATACTGAAGGTTCATCCCAGGGGCAGGGTTGACATGCCTCTTCTCGGGGTTTTTGCGACGCGGACGCCGAACCGTCCGAATCCCATAGGGTTAACATTAGTTGAACTCCTGAAAGTAAAGGGCAACATCTTGACTGTTCGCAGACTTGACGCCTTCGACGGCACACCAGTCTTAGACATAAAACCCTTCGATCCATGGGATACGATTCAAAACGCTAAGGTTCCAGAATGGTGGATAAAATTAGAAGAAGAAAAAACAAGACACGAAACTGCCATATGAAGTTTTCAATAATATTCTTATGTTAAGTATTCTAGACGGTATTTCTCATAGAGTTCGTTCTTCAGTTTTTTCAGTTTTTCACTGATTTTTACTGGATAAACCGCGCTATTTCTGAGTTTCTTGTATTTTTCTGGAAGCATGGAAAGTTGCTTCCTGGAATATTCTCTGATATCTTTCGGCTCTGGAAAATCGTAGACGAACTCGCCTTTCAATATGATCGGAATCAATAAAGATTGAGCGTCATCTATCTTCTCGTCCCAAAGGGTTATTATATCCTCAAAATATTTTCCATTCTTAAATCGTCTCCAGGTCTGTTTTCTTCCAGGCAAAGTTGCCTTTTCTTCGCTGCTTGTAAACTTCATTGACGGGACAGGCCTACCAAATTCATCTGTTGTTTCAGCCAATTTATAAATACCGTCAAGAGCCGAGATGCCGCCTTCTCTTGTAAGCGAATTATAGTTTGCACCAGTGATCAGTTTAGTTCCAACACCGAACCCATCTATCGGCGCCCCTTTCGCTAACATATCAGCTATCACAAACTCGTCAAGGCGGTCACTGGCGAAAATCTTTGCATTTTTTAAACCAGCTTCGTCAAGGATCTCTCTTGATTTTTTGCTCAATTCAACTGGGTCACCGCTGTCTAATCGGATTCCTGCCAATTCATACCCTTTCTCTTTCAGTTCGCGTCCAATTTTGACAGAATTTTTTATGCCTTCAATTGTCTCATAAGTATCAGTGAGGGTAATTGTGTTATGGGGGAAACTTTCTGCGTATTCTCTAAAAGCGAGGGATTCAGAATCTTTGAATGTTCCTTTGCCTCTGTAACGCTCTTCAATGAATTTATGAGGCATAGTGCCTACATAAGGGATACCCCACATCAAAGAGGCAATAACTAAAGAAGTTGCGCTTGCTCCACCAATGTAAGCTGCCCTAGCACCTAAAACAGCTGCGTCTCTGCCATGAGCACGCCTAGCACCAAAATCGATGACCGGTCTAGATAAATCTGAAGAAAAAACAATCTTGCGACCCAGCGCCGCATACACAATCCTTGAAGTTTTTGTAGCTATTAAGCTTTCAAAATTCATCACATTAAGCAAATACGTCTCGAAGATTTGCACGTCAATAGAAGGACCAGTTACGTTAATTACAGGTTCATTTGGGAAAACAGGTGTTCCCTCTGGAATTGCATAAACATCTCCTTTAAACTCGAAGTTTTCAAGATATTCAAGAAATGATTCATCTAAATCCTTGCCAGAAGTTTTCCTAAGCCATTCACGATGCTTTTTACTTAAGCCCCTGTTCAATATCTCGATATAGCTGGCAAACTGTTCAAGCCCTGCAACAAGAATGTAGGAACCCAAATACTTAGGGATGTCTCGGAAAAAATAGGTTTCAGTTATCACTTGGTTTACTCCATGGTCAAGATTACATTTTCCAGATGTCAGCTCATAATAATCAACAAACAGAAACAAGTCTTCTTCTTTCAAAAGACCAGATATCGGTCTTCTCATAGTCACACACCTTTTTTTTTTAAAAAAAGGATTCATTGCTTAAGGATTTTCGTCTTCGCCATCTGTGCTGCGAATTTGACAGCCTCGATCATGCTTTGTGGATCAGCAGTTCCTTTCCAAGCCTTTCCGAACGCCGTTCCATGGTCGACTGAACTGCGTATTATAGGGAGCCCAATCGTTACGTTTATGCCACTTATTGAAGTCCATTCGCCTTTATTCTCATCCCATTTCAAACCCAGCAACTTTATGGGTATGTGTCCTTGATCGTGATACATTGCGATAACGGCGTCAAAAGCATCCCCTCTTGCCCTAACGAAAACTGTATCAGGAGGTAACGGTCCCACAGCGTTAATTCCTTCTTTTTTCGCTTCCTCAACCGCTGGTGCAATCTCCTTGATTTCTTCAAAGCCGAAAAGTCCACCTTCTCCTCCGTGAGGGTTTAATCCAGCTACAGCGATCCTAGGTTTCTTTATACCCATGTCATATAAAGCCTTATTCGTGAGCCTTATTACTTTAAGAACCCGTTCTTTTTTTATCATTTTGCAAGCTTCTCTTAAAGATAAATGTGTTGTGACATGGACAACCCTGAAGGAATCCACCATAAGCATCATAGCATAATCCTTCGTACGGGTTAGATGCGCCAAAAGTTCAGTGTGCCCTGCATAATTGTATCCGGCCTTGTTCATCGCTTCTTTATTGATAGGCGCGGTTGCAATGGCATGAATCTCATTTCTCAATGCCAAATCAACAGCTTTCTCAATGTATTGAAAAGCTGCTTTACCAGCCATTGAGTCGATTTTGCCAGGTTTAAGTGCTTCCAGGTCTACGTTATCTAGGTCAACAACATCTATCGTGCCAAACTCGAATTTTGCCCCTTCTATTTTAAGTATAGGATTGCCCTTCAGAGTCACGTTAACAATTTTCGCGGCCAGTTCAATAACCTTCGAGTCACCTATAACAACAGGACGACAAATTTCATAGATTTCTTTCAATGATAGTGTTTTCACAATTATTTCAGGACCGATGCCTGCAGCGTCGCCCATCGTTATTCCAACAATTGGCTTCATTTAATCTCACCGTCCTTCAAATATTTCATAATCTTCACGAGCGCATATTTATCACCGAACCCGCCGGCTTTGGTAACGACCCGTAATCCTTCATGGTTGCCCCCTAATATTCTACCTAATGGGACACCTGGTAAAATCTCTTTTTCAATTCTGAACCCTTCGGCACCTAGGACTTTCATTGTTCGTGCAGCTGTATCACCGCCTATGAGAATTAAGCCAATAAACCTATAATTTTCAATAATCTTTTGGAAACATTCGCTTAGAATTGAAAGAAGTCTATCTCGAATTTCTAATTTGCTCATCCCGCGTTTTTTACTAATCATCTGAATTTCTGAAACAAGGCTTTTTGATCTAGCTAATCTTATTATGATGTCTTTGCCCTCTACAATAGCCTTTTCTGCTTCGCGCTTAAGATTATCAATTGCGATATCCCATTTTTCTTTACTCAAAAAGATCCCAAAGATATCTGGCTCAAGCACATTTACACATAACTCTTTTTCCGCGGTTCTTATCTGATTTAACGTAACATTGTTCACGCTCCCAGAAACAACAAGCAAACTTGAACCACGTAGTCTCGAAATCAATAAGCGCGAAACCTCTGTTGCCAAGCCCGCAGAACCACAGGGCAAAATGTTGCAGGCTGCTGAAACTTTTGCGATTGCAGCTAAATCTTCTTGAGTTTCCGCATCACTTACGATTATTTCTTTTCCGGCTTCAATTAGTTTCTGAATTTCCTTTGTTAATGATTCAAAGTCGCTTCTAACCTTTGACAAGCTTAATTCACCTATCTTTCTTCGAGTTTGATGTTTGATTAAGGTTGCAACATGTGATTCTTTTACGGGATTCAATGGGTCTTGGGCAAAGTCAGTTTTTTCTAAGGGCGTATTGTTAACTAATAGGTATCCGTTTATGACTGTTCTGCCTAATGCGGGAAAAGATGGCGCCACAAGAATTGCCTTCGCATCCATTTCATCCAGAACCGCGTCGATTTCTGCTCCAATATTTCCTCTAAGAGTCGAATCAATCTTTTTATAAACTAATCTGGCACCAGTTTTATTCAAAGCTTTTATAGCTTCTCTTGTCTTCTTATAGGCTATATCAGGAACAACATTCCTACTCTCAGTATCTAATACGAGTACATCAAAATCACTTTTTGATTTGTCTAGACGAACTTCAATCGTAAGAATCAATGTTTCCAATCCTAACTTCTTAAACTGAACACCGACGTCGCAAGCCCCAGTGAAATCATCAGCAATCACATAGAACAAAGAGGTTTTCTTCCACATCACAGTTTTCTCTTAACAACTTTTGGCATTTTTCCACATCTAATTGCATGGTCAGCCAAGGCAAAAGCCAAGCATGATTCTACTACTGGCACAGCTCTAGGGACGATGCATGGATCATGTCTGCCTGTGAGTTCGATTTCTGTTTCCTCCATTCGGCTTAGGTCAACAGTTTTCTGCCGCTTAGAGATAGAAGACGTCGGCTTAAATGCGACTCTCACAATAATCGGCATACCAGTTGAGATTCCGCCCAAAATTCCACCAGCGTTATTTGATAACGTAATGACCTCTCCGTTTTTCAAAAAGTATGAGTCATTATTCTCTGACCCTTTCATGGAAGCCGTTTTAAAGCCAGCTCCGAATTCAACGCCCTTAACGGCTGGAATGTTAAACAACATTTTGGCAATCTCAGAGTCTAAGGAATCAAATATGGGTTCGCCTAAACCAGCCGGAACGTTTAAAACGATCCCCTCAACTATTCCACCAAGGCTATCTCTCTCTTTTGCCGTTTTAAGTATCTCTTTTTCCATGAGAGCCGCTGTCTCTGGAACCGCGCACCGGACGGGGTTCAGATAAACGTTTCTACGAATCTCTTCGTATGGGACCTCTCTAAAAACCTTCACATTTCCAATCTGTACAGTGTGGGCTAATACTTCAACCCCTATTAAACCTAAAAGCTTCTTTGCGATTGCGCCAGCCATAACGTAGGCTGCCGTAACACGGCCTGAAAACCTGCCTCCACCTCGATAATCATTGTATCCACCATATTTAACGTAAGCTGGATAGTCTGCATGACCTGGGCGGGGTTTGTCCTTGATTATTTCATAGGGTTTCGAGTCAACATCATAGTTTTTAATAGTCATGCATATAGGTGCGCCCGTGGTGTAACCATTATACACTCCTGAAAGAATCTCGACACGGTCTAGCTCTTTTCTCTTCGTACTCGCAGATGTGAAGCCAGGTCTCCGTTTGTTCAATTCTATTTGGACATCGTCTTCAGTTAATCGCAAGCCTGGTGGACATCCATCTATGATTGCTCCTATGCAAGAACCGTGGCTTTCGCCGAAACATGTGAACACTAAGGCTTTTCCTATGGAGTTACCGTTCAACAATATTCCCCCCTAAGGAGCAAATATCATTAACAAAATCTGGATAAGACTTATTTATGCATTCAATCCCGTGAACAACTGCATTCCCCGCAGCAGCCAAAGCAGCGACTGTGCACGCCATAGCAATTCTGTGATCTCCATGAGAATCAATGTCTGTCCCATGAAGCTTTCTCCCACCTGTAACCTCCAGGTTATCGTTAAATGCGTTAATTATGGCTCCCATCTTAGTTAACTCACTGATCAGGGCGTCTATCCGGTCTGATTCCTTGAAACGTAACCGCTTTACTCCCCGAATCACAGATTTTCCCTTTGCTAAACATGCCAATACCACGCATATTGGAACTAAATCTGGGTAATCGTGCATATCAATGTTTATAGGGCTCAAACAGTTCTCCACACCTTGAACTTCAATGTGGTTCCTGCCTGTTTTTATTTGAACGCCCATTTTTTCAAGTACGTTAACAATTATGCGGTCGCCTTGAAGCGTATCTTCTTTGAGATTTTCCACTTTCAGATGCGAGTTGGTAATTGCTGCGGCAGCTAAGAGAAAAGCTGCAGAAGAATAGTCGCCTTCTATAAGGTGATTAAATGGAGTATATCGCTGTTTACAAGACACGTGAAACTGCTTGTAATCATGGTTAATCTCGATATTTACTCCATGTTTTCGGAGAATATCAACCGTGATTTCTACATAGGGCTTAGATTCCAAAGAAGTGGACAGAACGATGTCTGTGTCATTTCGAGCCATAGGGGTAGCCAACAATAAACCTGAAACAAACTGGGAGCTCACATCTCCCTGGATTGAAGCTTTCCCTCCTTTTATTCCTCCGCCAAAGACAACAACGGGCGGATACCCATCCATTCTAGTGGAGTAGCAACGGACGCCGAGCTGCCTCAAAGCATTCAATAGAGGGCCCATAGGCCTTTTACGAAGGCTCTCCCCGCCTGTTAACACTGAAACCCCGTCAGCTAAGGCGCAGATCGGTGTAAAAAACCGCATCGTTGAGCCTGAGTTTCGACAGTTGATAACATCTTCAGGCGTAAGAGGCTTAGATACACCATGAACCTTGAATATGTTGTTTTCAGTTTTTTCGATATTTGCGCCTATCATACGACAAGCATCAACCGTAGCCAAAGTATCATCAGAAATAAGAGCCTCTCTTATCACGGAAAGCCCCTCTGAAAGTGAAGATGCGATGAAAGCTCGATGAGTTTGAGCCTTTGAAGGAGGAGCCTTAACAGTTCCAGTCAGATTGCTTTTTTCTTTCACAATAAGATCAGTCAAATTTATCACGACAGAACATGTGCCTTTTCGCTGTTAATCTTTGCTTCGATCACTTCACCACTATACTTCTTCCAAGCGTCTTTGACACTTTCAACTTTGTCTTGAGGAACAATAGCAGCAACGGATGGACCTTTGCCTGATAAACCTGCAGCGATCGCACCAGCAGCCAAAGCATCTACGGCTATTTTGTCGTCATAACCAAGAACTGCTGAGTAAACAAAACCATTAAGAGTCATTGCTGGCCAATATTCGCCTAGACACGCCAATTTATGAAGCAACTTTATTTCGTTAGCTATTAGTTTCATCCCTTCAATGTTGGACTCCGCCGTATAAGCCTTTATTGGAGGCACATAAATCAGAACTGGATACTTATCCTTCACGAAAAATTGTTTCAAAATTTTTCTTTCGTAGTTATCAGTGATTACGATGTTTCCAAAATAGGAAGCACAAGCGTCATCGAAGGCGCCAGTAATCGTGATACCTGCCTCGATAGCCGCATCAACCCCAAGATTCACAGCGGCGAAGTCGTCAACATCCACCCCTAAAGCATCAAAAACTGCAAGCGCAACTGCGTTAGCCGCGGCACTACTGCTTTTTAATCCACGGGCTATCGGAATATTTGATCTGGTTTCTACAAATGCGCCATATTCATCTTCGAGATGGAAATATCTCAGAACGCGGCTGACTACTTTTTCAATTAAACTCGTATTCTCTTCTGGATCTGATAAAATCCGACCTTCAATCCGTCTTGGCTCATTGGTCAATTTGACTGAAGCTTCAGTTTTCAAATCTATGCCTAAGGCTGCGCCTAAGCCGCAAGAAATAGCGTTAATAACCGTTATAGCGCCATATGCGATGGCTTTCCCATGATACATTCGTTCATTTCTCCTTTTTCGCTTTCAATTTTGCCATGGCTGCTTTCATCATAACTTCGACTGGCGCTTTTTTTCCAGTCCATATTTCGAAAGAAGATGCGCCTTGATGAATAAGCATGTCTAAACCGTTGATGGTTTTCGCTCCCACTTTTTTCGCGTCTTTAAGCAATCTGGTTTCAAAAGGATCATAAACTAAATCGAAAACGACCATACTAGGACGCAAAAGGATCGGATTAATCGGCGTCTCGTTTTCTCTAGGATGCATTCCTATAGAAGTAGCATTGATAACTATGTCAGCGTCTTCCAACTCCGTTTTTAGATTGGTTTCTTTTAAGCTTCTCGCTTTCACCTTTACGCTTTTTCCTAAAAGGCTTGATAGATCCTTAACAAGGTTTTCGGCCTTTTCTACTGTTCTATTTAGGACCACAAGTTCTTTAGATTCCTTCGCTATATTAAAAGAGACTGCTCTAGATGCGCCTCCTGCGCCTAATATTACAATTTTCTTGTTTGATGGGCTCACTTTGTTGTATTTTAGAGCATTTAATGCGCCGATTCCATCTGTGGAATAACCGATTAGTGTTCCCTCTTTATTCAGCACCGTATTAACTGAGCCAATGTTTTTTGCTGTTTCATCTATCTGATCAAGATATTGAATCACGTTCATCTTGTGAGGCATGGTTACATTTAATCCATGCATATTCAAACTTCGCATACCTGAAACTGCCTTTTCAAGGTTCTCTTTCTTAACATTGAATGCAACGTAAACATAGTTCAAATTAAGATACTGAAAAGCTGCATTCTGAATAGAAGGACTCAGAGAATGCGCCACAGGATCCCCAATCAACGCGCAAACCTTTGTTGTTGCTGAAATGTTCATTCAATGACACCCAATTTTCGGTAAATCTTTTTCAGTTCGGTTATGGAAATTTGGTCAGGAGCGGTTTCTAATCCGCTCTTTAACGAAGCGAAAGTGAAGTAGGAACCGAAAAAAGGCGATAAAATCCTGGATAATACACCATCTCTACCCATTGCAAAACAGACAATTTTAGTTATCTCACTCATCTTTTTCGTGAAAAGCAAGCATTGAATGCTGTCCTCAACACTGTTGGCAGTTGTTACCAGTTTACAGATTTCAGCTCCCGTTTTACGTTGTTCTTTGACGATTTTCTCCATCTGGGATAATGCAGGGGTGCCGTTGAAATCGTGGAAAGACAAGATCGGCTTAGCACCATAATTCCTCACACTGTGAACTATCGCATTCAAATCTCTCGTAGTTAACTCCAAATCTACATATTGAAACCCTAGTTCGGCAGACTTAATCAATGTTTTAACCCTCAAATCTTCGTTTTGAAGGCACTTTCCTCCCTGCTCGTATTGTCTATTGGTAGCGATGAGTGGAAGAGAAGATTGCTCAACCACTCCTTCAAATCTATTCATGCTGCTCAAATCATTTATGCCCATATAGTCAAAACGGATCTCAATTAAATCTGCCCCCACATTTTCAGCTCTTCGAATCATTGGTATAATGTCAGAAAACGTTTTGATAGGCAAAGGAACGCAAATTCTTGGCCTCATCTTTCAATCACTTTCTCTTCTTTGACAAGTGTGCCGAAATGTCTGCCTCCTTCCTTTAAATGTAAAAGAACTTTATCGCCCGCTGTTAAATCCTTCATAGATTTACTTCCATTCTCAGTCACAATTCTGATTGTTTCCGCATTTTGAACTATAGTCTTAAACTTTTTTCCCTCACATTCCGCTTCAATAAGTGTGAGTGGTCTCCACTCTATCTTAACCCTACAAATATTTGTTGTTCTATTCTTTCCATAGCGATCAACAATGAGAACTTCGTCTCCAGCCTTTAACTCTGAAAGGTATCGTGTTTTACCGCTTGGTGCAAGAACATAAAGCGCAATAGAACCTGCATTCACACGGAAGGGACGAGGAGCAACAAACGGTGTCTCATGAACTTCAGCTTCTATAAGGAAGAGACCTGAGGATTGGCATCCGACAAGTATGCCTTCGCCTTCTCTCATTATGTCACATGTATCTATGCATACCCGTGCACCCGCATTGATAGGCTTTATCTCGGTAACTTTAGCTGGGAGAAGCCTGATCGTTTCTGAAGATTCCAATTCAGGCCTCCTTGTCTTAATGGCCTGCATGGTTTTGTAAATCTTCATTATCTCATAGACATCTGAAAGATCTGCGACGATTCCATCCACACCAATTTCTAAAGTTTCAAGAGCTATTTTCGCTTCTTGGACATTGGAAACAAAGGCTAGAAGTTTGCTTTTTCCATGAATCGACGCTATAAGATTTTCTAGAGGTATGATCTTCCAATCTGGGCACATAGCTACAACATAATCAGTTCCAGCTTCGGCCCAAGTTACTATTTTCTTTTCATCACCCTTTGATTTAACAGTTACAATAACAGAAGTTTTTTTCCCTCTTTTCTTAAATTTCGGAATTTCTCTAATCTCTTTCAGAAGAACGATATCTCCATCCTCAGTGGAGCATACAATGTTCTTACTACCAGATTTTCTAGCTAATAGCGCGTCCTCTACCTCAGTTAAATGCGCTGTACAGATTTCCGCCGTCTTCTGGATCAGTGCCTCTTTTTCCAGTTTTGGTAAGGCTGGATGAACTTTTATCCAGAGTTCTCTCAAATTTTATCTTCCTCTTGCGCTCTAATTATTTTTCTTTTCATTTTGGTTTTCATCGTTTCCCCTATTAGACAAAATTTTCCTCGTTTAAATTTGTTTATGTTGATAAAAGCTAAGATTTTTATGAAGTTCGTGTTTATTATAAGAATGTAATATCAGAAAGTGGTGAATAAATTTGACAGAAATCGGAAAGAGAATCAGAATCGACCGCATAATGGACAGAAATACAAAGAGGACAGTGATTATCCCTTTGGATCACGGTTTAACCGTTGGTCCCATTCAAGGGCTTCAAGATATGAGGGACATTGTTAATCAAGCTGCAGAAGGTGGAGCAAACGCAGTTCTGGAGCATAAAGGAATAATAAAGGCTGGTTACAGAGGCTACGGCAGAGACATTGGGTTAATACTACATCTTTCAGGTAGTACTGTGTTGGGGCCAGATCCAAATAATAAAGTGTTAGTAGCCGATGTCATTGAAGCAATAAAATTGGGCGCAGATGCGGTTTCAATTCACATAAATGTTGGGTCTAACACCGAGCCTGAACAACTGAAGATCTTGGGAGAAACAGCAAAAATATGTGAAGAGTGGGGTATGCCATTAGTAGCGATGATGTACCCACGAGGAGAGAAGATAAAAAACGAATACGATGTAGACGTCGTTAAGCATGCTGCTCGTGTAGGCGCTGAGCTGGGTGCAGACATCGTCAAGACTAATTATACTGGAAGCGAAGAAACATTCAGAGAAGTTGTGAAAGGTTGTCCAGTTCCAGTAGTCATGGCTGGCGGTCCTAAGACAAGGACAGATGAAGAGTTCTGCCAAATGGTCTACGATTCAATATGCGCAGGCGGATCTGGAGCTGCCGCAGGAAGAAACGTTTTTCAACATAAGCATCCAGCTAAAATGGTTAGGGTTTTATGTGGAATCGTCCATGAAGGCTTAGACGCTAAGACAGCCTTGTCGAAGTATATGAAATAAAGAGAAAAGTTTAAATAAAATGTGTTAGACCCTATTTTTCGAGTGGTGTGTGCAGTGAGGGATTGCGTTCATAAGAGGCGATTGTTTTCATTCTTAGGTTATCAGACTTCCTAAAATTATCAACGCAAATTTCCTATTTTGCCGGCTCTTTTTTCTCTGACCCTCTAGCAATTTTGTTTTTATTAGAAAAATTCAAAGGTTTTTTGGAAGTTAAATACCATGCTTTTTTCATATTTGCAGTGTAAATCTTGCAGAGTTAAGGTGTTGAATGATGGAAAAAGTTAGATTTGCGATACCGAAGGGACACCTGGCTGAGGCAACATTCAGAACCCTAGAACGCGCAGGATACGTAATCTCTGGAGGAGAACGTACTTATCGCCCAACGATAAATGATCCCAAAATAGAGTTGAAAATTCTTAGACCACAGGAAATACCGATATTTGTCAGCGAAGGATTGCAAGATGTGGGCATAACTGGTCTTGATTGGCTACGTGAAAGCTGCGCTGATGTAAAGTTCCTTTTAGACCTTGAATATTCTAAGGTTCAGCTCGTTTTAGCTGTGCCCAAATCATGGTCATCAATAAATTCTCTTTCCGATCTTTTAGAGGTTTTTTCACGTGAGGAAAAAATTATCAGAGTCTCAACTGAATATCTTAACCTTTCATCTGAATTTTTGAAGAGTAGCCCTGTTTACTCTAGGCTCTATGGCGACAAGGAGCCGCTTATGATTACTCCATGGTGGAAAAAAGGTGAAAACGAGAAGGTTGCTCTCTACTTGTCGTTTGGAGCCACTGAAGCTAAGCCTCCTGAAAACGCTGATGCTATAATTGAAGTGATTGAGACCGGGACCTCACTTGAGCAGAACGACTTGAAAGTAATTGAAACATTTATGGAGTCAACAGCCGTACTCATTGCCAACAAGAAATCCTTGAAAAACCCTGCGAAACAAGAGAAAATCTTTGACATATTAACACTTTTAAAAGGAGTTGTGGATGGAAGAAAAAAACTTCACATATTTGTAAATGTTCATCGAGACAACCTATCAGAACTCCTGAAAAACCTACCTGCATTAAAAAGGCCAACAATTGCATCGCTTTCAGATGAAAACTGGTATTCAGTTAACACAGTGATTGAAAAAGACCGTTTCTTGGAGGTTCTGCCAACGTTAAGAAGACTAGCGCAAGGGTTAGTCGTGTATGAACCTAGACAGGTTTTGCCACTTGACGAGATAGATGAGGAGATGAAGAGAACTGAATAAAAATATTCTCAAAATTTTGAGGGTTTCAGATATTTCTAAAGACGTTTTGGAAAAGAGATGGCCGAGAGCTAAAAAGATTGATTTAGGCATCGCTGCATCAGTAAAACCGATTATTGATGAAGTTAGAAAACGAGGAGACGAGGCCCTTTTTGAATTTACTATGAAATTTGACTGCGTAAAATTGACTTCGAAAGGTTTATGCGTAAGCCGAGAAGAGATTGAAAGAGCTTACAAGAAAGTTGACGAAGAACAAATATCTGCAGTAAAGTTTGCGAAAAACCGTGTTGAAACATTAGAAAAAGATCTATTGGCACGAATTATTTACGAATATGAATACGAAGGTATAAGAATTCGCAGAGACATCCGTCCGTTTCAAAGCGTAGGCTGCTATGTTCCGGGAGGAGGAGCTGCTTATCCAAGCACTTTGATTATGACGGTTGTTCCTGCGAAAGTTGCCGGCGTTCCAAGAATTGTTGTTTGCTCTCCGCCCAAAAAGGGTGGCGAAATTAATCCTTTAACGCTTGTAGCTGCAGATGTCTCTGGAGTTGACGAAATCTATAGGGTTGGTGGCGCCCAAGCAGTTGCAGCCTTGGCTTATGGAACTGAAACAATTAAACCGGTTGAGAAGATAGTTGGGCCAGGCAACATTTTCGTTCAAACAGCCAAAATGCTTGTGTCACAAGACGTACCTATAGACTTAGTAGCAGGACCAAGTGAGATACTTATTCTTGCTGATGAATCAGCCAATCCACGTACTGTTGCTTTAGATATGATTTCTCAAGCAGAACACGGAGTTGATAGCGTCCTGATTCTGGTAACTACATCCACAAAGTTTGCAAGAAACACCATTAAAGAGCTCGAGAGAATACTCATGTCCGTACCAAACAAAGAAACAGTAGCTCAGACATTGTTAAGAAATGGTTTAGTGTTAAAAAGCAACAATGTGGAAGAAGCAGTCGCATTTATCAACGAGTTCGCACCTGAACATCTCGAAATAAGAACGGAAAACGCCAAAGACATAGCTCAAAAGATAACTTCGGCAGGGCTAATTCTGCTTGGTGAATATACGCCGGTATCTGCAAGCGACTATTGCCTAGGAACAAATCATGTTCTTCCAACAGGTGGATTTAGCCGAATTTTTTCGGGTCTTTCAGTTCTAGACTTCATTAAACGAGTCAATGTTGTTGAATGCTCAAAGGAAGGTCTCTTAATGATTAAGAACAGTATTAGAACTCTTGCTGAAAGCGAAGGTTTAATGAATCATACATTGGCTGCGGAAGGGAGGTTTCAAGAATGAGCGGCCGCAGAAAGGCGCTCAGACAATTTTTGATCGATGCTCAGAAATTGGGGTTTTACGATGTTGGAGAAACAATTGAAGGCTTAGCGCGTAAATTAAATAAGCCTTCTTCAGAAATCTTGAAACTTAACTCTAACGAAAACTTTTTTGTTCCACTAGATTTCATTCGAAACATATTAAGAGAAGTCATAGAAGAAATCGACCCTCGGATTTATCCAAGAGATGAAACTGTAGAGCTGAAGCAAGCCATAAGTAGATATCTAGATGTTTCAACAAAAGAAATTGTGATAGGCCCAGGTAGCGACCCATTTATCGATTTGGTGTCTAGAATGTTTCTCACCAAAGACGATGAGGCAATTTCAATTACACCAACTTTTTCCATATATGAAAGATGTGTAAAGATTCAAGGTGCAAAATACAAAGCTGTTCCTCTTAAAGATGATTTCTCTCTTGATACGAAGAGAATCCTGGCTTCCGTCACTCCTAGGGCAAAGATAATTTTTCTGTGTTCTCCGAATAACCCAACTGCTAACCTTTTTAACCGCGAAGATTTTCTGTGTTTAACTGAAGGTTTTGACGGTATTGTTGCCGTAGACGAAGCTTATGCAGATTTTTCTAGAGGTTCTGTTGTAAACCTTGCCGAGAAAGCTGAAAACTTAATTGTTTTTAGAACCTTCTCTAAGGTTTTCGGTTTAGCCGGTTTAAGGATTGGTTACGCGATTGCGAATCAGGATCTTGCAACGGTTATAGATGAAAGGTTTCAGTTGCCCTATAATGTTTCTCTAGTTACGTTAAAGGCGTCCGTGAAAATGCTGGAGAAGATTCATGTCATAAAAGATGCTACTGAAAAACTGAAAATTGAGCGGGAAAAACTCATAAAAAGACTTAACCAAATAGACGGCGTCCACGCGTTTGATTCTGAAACAAATTTTGTTCTCTTTCAAACTGAGAAAAGCTCAGACATAGTGTACGAAGAGCTTTTACAAAAAGGCATAATCGTAAGGAACATAGGTCGCGTCTTGAATTTGCAGAATTGTTTAAGGGTTACAGTGGCTCCGTCTCATATGATGGAGAAGTTTCTTATTGAATTAGATGAGGTTTTGAATAAGAATGTTGACTAAAGAATATGTGACGATAAACCTAAACGGTGAAGTGGCTTACGTTAAAGTGAATAGTCTAAACCAACTAAAAGAAGTGGACGCCATCGTCTTTGATTGTGACGGCGTACTTGTAGACATAAAAGACTCATACAACAAAGCCATCTCAAAAACAGTCACCTACATAATCGAAGGTCTAACCGAATGTTCTGTTCCCGATAACCTAATCTCAGAAGAGATATTATTTCTTTTCAGGAAAAGTGGCGGTTTCAACAATGATTGGGACATCGTTTATGGAATTCTAATGTTCATTTTATGTAATCTACCAAAAAAAATTCGAGACAGACTTGAAAAACTCATAGAGAAAGCAATGTGGCAATCTGACATCTTTAAACGTTTTATTTTAGTTAAAGAAGCCGCTAAAAAAGAATTTAAGCCTAATGAATTAGATGAGCAAATCTTTAGAGAGCTTGTTGAACAATTAAAGGAGTTCACGGGCTTTCTCGATTCCACTGGCGCAGAATCAGTTGACAAAAAATTAGTAGAAACTTCAGACAATGTTAAGTTCTTTAATGCTTTGAAATGTTTCCTTTACGATCCGCCGGAGGTTGGTAAAAGCATTATTGCAACTTTATTTGAGGAGTTCTTCGAAGGTTCAAATTTATTCAAAGAAACATACGGTTTCGAACCCAAGTTCTATAAGGGTTTAGGCCTGATTGAAAATGAGAAAAACATCATAAGTCCTGAGACTTTAGATCGGTTAGTGTCGATTTTGGGCAAACCTAACCTTGGAATAGCTTCGGGAAGCCGGTTCAAACCCGCAGAATACATTTTAGTAAATCTCCTAGTTCGTTTCAAGCGTGACGCCTTAATATTTCTTGATTGCATACAAAAAGCGCAAAAAGAATATTTGAATGAAGGTTTGAAGGTTAATCTTGGGAAGCCGAATCCTTTCTCGCTTTTTAAATCCGCTGAAGCACTTAACTCTCTTAAATTTATTTTGTATGTTGGAGACTCTGCGGAAGACGCTATGATGGTTACTGAAGCTCGGAAGACTGATCCTCGTTTTCTGTTCGCTGGAGTTTATCGCTTTTCGAGTCTAGACGAAGCGCTTTTAGATAGTTTTCTCAAATATGGATGTGACTTGGTTTTGCCCTCAGTTAATGAGTTACCCTCTGCCCTAGAAGCAATAAGGAGAATGAAAAATGAGAATAGCTGAAGTCACTAGAAAAACGAGCGAGACCGACATTTATGTGAAGGTGAACCTTGATGGTTCAGGTTTTTTCGAATCTAAAACAGGAGTCGCCTTTCTAGATCATATGCTCAAATCTTTATCCACTCACAGCTTAATCGATATAACAGTAAAAGCATCAGGCGATTTGAGTCATCATACAGTTGAAGATGTAGCAATCTGTCTTGGTGAAGCTTTACGCAAATCTTTAGGCGACGTGAAAAACATAAAAAGATTCGGATACGCTATTGTCCCAATGGATTGTTCTTTAGCTTTTGTTGCAATCGACCTTGCCAATAGACCTTATGCGAAAATTGACTTAAAACTCAAGGGCAAAAAAATTGAGGATTTGCCCTGTGAGGATGTGTACCACTTTTTAGAATCATTAGCCACATCTCTGAGAGCCAACGTGCACATTAACACTCAATACGGGTCAAATGATCACCACAAGGTAGAGGCAGCGTTTAAGGCTTTAGCGCTTTCTTTAAGGCAAGCAGTCTCGATCGATGTTGAAAGAAGAGGAATTCCAAGCTCGAAAGGAGTTATATAAAAATGTTGAAAGTAACCATAATCGACTGCGGCATCGGCAACCTCTTCAGTATAGAATGCGCTCTAAAAAAGATTGGATTAGACGCAAAAATCTCTTCGACAGCTAAAGGTCTTCAAAACGTAGATGCCATTGTTCTTCCAGGCGTCGGCAACTTCAGAGCAGGATCAGATAATCTCCGATTACTAAAACCTGAAATAGTCAAAATTGTAGAGGATGGTGTGCCTCTATTCGGGATATGTCTCGGTATGCAGCTACTTTTTGAAGAAAGCGAAGAGAGCCCTGGAAGAGGATTAGGCATTTTTAGTGGCAAGGTTGTGAAATTACCCAAACATATTAAGAGTCCACATATGGGTTGGAACACTCTTAAAATCACTAAACCCACTGTTCTGTTGGATGGCATCGATGAAAAAGATCATTTTTACTTTGTGCATAGCTACTACCCAAATCCCGCTGTTGCAAATGTTGTAGCTGCAGTGACAGATTACTCTATAACCTTCGCTTCAGTCGTGGCTAAGAAAAACGTTTTCGGCGTACAATTTCATCCAGAAAAATCTGGTAAACCAGGAGAGAGAGTGCTCAGAAACTTCGTGCGCATCGTTAAAAAATAGGAAGCGAACAATTCATGGAAGTGATCCCAGCCGTAGATATAATGAAAGGCAAAGTTGTCCGGCTTCTTAAAGGGGATCCGAAATTCGCCAAATCATATGAGCAATTAGGAGACCCCGTGACTCTGGCCAAAAGATGGGAGACTGAAGGCGCACGGATAATTCACGTTGTTGATTTGGACGCAGCTCTTGAACTGGGAAGCAACATTGACATAGTCATGAAAGTAATTAACTCAGTTAGAGTTCCGATTCAAGTTGGCGGCGGAATCAGAAGCCTTGATATGGCCCGGCGAATGCTTAACATGGGCGCTGCTAGAATAATTCTTGGTTCTCTCGCATTTGAAGAGCCGTTCACCGTTAAAGCTCTTTTCGACAAGTTCGGAGAAGATAGGATCATAATAGCTTTAGACAATATTAATGGAGTAGTTATGGTGCACGGATGGAAAACTCCTGCAGAAATAACAGTCGATGCAGCCGCGGCAAAATTTTTAAAATCAGGCATTAATCTTTTTTTGGTGACTTCCATAGCACGCGATGGAGCTATGGCGGGTCCTGACTTTGAAACTTTGGCTAAAATATGTCGTTTAGGTGTAAAAGTGATCGCGGCCGGTGGCATAAGAAGCCTTGTGGATCTTATGGCTTTAAAACGTCTAGGCGTTTATGGGGTTATTGTTGGTAAAGCCCTTTACGAAGGCTTATTCACTTTAAGTGAAGCCTTAAGAACAGTTGAAGAAAAATGAATATAGGAGAAGACTGGATTATGGTTTTGACGAAAAGGATAATTCCATGCCTCGATGTTGATCACGGCAAAGTCGTCAAGGGAATACATTTTGTGAATTTGAGACGAGCTGGCGACCCTGTTGAACTTGGTAAACGGTACAGCGATGAAGGCGCAGATGAGCTTGTCTTCCTTGACATAACGGCTTCGCCTGAGAAGAGGGATATACTCAAAGACGTTGTGAGATCCGTGGCATCTGAGATAAGTATCCCATTCACAGTGGGAGGCGGAATCCGAAGCATCGAGGACGCCCGCATGGTTTTATGCAACGGCGCCGATAAAGTATCAGTTAATACAGCTGCTGTTGAGAATCCCCCGCTGATTACGGAGATAGCTGAGACTTTCGGGTGTCAGTGTGCAGTGGTAGCCATCGATGCTAAGAGAAGATATGAAGCTTTCCCAGACAGAGTTACAGTTCAAACAGCTGAGGGACCATGCTGGTTCGAAGTTTACACTTATGGCGGTAGAAAACCAACAAGCATCGATGCGCTTAAGTGGGCTGTGGAAGCAGCTGAACGAGGCGCCGGAGAGATTCTTCTCACATCTATGGATAGAGACGGAACAGAAGATGGATATGATATTGAGTTGACCAGAAGCATTGTTGAAAGAGTCAATATTCCAGTAATCGCAAGTGGCGGAGCAGGAAAACCTGAACATTTCCTTGAAGCCTTCACTGTTGGAAAAGCCGATGCTGCTTTAGCTGCCTCGGTCTTCCACTATGACAAGTATCCGATTCCCGTGGTGAAACATTTCTTGGCTGAAAAAGGAGTGCCCATAAGACTTTGTTGACCAGAAAGTTGCTTAATATTGATGATCTGGATTTCAGCAAAGGCGATGGTTTAATCCCAGCCATCGCGCAGGATTCAGAATCTTTGAAGGTGTTAACTTTGGCTTATGTAAATAGGGAAGCTCTAGAGAAGACGATTGAAACCGGATACGCCCATTATTTTAGGCGTTCCTTCGGCAGAGTCATGAAGAAAGGTGAAACCTCTGGAAATGTACAGGAAGTTGAAGATATCCTAATAGACTGTGATCACGATGCGATCTTATTCCTCGTTAAACAGACAGGGCCAGCATGCCACCTAGGTAAAGAAACATGCTTCCATAACAAAGTAAAATACAGAAATCCAAAAGTTGAGAGAAAAACTATCACGTAAAATACTATCTCAGGAATCTCCATATGCCTCGCTCCTATAAGAAGCGCTGGCACCGCCCGCCTAGAAGAAAGATGCCGTTTGCAAACTTTGATGTAAACCCGTCAACGTTAATAGGCTACTTTCATATAGATAAGTCTCCCGCCCAGAGCCAAACCCCACATAACGTGACCAAACTCATGAATGAGATCCATGAAAAGTCCCATAGGAATGAACAAAATTAATGGAAAGATGATTTGTGTATTGGAGAACTTGCCAATCTTGAGAAGTAGAATTCTCTTCATAATCATCTAAACAAACAAGCAAGTTTTTGATTTATATAATCCAAGGCGGATACTTTTGTCCTTTTAAAAGCGTTTCAAAG
Organism: Bathyarchaeia archaeon; assembly: GCA_038826015.1. Lineage (GTDB taxonomy): Archaea > Thermoproteota > Bathyarchaeia > Bathyarchaeales > DTEX01 > JAWBOR01. The sequence continues at coordinate 21,601 of JAWBOR010000002.1, forward strand.
TTTTCTTTTTCTCTGATTTGGGCGTAATCACCGTTTTTGACAAGGATTTCGGCGCATCTCGGCCTAGAATTGTACTGGGAGCTCATTGCGAAGCCGTAGGCTCCAGCGTTTAATATGGCCAAGAGGTCGCCTTCACGGATTTGGGGCAACGGTCTATCCCGAGCTAAGAGGTCGCCTGATTCGCATATGGGGCCCGCAATGTCGTAGACTTCTTCTTCGGGTTCGTTAAGCCTGTTCGCCACAACGATAGGATGATATGAGCCGTACATAGATGGCCTAATCAAAGTGTTGAAACCCGCGTCAACACCGACAAACTTCTTGAAAGGCGTAATCTTCACCGTGTTTACAGCTGTTAAGAGAATCCCAGCATCGCAAACTATGAATCTGCCTGGCTCAACACAGAAGAAAGGCTCCCCCAAATCATATTCTTTTATTCTTTTTTTATAAAGCCCAAGAACATTTTCCGCAAACGAATCCAAATTCAGAGCCTCATCTTCTGGTTTGTAGGGCACTCCTAAACCTCCGCCGAAGTCAATGAATTCAAAGTCTAAACCTAACTTATCATGGATTAAACGAGCTATTTCCAGAAGCTTTTCCGCAGCTAGAACAAAAGGTTCAACTGTGAGTATACCTGAACCTATATGCATATGAATACCGAATCTTTTCACGTCAGCATCCTGAGCTAACCTATAAGCCTCTAACACATCTTTCTCCCATATCCCAAACTTTGAACTCCTCCCAGCTGTAATCACATGTTCATGGTGACCAGCTCCAACCTCTGGGTTTACCCTAATTGAAAGAAGGTTCGGCACATGAAATCGCAGTAGCCTTTTCAGCTGTGAGAGCGAATCCACATTGATAGCCACATTGAAGTCCATGATATATTTCATCTCCTCATTGCGCACACTTGTGCCCGTAAAAAGAATTTTCTCGGATGGAAAACCGACTTTAAGCGCTAAAAAGACTTCACCTGGGCTCACAGCATCAAGATAAGAACCTTCATTGAGTAGAATTTTCAAGATTGAAAGGTTTGTATTAGCTTTTGCCGAGTAATAGATTCTGATTTTCCCATAATGCTTAGATAAAGCTCTGTGCAAACGGCGATAGTTTTCTCTAATCCTTCGCTCGCTCATAACGTAAATGGGCGTGTCAAACTCCTTTGCGAGTTTCAGAGATGAAACACCATCTATGTAAAGAACCCCATCTCTGTTTTCTAAAATTTCCTCTATTAGTTTTGGCATAATGATACCTACTTTTTTATGTGAGGCAAAAGTAACTTATTAGATTAGAGGATCCCCTTAGTAACCATTAGCTCAGCGCTTAGAATGCCAGCTCCAGCTGCGCCTCTCACTGTGTTATGTCCTAGACAAAGGTATTTAACAGTCATGATCGGGTCAGATCGAATTCGCCCAACAACTACACTCATTCCGTTTCCAGCATCTCTATCAAACCGCGGCTGGGGTCTGTCAGGCTCTTCCCTGACAATTATAGGTTTTTCAGGCGCTGTGGGCAGCTTAAATTTCTGCGGTTCGCCTCTGAAATTTCTAAATGCTTCTTTGATTTCTTCCACGCTTGGTTTGGATTCTAATTCAACGAAAACTGCTTCAAGATGCCCATCTTTAACGTTTACACGGTTGCAACTAGCACTTATAGAAATGTCTGCAGGCTTAACATGTGTACCATCGAATGTACCTAGTATCTTTCTTGTTTCACTTTCCATCTTCTCCTCTTCCTTCGAGATGTAGGGAATAACATTGTCGATAATATCGAGTGAGGATACTCCGGGATAGCCAGCACCACTTAAAGCCTGCATAGTTGTAACAATCACCCTTTTAAGCCCAAAAGCCATAAGAGGTTTTAACGTCATAGCCATTTGAATAGTTGAGCAATTAGGATCAGTTGAAATAAACCCTTTCCAGCCTCGCTTCTTTCTCTGGATCGGGATAAGTTCTAATTGTTCTGAGTTCACTTCGGGTATCAGAAGCGGGACATCCTCTTCCATTCTATGCGCTGCAGCTTTGCTTAGCACAGGGTATTCTGCTGCAAACTCTGTTTCCACTGGACCCGCTAGGTCGCCTGGCAAAGTTGAAAAGACAAAGTCCACGTCTTCGGTTTCTTTCACGCTTTTTAAATCTGTATTTACGACGTTCATGTCGCCGATTTCTGAAGGCATTTCGGTTTCCATTCGCCACACACAGGCATTCTTGTATTTCTTGCCAGCTGAACGTTCCGATGCGGCGAGCACAGAGGTTTCGAACCATGGATGACCTTCGAGTAGTTGGATGAACCTTTGTCCAACAGCTCCTGTCGCACCCAATATAGCTACTTTACGTTTCAAGTACATCCCTCACAACTTTAACAGCATCTTCAAGTTTGGATTCGTCAATGAATATGTTTATTGTAGCCTTACTAGTTGTGATTTCTATTATATTTATGTTTCTGGAAGCCAGAACGCCTGAAATCTTCGCTATCCAGCCAGGTGAATCAATAAAGACCGGATGAGTCACCTCAATATGGCCGACATTGTTTCGGAAACTTAACGCCTTGGATATGTTGAGCCCATGCAGTCTGTTTACAAGCTCGTTTGGATTCTCAGCAGATGTGAAGACGGTGAGTGATCCTTTACCTGTGCTAATTCCAAATATTGGATTGTTGCCAAGTGAGGCGAAAAGTTTGTTCATATTCTCAGAATTAATGTTAGCAACTAGGCTGATTGCAAGAATCCCCTTTTTCTCGTTAATCTCAAATGAGTTAGGATCGAAGTCTCCAACGATTTCTGTCCCATGCGAATTAAGATTGCTTGAGAAGCTAACAATTCTCAGCTTCTGCTCAGGCAGTTTGTATTTTAAAGCTTCAGCCTTAACTATTTTTGCTCCCCCATGCGCCAGAGCAAACATCTCGTGAATATTCAACTTCTCCAGAGGCTTAGCATCCGGCACAACTTTGGGATCAGCAGACATCACACCTTCTGTCTCCTTTACGAGAATTACTTCGTTGGCTTTAAGACAGTTGGCGAGAATCATAGCAGTTGTGTCGCTTCCTCCTCGACCTAGAGTAGTTATGTTCCCTTCGCTGTCACGTCCAAGGAAACCGCATACAACCACTATTTTTTTGCCTAAAAGAGGTTCAATGTATCTGTTAACTCGTTCACATGTCTTCTCCATGTCGGGTTTGGCATCTTTAAAATTAGAATCTGTTATAATAGGCCATTCGTTATGGTTCGGCTCTAAATATATAGCCTCTGCACCTATTGATCTTAAAGCTGAACAGAAAATACGGGCGCTGGTTCGTTCACCCATGGAAACGATTTCCGCATAATCTTGGTCGCTTAAGCCGCCTATCTGAGACATAATTTTGACCAGGTTATTTGTAGTGTCGGCTATAGCTGAAACAACCACAACAACTTCTTCATAGCCAGAGCCCAGAACCATCTCGGCTGCCTTTTTTATTTTTTCTCCAGAAGAGAGATCGGCTCCACCGAACTTAATGACAACCCTTTTATTCATTGAATTTCCAAACCTCTAAGTTACATTAGCTCAGCACATTATCCATGGTGTAAATTCCAGGCTTTGTTTGCTTAAGAATCCATTCAGCGGCTAACAAAGCGCCTTGAGCGAAGACGTTCCTTGAGAAGGCTACATGTTCTATACGGATCATCTCATGGGGACCCGCAACTATTAGATCATGCACACCAGGAACGCCGCCGGCCCTAATCGATAGAATTTCGAGTTCGCTTGGTTTTCGAGCATTTAAACCCTCCCTTCCATAGACAACCGTGGAATAACCCCTGTTAGCCGATATAAGTTCGCCCAGTTTTTTAGCTGTTCCACTCGGAGCATCTTTTTTTCCTGTGTGGTGGATTTCGGTTATGCTGAAGTCGTAGTCGCGTGGAAAAAGGTTTAATGTCTTCGTCAATTTGAACAATATGTTTACTCCGATGGCGTAATTAGGCGAAAAGACTGCAGGCACCTTACTTGCGACTGCCTCCTTTAATTTCTTCATCTGCTCATCTGTTAAACCGGTTGTTCCCATGATTATTCTCTTTCCTAAACTGGCTACGACTGGAAGATTTGCAACCTCTGCTTCAGGCGTTGTGAAACTAAGGTAGACGTCAGCTTCTTTGACAGCTGCTTTTAATTGTGACGATTCGACTATTTCTACATTGGAGTCGCATATTCCAGCCTCTTGCAGAGTCTTTCCAACGTTTGGGTCCTCCTTAGCTGCAACGGCTCCAACCACATTGAAACCTCGGGCTAATGCTTCTTTAATTAGGACGCTGCCCATCCTGCCAGTTGCGCCAGCCACGCAAATCTTAATCATAAGCAAGTCCTTTCCAGTTCTTCTCGTTGTAGAGTCTTTTATTGAGATTTACATCAAAGAATTTTTCTATTGGCTCTAGCACCTCAGGTGTTTTTTCGTATACTGTTCTAGCTACGTTGAGGACCACTCCTAACCCTTTTCTGGTCATTTTACCCAAGGGCCGTCTACAAGGGCCTGCCGGCATACCTAAGATATTCATTAAGACCTTATATGGAAGCGGGTTCCTTGCTTTACATGACGTAAGCCCGAACGGTGTCTCTTCTTCAGTTTTCACCGTTACCATCGAGAACAACGGCTTAAGCGCCTCACCGAGTTTTTTAGCTTCATCCATTTTTCCTTTAAGAATTGCTTGAACAAACCTTTGAGTCGCACCTGGCGCGACATTGGAAGTTACCGAAATCACTCCAGAAGCTGCAATTTCTGGAATCGTCATCATTTCATAGGTTTTGTCGTCGTCGCCGGAAAGTATATCAAAGTCTTCCCCGCAAAGTTTTCTTGTTAATTTCATGTTTTCAATGTTTCCAGTTGCTTCTTTAACTGACCTCACATTCTTAAATTGGGAGTGAAGAATTGCAAGGTCTTGAGGCAAAAGCTGCGTTCCAGTTCTGCCTGGAATTACATATGGAATCAGTTGGACATCTGGGAATTCCAAGGCTATGGGTTCAATGTATTCTTTCCTTATTTCCAGTGAACTTGGACCATTATAATAAGGGTCAACAAGCAGAACACATTTCACGCCAAGGTCTGATACTTCCCGCGTTGCTTCAATGGATTCTTCTGTAGAGTTACTTCCAGTTCCGCCAATAGTGAGGCATTTTCCATCAGCATATTCGTGAACTTTCTCGATGACTTTTATGTGTTCTTCCCAGTTTAAAGTAGGGCTTTCACCGGTTGTTCCAACCGCTAGAATTCCGCTAATTCCCTCTTTCACTTGAAATTCTACGAGACTTTTTAAACCTTCATAATCAACAGCGTATTTTTTAGTCATAGGGGTTATTATCGCCGTATAACATCCTTCAAATTTGCGCATCTGAGATTTCACCTTATCATTGAAAAGGTGTTTTATATGAGTGTATTTATCTTTTTCGTTTTCTTGTTACGAAATTCGTAATTATTGACTCTGCGTAAAAATAGATATAAACTCCTTTCATTTAACAAAAATTTTGAGCCGACATTTATTTGTTAAACGATTAAAGATGTTGAGTTGGTCATCTTTAAACGTATTGATTTTAGATGTATGCTCAGCGAAGTACAGACAGAATTTCTTTGACCGCTTGTTCAAGTCCAATAAAGACCGCGCGTGCTATTATGCTATGACCTATACTTACTTCACTAAGATTAGGAAGCTTAACGATGCGATGGAGATTCCGGAATGTTAAGCTATGTCCAGCACGTAGTTCCAATTCCAATTCGCCTGCGAGTTCTGCTGCTTTAAACAAACGCATAAACTCGAATTCTTCATTGGCACTAGAAAAAGTCGCGGCGTATGCACCAGTGTATAATTCCACTATATTGGCACCTACTTCCTTAGCTGCCTTTATTTGCTCCGCGTCTGGTTCGACGAATAAGCTAACTCTCATATTTCCACTGCGAAGTTGTTCGATGGCAGCACGTATACGCTCTTTTCGTCCAATAACATCTAGTCCTCCCTCGGTTGTTGTTTCTTCTGGCCTCTCAGGAACTAGTGTGCACATATCTGGCTTCACATCCAACGCGATTTGCAACATCTCTTCAGTGATCGCCATCTCAAGATTCAAGTTTCTTTTTACTATTTGTCGAAACAAGCGTAAATCTTGCTCTTGAATATGCCGGCGATCTAGCCTCAGATGAACAGTTATTCCATGGGCTCCTGCTTGTAAACATGTAATTGCGGCAGCTATGAGATCTGGTTCCCAGAAAGGAGGCCCACGTGCTTGACGAAGAGTTGCAATATGATCGATATTAACGCTCAATTTAATCGTCATCTTTCGACACCAGCGTTAAAAAAGAGCGATTTTAGTTATAGTAGTGACTTACATATAATTTGTCATATTTTCTATCTTTCTTTGCACTTCTGGCATAACCAATCATAACACACAGTCTATTTCCAACTTTTATTAATTCTAAAAGATAAAAACTTATTTACGTTATTACGTTTTTCGCAAAAATTATTTATTTTTATGTAAAGATAATCACGTCCATGGATGATATTGATTTAAAAATTCTGAAGATTCTGAAAGAAGATGCTAGAACGAAATATGTTGATATTGCGAAGTCCGTTGGCTTAACCGAGGGAGCTGTCAGAAGAAGAGTAAAAAGACTCATGCACAATGAAACAATTAAGAGATTTACCATTGAGACAACAGCTGAATTCGAAGGCATTGTTCTCATTGAGACTGAGACAACAAGAACAAAAGATGTAACTATGAAAATTAGGAAAATTGCGACCCGTGTCTTCGAAGTTTCTGGAGATTATGATATAGCCGCGTTAATTCAAGCCTATACAATTGAAGAATTGAACAGCAAAATCGATGAAATAAGAAAGCTGCATGGAGTTCAAAACACGAGAACCTTAATAAAACTTAAGGATTAAGAATAAAATTAAAGGGATTTTAAAGCCTTGTAAATTTTGTCGTAAGCCTCAGCGAAGTCTTTATCCTTAGATAGTGAATTTTGTACATTCAGATAGAATTTTATGAAGTTTTCAGAGTCTTTTCTGTCTATATATCCCTTCAGAATTTCAGCCTTCGACATGAATTTCTCTAAGTATCGACTTGTGTACTTGTTTTTTATCTGAATCGAAGCATACAACAAAGAATTCTCTGTCATCACACCTTCGCTTAATATTGACTGTAAAGTAAAGGTTGTGCCTCCAAGCTTCTTTATAATGTCCATCTTTTCCTCACTTATCACGGAAGCAAAAACTATATTCACGAAATGGCATAAAGAAAGCGTTAATGCCATCACTCTATCATGTTCTTCAGCGTCTACAACTATTATTTCAGCATCTGGAAACAAATTCTTCGTCATTTTTACTTCTAGAACGGGTTCAGCTACAGGAATCACAGCGATTTTTTCGTTCTTAAAATTTTCAGCACCTGGACCGAAGAGGGGGTGAACACAGAGTGTCTTCACCTTTCGTTTAGCTACTTCTTTTAATACAGAAATTGCTTGAGACTTAAGTGAAGAAATCTCCATGACTGTGGAAGACTCTTTTAGTTTCACAGCTATTTCATTCAAAACTTTTGGTACAGTTTCCAATGGTGTAGAAATTATAGATAGATCTGCATCGCTTACCGCTTCTCCATTGTCTTCAGCAAGTTTAGCTCCTGTTTTCCCAGCGACGAGCTTCGCCTGTTTTCTGTTGATGTCTGAAAATATTACTTCATGCCCCATGCCGAGAAAATATTTCACAAACATGCTTCCCATCTTTCCAGCTCCGCCAACAATCGCCACTTTCAAAATTTCATGGCCTCCAAAGCCCTATTTTTGAGATTTTAATCTGATTAAATCTCTTTGAACTCGTTTTGACTCGTCAAGAATTAACTCCAAAAGCTTAAGACAGAAGCTTTCATCCATGCCATATCGACGGCACACTTCAAAGGATTTGTTTTTCAATTCTTCCTCAACTTTCAAGTTTTCTATAGGTATATTCTCTTGATATTTTATTCTAGCTATTTCTTTAGCCAGCAGAAGCCTTTTCCCGCATAAATGGATGATCCTTAAAGTTATCCTGTTGATCTTTTTTCTCAACTCTTCCAAATCCTTTTTTTCAGCCAAAGCAAACCCGTCCTCATCGAAAATTTGAACAGTCAAAATTCTATAAGTTGCCTCAATTTATAAACGTAAAATTTCAGATGAATGCGTCAAAAATTTATTCAATTTTTGATTCGTTTTTAACAAGGTCGATTATGTCTTTTATGTTATCGATAATTTGACAGTTATATTTGAATGACGGCCCAGAATTCTGTCTTCGATTTCTTAGAAGGACAAATTTAAGCCCGGCTGCTCTTGCACATTCTGCATCCAACCAATGGTCGCCGAGAAGCAAAGATTCTTTAACGGATGTATCTAATAATCTCAAAAGAAAAAGAGCATGTTCAGGGTTTGGTTTTGGTTCACTTACGTCGTCTCTAGCTGCAATAGCGTCTACATATTTGTCTATTCCAAACTTTGCAAGTATTGTTTCAGCATACCTTCGACAGCTATTCGTTATAATTCCAATCTTCAGATTTTTTTCTTTCAAAGTTTTCAGAGTTTTTGGGACACCGGTTATCAATGTAGCTTCATCTAAGGATTCTAGCTCAATCCGGTTCATTATGTCGGTAACTTTGGCAAGGATTCTTTGAATTTCTTCTTCCGAAAAGTTTTTTGTATGTAAATTGTTCACCGCAATTTTTATGATCTCAAAGTTCAGCATACTGTCATTCAGTAATTTAGGCGCAACCCCTATTTTCTGCAGAAACCCGATAATCTCCGACTTCATCTTCTTGAAATCAATTTTTGAATCGATCAATGTGCCATCAAGATCAAAGATAACAGCCCTCAAAGAAAACTCAACCCGAACGCGCTTTTCTATGTGAAAACCCGAAAATATAAAAGTTTAGTACACACGCATTAATTAATCCCATATCCAGTTGTCTCCCTACCTGAGATGCATTTTCTATGACTTGAGCACTTGTTTCATAAATCCCCATTTGAACCGTTTGCTTCGTGTTTTATATATCCCTCAATAAGAAAACATTTAAGAGATGAGAAGTGTAATAGATTTTTCGTAACGAGCTAGGAAAGCGAACAAATGAGCGAAGATAAAATTATTGCGTTTATCAAAAGCATTGCAGAGGCTTTGAGAACAGGAAGAGAAGAATATTTAAGAGCTTACAAAGAAGCACTGATTAAATCTTCGAACACAAGAACGGACACAGAGATCATGGAACAAAAGAGAGACATCTCAGATGATTATTTACTGATCGAAACCGCAAAGAAAATAGGCATCGACACAGAAGGCAAAACCAAAGAAGAAATTTCAAGAGCAATTATTGAAAAGTTCCAAGTGCAAGGTAGCTCAAACAAAACAGTTTGATTTATCGGTTATCTCCATTGGATAATAGACAAATTTTGAATATGTTTTTAGTATGTGTATAAAAGTTTAGAAATGGAAAAGTTCGAGTTTCATGAAAACTGATAGATTCTCTGATCGCTAACAGTTAGCCAATAGATGACTTGAGAAAAAGATGAAGAATGATTTTGCAACTTAAGACTGATATTGAGCCAAAATCATAGCGTGATCTTTGTCGTAAGGTTCAAGATTGATAACCTCCGATATCTCGAATCCATTTTCTTCGAGAACACGGGTTTCCTGATCATAAATTTCTGATGGTTTTTTGGTAACATCTATGCTCCGAGATTTTATCGCCAGCATTATCCATCCGCCTTTTTTAAGAAAGACCCTCGCATTGTTCACGAGAATCCGTGCTTGTTCAGGTTGTGCAATGTCACAGTATATGTCATCAACTTTGTTGACAAACGCCACATATTTCTCTGGAAATCTTGCATCAGCCAAGATAGGCGACATATTCAAGCGGAACCTGCAGACATTGTCTATGAGTTCCCTTATGGAACGAGGTGCAAACTCTACACAGAACACATGGCCTTCTTCTTTTACGATATCAGAAATATGACTTGCAGTTGTCCCAGAAGCTGCTCCTAAATACAAGACTTTGTGACCGGGCTTAATTGGGAGATGCCTTAATCCTTTAAATATTGCACCTGCCAGCTTGCTTCTGTAAGGGTCCCAAAGTCTATATTCTGAGTCTCCGTGTTTAATTAATCGTTCACCATAAACGTTTCTGCCGGGCGCCAAGTTTTCAGTTGCAATTTTCTGTGTTCCATCTTCCAGCTTAACATGATAAACGCCTTCAAAACTTATGTGGGGTTCAATCTTTACGTCCATGTTTCCTCCTTCTCTTTAATTCCTGAAATTCTTTGAATTTTTTCTTCGATCTTTTTTCTGAAGGTTTTGGTTTAGACTCGGGATACTTTTTCTCAATCTCTTCAATTCTTTTTTGAAGGTCTTCCTTTAATTTATCACCCACATAATTGCCGCTGAAGGCATCGGTTCGCACAGCTATTGTGAGCTTGCCTGCAAGAGCCCGCGCGATTTTCCCTCTAAGCCAACGTTTAGCTTCACGAATGAGAATATGCTGGAAGATTATTCCATGTTTAGGCGGTCGAGCGCCAGTTGTAAGTGATCTGAAAAGGGCTTTTTCAGCGCCTAATACTTGTATTGTGCTGGCAGGCATCTTCGCTAGGTTATTTAATCCTCCAGCGATCCCTATTAATCTCGCTCCTAAGGCTGATCCAATTAGGGCACGGATATTCGGAGCAACTTCCGCCATTAGGTCATCAACATACTTCTCAAGTTTATCCCTAGTTTCATACAGCTGCAATGTATCTATACACATTGCTTGAATCTGCTCAATATCAGATTCGTGAAGACTAGCACCCATTGATGCCTTTGCAATATTAGCAACCTGCGAAGCCTTATTCTTAGGTAAACCTGCCTTCTCAAGGTTTTCCGTGGTGAAATTCTCTCTTTCGCCTAGGTCTCGTAGAAGCCTCGCGTAAGTTTCATGTTTCTCTATGAGACGGTCTAACTCTGGGAAATGCAACCCATACCATTCGCGTATCCTTCCCATAAAAAGGTTTAATGTTTTATCCACATCATCTACTGCTTGAATCGCCTGCACAATCAAGAGGTCTCTTTTTTCCGTTGCCTTCCTGACCTTTATTCTAGAGAGCTCCATTGAAACATTGTGAATCCAATATGTCATCTCTGAAGGCTCTTTGACAAAACCCGTTTCGACAGCGATTTTCCCAAGGTTTTCACGCGCCTCTTCGCTAATTTTTGAGGACGTCGCGACTTCCACATCTATGCCTAACTCTTCTTTGACCTTTTGCGACAGACTGGGGCTCTCAAATACAAAGGAAGAGTAACCTTTCTTTCTTAATTTCTTGATTAATGCGATGATTTCGGGAACAACTTTGCCCGATTCGGTTTCCATAAGTTTTTCAGCTGTCTTAACAGCATCTTTTTGGAAAAGTTCCTTTTCTATGAGGTTGCCGTCTTCTCTGAAAGCTAATATTCCTATCATAGAGACGATGATTGTTGCCTTCAAAACCTTTCACCACAACTTCCTACCTTTAATCTTCCACCTGACAAAATAACCTTTTCCATTCAACACTATTTCTTAATAGGCGATAAATCTTAAAGGTTAATATAGCGAAACAGATGAAAACCTTTTGATAACCATGCGTGAATCAGATAGGCTTAGAATCCAAATAAGCAGGTTAAATCTTCGCAATCCAACAATGCTTGCATCTGGGATACTAGGATTATCAGCTAAAATTATGAGGGAAGTGGCCAACGCTGGAGCCGGGGCAATCGTAACAAAATCGATCGGGCTGAAACCCCGAGAAGGATACCCGAATCCAACCGTGATCCAGATTGAATGCGGTTTTCTCAACGCTGTTGGACTTGCAAACCCTGGCATCCACAAATTCGCTGAGGAAATTCGCGAGATGAATGACCTAGGGGTTCCTTTGATCGTAAGCATCTATGGTTTTTCCCCTGAAGAATACGTCGAAGTTGCTGGAATAGCAATTGAATCCGGTGCGGATGCTGTTGAGTTGAACCTTTCCTGTCCGCATGTTAAGGGCGCGGGAGCCGAGATAGGGCAAGACTCTGAGTTGGCAATGAAGGTTGTGGGTAAAGTGAAAGAAAGGGTGAATAGACCAGTCTTTGTTAAGTTGTCGCCAAACGTTACGGATATAACAGAGTTGGCTAAAGCCGCTGTTTCCGCGGGAGCTGATGCCATCACAGCTGTCAACACTTTTAGGGCAATGTCCATAGACATCGAGACACATAGACCTATACTGGCAAACAAAATAGGAGGGTTATCAGGCGCGGCGGTTAAACCGATAGCTGTCAGATGCGTCTATGAGATTTATGAGGCTGTTGATGTGCCTGTAATCGGCTGTGGCGGAATTAAAACGTGGAGAGACGCTGTGGAGTTTATGTTGGCCGGTGCCTCCGCTGTTCAGATTGGCTCAGCCATAGCTATTGAAGATTTAGTCATTTTCAAGTCCGTTGCTGAAGGGATAGCCTCATATCTTGAAAAGAAAGGATTTGGAAACGTGAAGGAAATTGTCGGACTGGCTCATGAATGTTAACCGAATGAGAACTGTGAAGATCCAAAGCGTTAAAACTGAAAACATTCGAGTTAAAACTTTCTTTTTTGAAGACGAGTTATGCTCCTCAGCTGAACCTGGGCAATTCGTTATGGTTTGGATACCGGGCGTAGATGAGATCCCCTTAAGCCTTTCTTCAATAGGCGGAGACGGTTTTTCTTCAATAACTGTAGCTGAAGTGGGAGAAGCAACTAGGGCATTGAACAAGATGGCTGTGGGCGACGTTATCGGGATCAGAGGTCCTTTCGGTAACCATTTCAAGATAGTCGGCAGAGAAGCCCTAGTTATCGGCGGAGGCACAGGTATGGCTCCACTTATAGGTTTGATAAGAAAGCTTCTAGCTGGAGAAGTGAAGACAACGGTTGTTGATGGAGCTGAAACTCGAAGCGAACTTCTATTTTTAGAACAATTAACAAATCTATCGGCTAAGCTTGGCCTAAAGGCTATTTTCACAACTGAAGATGGCAGTTCCGGAATTAAAGGTGTCGCAACAGAGGCTGTTGAAAAGCTTCTTTCGTCCAGAAAGTTTGATATGGTATACGCTTGTGGCCCTGAAAAGATGATCAGTAAAGTTTATTTTTTGGCTAAAAAATATGGAGTTTCGCTTCAGACATGTCTGGAACGTCTTATGCGTTGTGCGGTCGGAATCTGCGGTAGCTGCGTTATAGGAAAATACCGAGTCTGCAAAGATGGGCCAGTCTTCGATCAGACGCAGTTAGTGAACCTTGAAGATGAGCTAGGTAAATTTAAATATGGTTTTAGCGGCGAAAAGGTGTCTATCTAAAAGTAGAGGTGATTTAACAGGGTGACCATGATTAACGAAAATAGCTTGGAAGAATTTCTTAGAAGAAATGGGATTTGGCATAGGTTCATCATTAAGCCAGAAACAATTCATACAGCTGACGCTGCGAAAGTTGCTGGAATCGAACTTTCAAGGTTGACGAAGAATTTGGTTTCAGTAACCGACTTAGGCGAATTTGTGATGCTTATTGTGCCAGGTGACCGGAAGGTGGATTTGGAAGCTGCTGCTAAGGTGCTTAACGTTCGCCATCTTCGTCTTGTTTCTTTTGATAAAGCTGAAAGCATAAGTGGTTATCCTCCGGGTGGAACGCCTTCGATTGGACACAAAAATGAGATGAAATATGTAATCGATAAATCTCTTATTAGTCATGAAACAATTTACTGCGGTGGAGGAGCCCGAGACAGACTTCTGGAACTGAAAACATCAGACGTCATAAAAATCAACAAGGCAATAGTTGCTGACATCTCGCGAATCATCTAAATATAAATTATTTCTATTATTGAGGGAAGAAATGAAAAATATGAAGGCTGTTGTCAAGTATGCTCGTGGCGTAGGAAATGTCGAACTCAGAGATGTGCCTGAGCCCTTTCCTGGACCAGATGAGGTGAAGATTGAGGTTAAGGCTGCGGGGATCTGCGGTTCAGACCTTCACATTTACAATGAAGACATAAGACTTTTGATAAAGCCGCCTGTTGTCATGGGACATGAATTCAGCGGAGTAGTCACCGAGGTCGGTTCCTCAGTGTCTAGGTGGAAGCCGGGTGACAGGGTTACCAGCGAGACGTCTCGTGAAACTTGCGGCGAATGCATTTCTTGCCGAACAGGAAACTATAATGTCTGCGCCGATAAACATTTAATTGGTTATTGGTTCAATGGAGCTTTTGCCAAATACATCGTTGTTCCCAGTCGTCTTGTGCATGAGCTTCCTGATAACGTCAGTTTTCTATCTGGTGCCCTTTGTGAGCCTTTGGCTTGCTGTGTTAACGGTGTTCTTGATAAAACTGTTATCTTGCCTAGAGATGTTGTGGTTATAGCTGGACCTGGAACCATCGGTCTGTTGAGTCTTCAGCTTGCCAAATCTGTGGGAGCTTACGTGGTTTTATGTGGCACTAGAATAGATGAGGAGAGGCTGAAGCTCGGACAGAAGCTAGGAGCAGATATCATAGTCAATGTTCAAGAAGAAGACCCTTGGAAAGTTGTCTCTGGACTGACGAATGGCGAGGGAGCCGATGTATTCCTAGAATGCTCTGGTTCAGCTGCAGCTGTCCGTATGGGTCTTCAATTAACCCGTCGAGGCGGATATTACGCACAGATTGGTTTGACAGGTCATGCTTTTGAATTGGATTTTGACACAATAGCTTACAAGGAGCTTACTGTGAGAGGCAGCTTAGGGCAGAGATGGATTTTTTGGAGGCGAAGCTTAAGGTTGTTATCCACAGGACAAGTTAAGACCGAGCCTTTAATCTCTGATGTTCTGCCGCTTTCGCAATGGGAAATGGGCTTCAAAAAAATGAAGAACAAAGAAGGCTTAAAAATAATTCTTGAACCTGAGGAATAGTTTAACTTTGGTTGGGGTCTTGCGACATAAACGGATAAGGTTCTTTTTCTTTGCTGATTTGTGTAACAAAGTTTTTCACGTTTTGTGTAACAAACGACAAAATAACTGAAATGATTTAACCGGTTGAACAAGCATTTCGAGTCACATCTCAGATTCCAATAATATAACGGAGAAAAAACATACTGTTGACACTTTGATTTGTGAAGGGACTCTTTTGTTCTTCTAAGTTTCTTCGAGGTGAAAGAGAATATGATTCCCAGACTTCCTAATGTTAGTTGTTGTTTTGTGTGATATCTCTCTATATCTCTATCTATGTCAAAGCAGATAAGAGCGAGAAAAAGTCTAATTTTTAAGTCCTCTACTTTTCATATCTTCCAGTTTAATTGTTCTCTCTTTTTATCTCCTTAAGATAATGAAGAAGACTATGCTTAGAATCGTGAGGATAATTCCGAGCAAGAGCAGCCAAAAGAAGTTTTGCCCCGCACCGAACACTATTGGAATAGGACCAATAATGAGGAAACCCGAGGAAATTAGCCCATAGGCCGAGGCGGCAATTATTAATACAATCACACCCGCAAAGATCAAGAAAAAGCCTAAGAGAAATATTTTCATAAAAGGTAAATGAAAAGGCAAGTTTTCTTCTTCTCTTCGAGTAATTACAATGTTTTTCCTATAACATTCAGGGCAAAGCCATGTATCCGGCTTTAGGCATATCTCGCATACATCGCGACCACATTCTTGGCAAATATATTTTGCTTTTGTTTGGCCGCAGATTTCGCATATTTTGCTTCCCATGGATCTGCCCTCCATTTTTAGAATATGCGGCTGAAAAACGTTAAGATCATAACGAGGATCATAAGCACTATGGCCAATGTCAGAAGTGTCTTAACTGTTTCCTTATCTGTGCCAAATACTATTGGAATAGGCCCAATCATTACCATGGCTCCGCCTCTGGTTTTTCCGCGAGCGTTAATTCCTTTAAAGAATAATAGAAGAATGGCAAGTAAAGCCACTGCGAATCCAGAAAAGATTAATATGAAGCCTAACGCAAAAAGAAACGATTGATCAAACATTTTTCTGCATCCAAAATATAATAGGTGAAACCGTCTCAAATAAATTTTAGTACCATAATATTTCTTGTTCAAGAGAAGCTGAGTGTCGAAAATGGTGTCATTTGAGGACATAGTCCAGCAAATTCTTTCAGCTCGAAAAGACTTAACACTTGAAGCAATATTAAAGATGGTTGAGTCCAAAGAAAAAAGCGCCCAAGGCTTCTTAACGCGAGAAACAGCAGCCCGCGCTGTTGCTTTAGATCTTGGGGTTGATGTTCCTAAAGTTTTTTTTAGGCATGAAATAATGATAAAGGATTTAGTTTCTGGTCTGAACAACGTCACGATCACGGGGCGAATTATTCGCGTCTACCCTATCCAAAGGTTTGTTCGCCCAGATGAAACAGAAGGCATGCTGAGACGATTAATCATAGCCGACAAAACTGGAGAAATAAAAGTCGTCCTTTGGGGTGACAAAGCAAATTTCCCAAATATAGAGAGCTCAGTCGATCAGATAGCGAGATTCTCGCATGGATATATACGTCGAGGATTCGATGGAAAATTAGAATTGAACATAGGTTCAAAGGGTGATATCAGTCTCAGCCCATATGATGTTTCTGAGGAGAATTACCCGCCTTTAACTTATTATACTCAAAGAATCGGCGAGATAACGGGAAAAGAAAAAAGCATCAATGTAATCGGATTTGTAGAAGAAGTTTATCCTGTGGTTACTTTCAAACGACAAGACGGCGGCGAAGGAAAAGTAAGGCGTTTCAGACTAAAAGACAATAGTGGCAGAGTAACAGTTGTTCTATGGGACAGAAAAGTAGACGAATTATCCAAGATAGAGAACGGAAAATACATAATAATTTTCGAAGCAAAGATTCATAAACGCCCCGACGAAAATTTTGAAATTCACATAGGAAATTCTACAGATATCGCAACCATAAACAAATGCCCGTCAGGATTCAAGTTTCACTAAGCCCTCACAAAAAATGAACGGGCTTATTCCTTGACTTTAAACAAGGTGATTTAACAAATCAACTATAAAACACGCGGTAAAAGATTTCATTCTATGTCTGACGGCCTCTATTCTCTTTTAACGAGCGTTATTTCTATTGTCGAAACATTGGATTTAGTTTCGTCGTCTTTCTGTATCTCCTGTGTTCCAATCTCAATCTTCTCGATATCCATGTCTTTAATGAAGGAGCGGCGCAAAAGCTCCACGGTATCCACTGCTCTACTAATTGCATTTCCTCTAGCCTTCACCACAACCTTCTTTGCACCAGAGTTAAAGTTGGTCAAACAAGCGGTTACATAACTCATCACTGGTTTACGTCCGACCATCACCGCGTTTTCTCTGGCTTCACCCTCAGCCATACAACTAGCCTCCTTTTTTAATATATTTCTATTTTCTTATATGTTTTATCTCGAGTTAAATCAAAAGAAGAAGGGCAGCTAAAAATATTCCTAACACTGAAAAAATAAGAATGGAATTCCATCTAGCTTTTCTAGCAACTTTGTCAGTCAAGAGGCTTAAATTATCAATCTGTTGTTCACCTATAACTTTAACGTTGGGAACAATTTCCTTTTGCCACGCAACTTCTGAAGGCTCCATAGTCTTTAAGGCTTCAACTGTAGCTTTTTTGACATCTTCAATTAAACTTTCATGGTCAATTTTCTCTCCCAGGGGATAGTATCCTCGCTCAGTTATTACCACAGCGTTAACTACATGGGTATCCGTCGTTAATATTTCTCCATTGTTTATACCCAACTCTTGAAGGCTTAAAAGAATCTTTTCACGTAGATTGGAAACCATATTGTTTCCATCAATGGTCACATAGGCTGTTCTTTGCTCGCTGACTTTAACTACTATGACGGTAATACCGCCGGGTCCCATACCATCCTCGATTCCGAAACCTTTAGGAACAATCTTTGCTGCTCCCACCTCGAAACGTGAACTTTTGCATTCTACGGCTTTCTCTAACACCTTTGTCACAGCTTTTTTTACAGGCGCAATAACTTTCTCTGGGTCGAAGGGTCCGTCAATACTGTTGTGAGCGTCAACGGTCACTGTGCAGCTAAATCCTATTTTTTTTGTTTCTTTGGTAATAATATCGTTTAATTCAAGAG
>JAWBOR010000003.1:0-34292 GCA_038826015.1 Bathyarchaeia archaeon
ATTTTGAGAAGAAAACAGAATTAGACCCAGCTTTAAGAGAGAAGGTATCTAAAATCGGCTATGCTAGAAACCTCTTAAAAACGCCTAATTTCATAGAAGAAGTGGCAAAAGGCATGAAAGAATTCGAGGATAAAGGCTGGATAAACACACAAGAAAGAGACAGTATTTTAAGCTTATATGTCCACGAATGAAGACAAAGACAGATGACATTATTTACAAACACAAAAATATTTAAAGCAATAAAGTTTTTGATTCGTTAGATTTAAACCATTCTTCGATTCTATTTTTTATGATTGACCGTTGTTTTGTTCTTGAAATGTATCCGAGGGATAGTGTTGTCGAAATTGATTGACAACGAGAAAATTGCTGAGAGAAAAGAACTTTTAAAGCGAGCGTTTTCAAAGATAGCCCTATTCGAGATTGCCAAAAAATTAGAGATTCCTTCTGCTGAAAAGTTTTCCAGTGGCTGGGAGATTGATGTAGATGAAGTATCCTTAGAAATTGCATCCAGAATAACAGATGAAGACCTGAAACGCATTTTCCGAGACAATAATCCTAGGAATTGGGCGATATTTAGAGGCAAACATTACATGTTGGAGGAAGGCAAGCTTTCTTTTGAAGGTTCATGGAAAACTGTTAAAGACGGGATTGGACGAATTAAGGTAAGATACGGCTCTGACGGAATCTCAGTCGTAAAAACTTTAGTGAATGCTGGTGGAACCGCGGATGTGTTTGATCTTAAGAGAAACGTCGATTCATTTGATCTTTATGATATTTTGGATGAACTTGAAAGGCTGAAAGTTATAGTCACATCTTATAAAGGGGACAAATATCAGGAATGGAGAATTCTAGATGAAACCCTCCCATTGGTAGAGCTCGAACTTGGAATTAAGCCTACAAAGACTCTGGCATTTGAGGGTGTTAGTTTAGAAGAAAAAGGAGAAACGATTGATTACCTCTCAGAAGAGAGGCAGACAATCAACAACATGGATCATGAGCTGAATACATATTTAGAGGACCTTCTGAAGCATAGGCTTGAGCAGACAATCAGTTTTGGTGAAAAATTCAATATAGGTTTCCTATCAAGTTATCTGCAAGGATTATTCGGTTCAGTTTTATATTTCGACAGTTTGCTCAGCATAACCCAGCAATATGGATTAGCCAACGTCGAAATCATCCATGAACATGGAAAAACTGGAAAAAGAACAAGTTGGTCTTTGGCTTTATTCGGCGATCCAGGGACAGGAAAGAGCTTCGCGACAAGGGACATGATACTTGGTAAACCCAGCGCAAGGGTTCCTGCTCATGGAATCCCTGGCAGAAACCGTTATTGCGGTGGCATGACGCCGGCTCGTTTCATCAGGATTGGTCAAGCATATGCTGGAAGAACCTTTAACTTCATTGTACCAGAGTTCAACGACTTCTTTAAGTATAAGGGTATGGTGGAACCGCTTAAGCTGGCGATGGAGCAAGGTGAAATAAAATATGAGTTGCACCGCGAGGTTATAGGCCCATATAGGTTTACATCGTTTTTCACTGTTAACTATAACGTTTCTGTTTATGACCAAGGCTACGCGGTAACAATTCAAGACCCGAATTTCAACGCAATTGAGGACCGAATGCTCTGCAGATTACATAGGCTGACAAAAGAGAGGTTTGTTCAAATTGCGCAGAGTCAGATGAAGCTGGCACTCGGTGAGATCGACATTGGGAAACGGGCTCAAACCATTCGAGATCACCTTGCACTTATCTACGCTGCGGAAACAGGACACTCTTTGGTTAAGGATAGATTTCCATATAAGCCTGTTATGATCACACCTCAAGTCTACGATATGATTGTGAAAGCTAGAGAAGCCATATTAGAACAGATTTCTGAGAAAGCAATTAAATTTTCTGCAAGACTTGAAGACCGAGCGATATGCTTTGCATGCGCAGCTTCCCTTATGGATTACTTCCATTCAGATGGGGATTACATACCTGTAGACGATGAAGCCCTAAAATACGCGGTTCAGCTTTATGTAGAAGAAGCTTCAGTTAGGTCTCGAGAAGCCTTCAACCCTAATGAAGTTTTAAGAAAAATCTTTTAGGTAATCTTTCTTTTGGATTTTTCTATGTAGCCTTTCAATATTTCGTGAGATTCTTTCGGCGATTTTGTAGTTAAGGACAACCTCTCGAAGGGATAGATGTTCTTTCCTGTTTTGTCAAGGATTTGGGGAACTAGACTGTCATACTCAAATGGGACATGATTTTCCTCGAACACCTTTAAGCCTTCATTACTTAAGGTGACAGCGTAATCTCTTTGATCTATTACTAAAGAAAGGCCTTTCTCTTTCAAAATTTGTTTTGCTAGTTCAAGTTTCGCCTCTGATTTTCACTGAAATAATTAAGGATGCTGTAAAACAATGTCTTATTCGAAAAACTATCCAAAAAAGTTTTATTAGGCTTGTGACAGTAAATCATCAATCAGGCGATTAAGATGGACACTTTTGAGGCTATTCAAACTAGGCGAAGTATAAGGAAGTATGAGAATAAGCCTGTCGAGAAGGAGAAACTTTTGAAGGTTCTTGAGGCGGCTAGATTAGCCCCCTCAGCGGCTAATTACCAGCCTTGGAGCTTTGTTGTTGTAACTGATCCTAAAGTTAAAGAAAGCCTAAGAGCGGCTTACAACCGAGATTGGTTTATTTCAGCCCCTATAATCATTGTGGCATGTGCTTTTCCCGACATGGCTTGGGTCAGAAGAGACGGAGAAGAATTTTGGAAGGTGGACATAGCCATTGCAATGCAGACTTTGGTTCTAGCTGCTTGGAACGAAGGTCTTGGAACATGCTTGATCGGAGACATATCTAATGAAGATGAGGTTAAGAAAGCTTTGAAGATACCTTCAAAAGCTCGCGTGATTATGATGACTCCTTTAGGTTACCCGGCGGAGAAGAAAGGCCCTGTGACCAATCGGAAATCCTTAGAGGAAATTGTCCATTACGGACAGTGGTAAATATTCTCATTTTTATTTATTTTTGTTTTTAGATGCTTCATTCTTCGAGAGTTGGAGGAACATCATTTGAATAATAGAGTTAAGTCATTGAAGAATCTTTTTGCATCGAGAAACCTTGACGGATACCTCGTTTATGGCGAGAAGAATATCCTGTATTTCACAGGTTTTGAAGGCGGTTCCAGTCTTCTCATTCCGTTGGAAGGCGAAAATGTTCTCTTTGTGCATTCTGTCAACTATGAAGCCGCCAAGGAAAAGGTTGAGAATGCAACGGTTAAACTTATAAAAATAGGCGAAGACCTCAATGAAAAGGTTGCCAATGAGATAACCCATTCGAATCTTCGAACAGTTGGCTTTGACACAATGGCGGCTTCAACTTATCTTAAATTGAAAAACTATCTTAAAGAGACGAAACTCAAAGCAGCTGAAGAAAATGTTTGGGCGCTTCGTAAGGTGAAAGATGAAACTGAGCTGGTCTATGCGAAGAAAGCAGCCGAGTTAACTAGCAGAGGGATGAAAATAGCTTTTGAAGTTATAGAAGCAGGGTTGAAGGAACGTGAAGTAGCTGCCGAAGTTGAATATGAGATGCGTAAGCTAGGTTCAGACGGAGTCGCCTTTGATACAATTGTGAGCTCAGGTTCTAGTTCAGCCTTTCCACATGGTGGATGCAGTGACCGAAAAATTAAGGAAGGCGACCTAGTGGTGATTGATGTAGGCGCAAAGTATCAAGGTTACTGCGCTGATTTGACAAGAACATTTATTGTCGGTAAGCCTTCATCTAGACAAATGAAGATTTACGAAACCGTGAAGAAAGCTCAAGAATTAGCCATAAGCAACATAAAGCCAGGAATCGAGGCGAAAAAAGTTGATAGTTTTGCCAGAGAATATATTGCACAGAAGGGCTACGGTGAATATTTCGTTCACAACTTAGGGCATGGAGTTGGACTTAATATACATGAACCGCCGACTCTTGGACCAATGAGCGAAGATATTCTTGCATCAGGAAACATTGTAACGGTTGAACCTGGTATTTATATTCCGAAATTTGGCGGAGTTCGAATCGAAGACACCGTGTTAGTACTTGAAAAAGCTGAGAAATTGACAGAAGCCCCGTTGATCTTTAAATGAAAGTTTTAAATAGGATTGAAACCATACTGTTGCTACATGGTAAAGTTTGGTGTACATCTTTTTCTTTGGACTGAGAGATTTGATGATTCGGCGTTGCATTTGATAGGCAAAGCTAAGAAGATGGGATTTGACGGCGTGGAAATACCTCTTATGGAACTTGAAGCCATAGACATAAGAAAGACCAAAAAAGAACTTGAGAAACAAGAGATGGAATGCCTAGGGTCTTTAGGACTAAGCCTTGATAAGGACATCACAAGCAGCGACATAGCGACTAGGCAGCGTGGAGTTAACCACATGAAACACTGCGTTGAAGTTATCTCAGAGCTCGGCGGCGATGCGATAAACGGCGTAACCTATGTTGCTTGGGGTAAGATAACCGGCAAAAGCAGAACTGAAAACGAATGGCGATTCAGCGTTGAAGCATTGAGGGAAGTATGCCGATACGCTGCGGATTACGAAGTTTCCATTGGTTTGGAGCCAGTTAACAGATTTGAAACGTATTTTCTCAACGTTGCATCCGATGCCGTGAAGCTTGTTAAAGACGTCGGGGAACCCAATTTAAAGATTCATTTAGACACATTTCACATGAATATTGAGGAGAAGAACTTTTATCAGCCAATAAAAGAAGTAGGTAAGCTATTATACCATTTACATTGCTGTGAAAATGACAGAGGTATCCCCGGCACTGGTCACGTAGACTGGGACGACGTGTTCAGAGCTCTCTCAGAAATAAACTACAGTAGATGGTTAGTAATAGAATCCTTTGTACCTGAAATGGAAAAGATGGCCGCTTCCACGGCTATTTGGCGTAAAGTAGCGCCAAGCGCAGATGCCATAGCCACCGAAGGGCTTAAATTCCTCAAAGATAAGGCTAGAGAATATCGTTTAACATAATTTATTGTTTTCTTTAAGCAGGTCTTTAGGTCTTAGAACGACGACTTTTCCGCCGGGCTCCAGCTCCTCAGCTATAACGCATCTGAACTTGTAAATTTTGGTTTCCTTAAGTACCCAGCTGTCCGGCGGCAACCCTGCTTTCATGCAACATTGACATAGGAATTCTTCTTCTTCCCATCCCCATTCAACTGGCACTTGAGGAAGAAGCAGTCCTTTGCAGATTCCACGATTAAGCCGTCTTCGCCCACTTTTATCGCTGAGGGATAATCCATAGGCGATTTTACCTTAATCAACTGCGGCTTCGTAAGGACGCTAACTTCGAAGACAACATAGTTAAGTTCCTTCAAGGATAAAGGTGGAAAACGTGGGTCGTTCGTCGCCGAATCTATAGCTGCCTCTATAACCGCTCTGACCAAAGGATAAGTCGGATAGGGAAAACCAATGCACCCTCTCAGATTTTTTCTTCCGCCATGGATGCTGTTTATTGTGACAAATACTCCTAAAGGTTCTAGAAGCTTAGGAGCTGTCTCTTTAGGCGGACTGATGATTCGTCCGTCTTTCAAGTTTTCTTCGACGGCTTTTCTTGCAAGTTTCACCAGAAAGGTTCCTTCTTCCTCTGAAAGCTCAAATGGCATACTTACACGCTCTCTTATGATATGAAAATTCGAAAGCAGCCTTTTTAAGTTTAAGGTTTTTTGTTCCTAACAAGCCAAAGCACTGTAACATTAATTCACGGCGTAAAACTATACAGGGAGTGAAAAGGCTGAAATATGTTTTATTAACTTTCTGTTTCCGATGGTTTCCTCTGTTGAAGATGGGATGTTAGCCGCGTTATATAGCCTGCGATGTTGTTTCTAAGTTTTGTTGTGGGGATCCTTGCCAGAGACATGATTACTAGCTTATTTTTTTCAAAATCTGTGGTAAATTTATCCGGATACCTATTAAGAAGCTCACGGGCAAATCTTTTGACTTTTTCTGGACGTACATTTCCCAAGTTCATTCATCCTTGTCTTTTTAGCAAATATTTGTGAAGATATTAATATTCAATGCGTCTTTTATTGATTATTATTGGTTGAATGTTTAAGATGCAGTATATAAAAATTAAGGATGTCCAAAAAACGATGAATACACCTTTTTTCTTAATCGATAAAATTAAATAAGGGTATTTAGAGATAAAAATCTGAAAAGAGGTATAATTATGAGCGAATTATCAGTTGCTGCGATGCATAGGATTTGTAAAAAGGCAGGAGCTGAAAGAGTCAGCGAATCAGCTGCCGAAGCAATGGCAAAAGTGCTTGAGGAAATAGGCATAAAAATAGGGAAAGAAGCCATAGATTTTGCAATGCATGCTGGAAGAAAAACAGTGAAAGCCGAAGATATAGAGATAGCAGCAAAAAAGATTTCAACTCGATAACTACGATAAACAACTGCAATTCTTCCTTTTTTATGTACATTATACTATCCCGAAGCTATTTTCAAGAAATTTAAGAAAGAAATATGAAAAAGTTCAAGGCTTATGAGCGTAAAGCATGAGTTTGAACAAATCTTCTCCTTGCTACGCGGTAACTTTCTAGTAATAACTATTGGATTAGCGTGGTATCGACTATGGGGAGGATTTTTTGATCCTTATGTTGCTGCTTCCGTCCGCATCTTAGGTGGTTCTAGTTTCGTTGTAGGCGCTTTAACAGGTGTCGTAAGCTTGAGTGGGGCCCTGGCTAGGATACCTGGAGGATATATTTGTGATTATGTCGGAAGGAGAAGAATCGCGATGATTGGTGTCTTTATTTCATGGAGCGCAATGCTTCTCCGCGCTTTGACAGCAACTGATTGGCGGATCCTATTTATTACGCAGAGCCTATGGAGTATTTCGAATTTTTGGACAATAGCAGAACAAGTCATATTAATGGATAGTCTGCCTAACGAAAAGAGGGCCTTAGGCTTCGCTATAAATAGCGCGATTCTAGGTCTAGCAAATTTGGCCTCACCATATTTCGGTGGAGTGATTCTTGAAAGATATGAAGCACAGGGAGTGAGAGTAGTTCTGCTTCTGATACCAATTATGTATACAGTAAAGTGCATATTGTACTGGAAATTCCTGAAAGAAAGCTTCGTAACTACTCAGCAACAGATTACACACTTTAGTTTTAGCAATGTACGACATTGGACCACAACTGCCTTCGTTGAAACCTTCAGAACCTTCAAGTTGATGTCGAAGTCACTTCGGGGTTTTTGTATAGTCAACATTATCTTCATCTTCGCTCTATCCCTTGTCGGTTATACGGAGACCCTTCTCTTCCTACCTTGGTCAGGAACATTCTTCCTTCTATACGCTCAAGACGCAATTCGATTAACCCTGAGCGAATGGGGCCTCATTATTGTGCTCACATCTGGAACGCAAACAGTGCTTTACATCTTCGGTGGTAGAATTATTGATCTATATGGAAAACGATGGGCCGTTCTGGCATTCTTCTCATCCGTTATACTTACGGCATTGGGTTTCATCAACAGTCAAAATTACTCTCAAACATTTATTGTATTGATTCTAGGCAGCATTGCTTCATCGATAACGATACCTGCATGGAGAGCACTGGAGGCCGACCTCACGCCTATTGAGATACGTGGAAGAGTATCTGCTCTATATGGATTACTCGGCTGTATGTTCGCCCTCATTGGTTCTTTATTTGGCGGTTATTCTTACGGTATAAACCCGAAATTTCCCTTCTTACTTTTCATAATGTTTGGAACAACCACAACTGCAATTGTTTATCTAACTGTATTGAGGCGAGTTAAGTGAGACGCTAGATAAAACCTTAATAATCCATCTTTAAAAGACGCGAATAGCGCGTAACAATAGCCAAAAATTTTGATGGAGAAAAGCAATCAATCAATCAAGGAGTTTTTGAATTTTCCGTTACAGCGAAAAAAGCGAAGTGGCTACATCGAAACGAAAATAAAGAGCACCATGATTAAATGCTTCGGTGGTATAGTCAGACCAAATCTATCAGATGTTGTCGATTTCTCCTGCAAAGTCTCTGAATTATCGAAAGAATGGTCACTGAAGTATCCGTTAGACTAATTATTTTCGCGCCTTCCGCTTCTTTGAGTTTCAAACTTATCCCCCATCGCCTTCGGTTATGTGGTTAACCTTTTTAGAGGGTTCCCCTGTAATAGATTGTTGCGGGGCATCCGACACATTTTCCGGTTATATATCTCGCGCAAGGTCTGCAGTCTACGTTGCATGGTGCCGTTTCTATTTCTTTATGGGTTAAGTGTTCTCTTACTGGAAGGAATGGCAAAAAGTGGATTTCGCCTATGGGGTAGAATTCTGATCTCCGTATGCCCGCGCTGCTTCTTAAGGAGCATTTTTCTATGGATATGCTTTCGAGGGTGTCTTGGTTTTCAGCCACAACCAAAGCGATTAGGTTGTAGCCGCCTATCGTCTTAAAAATTTGGATGACTCTTGGACAGTCTTTGAAGCGTTCAAGCAATTTTTGCATTGCCTCGGCGCTTTCCATTTCCAAAAGAACCACGGCCGGAAAAAGTTTGAATACGAATGGGTTTATTGAAGCGGCCATTCGGATGGCGCCTTGTTGGCTAAGTCTTTGCAGTCTTTTCTTGACCCCCATGCTTGTGAATCCAACTTCCTTAGCAAGCTCTTCTAAAGTAGCCCTTCCGTCTATTTGAAGTTGAGAAATTATCTTTCTGTCAACATCGTCCAAATCTCGATCCTCTGTTTATTTTCTAAACATAAAGTATTAATATAGTTTGTGCATCAAACTACACATCAGCAACCAGATTAAGGTAACCATAAGCAAATAGCGAAACACATAGAGGAACCAGCATGAGTGTAGAATGTAACGGAAAATGTGAATCTTGTTCAAAGACAAATGAATGCTTGGACCCGCGAAAGGAAAAGTGGAAAGAACAGCAAAGGCTAAAACAGAAAATAAGCAAGATTAAGCATAAAATAGCGGTTATAAGCGGCAAAGGCGGGGTGGGAAAAAGCACCGTAACAGTAAATCTCGCCATGGCCTTTGCAATACGCGGCTATGCCAACCTTGTAGGCATTCTAGACGCTGATATTCATGGTCCAAGCATCCCAAAAATGCTTGGCTTAAGAGGGCAGAGGCTTCAAGCCCTTGTTGCCGGAGTGATTTTCCCCGTTACTGGACCCTTAGGAATTAAAGTTGTTTCTATGGACTTTCTGCTTCCAAGCGATGAGTCGCCAGTGATTTGGCGTGGACCGTTAAAAATGAGGGCTATCCAACAGTTCCTATCCGACATTGCTTGGGGGGAACTTGACTTCCTATTTGTGGATCTTCCGCCCGGAACCGGTGACGAGCCATTGAGCGTTATGCAGCTTATCCCAGACATGGATGGCGTAGTTATAGTTACCATACCATCTGAAGTTTCACAGATTGTCGTGAAGAAAGCTGTGACATTCGCTAGGCACCTAGGCGTTCCCGTGATAGGCATAATTGAGAACATGAGCGGGTTTATCTGTCCAAAGTGTGGAGCAGAAATAAACATTTTCAAAACGGGAGGGGGAAGAAAGATAGCTGAAGACCTATCTGTTCCATTTTTAGGTAGTATTCCAATAGACCATGAAATCTGCACAGATTCCGACAACGGCAAACCATTCATAATTGAGCGTTCGAACTCTCCAGCTGCAAAGGCGTTTACAGAGATAGTTAAGAAAATCGACCAATACATAGAACACAAAGAGCCTTCAGAGGTTCCGTTTATACCAAGCTCTAAGGAGGAGGTTGAGAAATGAAAATTTGTGTATCCGCATCTTCAGATGACCTTGAGGCTCCAGTTGACCCAAGGTTTGGAAGATGCTCATACTTTGTCATAGTGGATTAGGAGGCTATGCAGTTTGAAGCTGTTCCAAATTTGGCTTCCGGCGCCATGGGCGGAGCTGGAATACAAGCAGCCCAAACCATAGCGAGCAAAGGAGCTAAAGTGCTTATAACCGGGAATGTTGGGCCTAACGCTTTTCAGGCTTTGTCGGCTGTGGGAATAAAAATTGTCACAGGTACCTCTGGGACTGTAGGGAAGTTGTTGAAAAATACAAGAGGGGAGAACTAAAAGAGGTAAGCGCCCCAACTGTTGGAGGGCATTTCGGAATGGGGCTTGGTGGTGGGCGTGGTTGGAGGCAAAGGCGGTGGGAGCCATAGAAAATGCAGATGACGGAGAGCTTGAGGGTTCAGGTGGAAAAAGCTTGAAAAATTGTTAAAGGAATCTGGGAAAGAGGGAGGTGAAAAGTTGAAGGAGAGAATAGTTATTCCATCTGAAGACGGAAATGGGCTTAATGCTAGATTGTCGGAGCATTTTGGGAGGGCACCATATTTCGTTGTCGTAGACTTGGATGAAAATGGCAACGTTTCAAATGTGCAGACCGTTCCCAATGTAAGTGAACATTTCGGAGGCTCTGGAAGACCACCAGACAGCATTCTCCAACTTCGACCAAACGCCTTAATCACTTATGGAATGGGACCACGAGCACTAAACATTTTCCAAGAGGCAAGAGTGGCGGTGTTAAAGGCTAATGCGGACACTGTTAAAGAAGTGGTTGAGGCGTATAGCCTAGATAGGCTTGAGGAGCTTACAGAAGGTTGCCATCATGCTCGCCACCAATAGATTACGCTGTTGCATGTTTGGAGGTTGATAATTGACCAAGAAACTAAAGGAAGAAATGGCAAGTTTTACTACGTGAATTCAAAAATATGAGGGAGTTAAATGAGTATTTATCCTCAATGTGCAAAGTGTCCAGAAACTTATTGTAGCAACATGCCCTTAGAAGAGATCAACAAAAATTCGCTCCCGAATTTCTGCCCCATGAAAACAAGCGAGAAAATAATTAAGTCAGCAACTGAGAAGTACAGCGAAGATAATGTAAAGAAAATTTATGTTCCAGCTACCATTACAGAAAAGGAGGCATATGAATATGTCAGAGGCGCGTTGATGGCTGTGCGCCCTAGAATCAAGGAGATCATAGAATTTGGCAAGCTTGTTCACGCCAAAAAGTTGGGAGTAGCCTTTTGCGCTGGATTACAAGATGAAGCTGCTATAATAGTAGCGATTCTTGAAAAGGCTGGATTTGCCGTTGCGTCAGTTAGGTGTAAATGCGGCGCAACTGATAAGACAAAACTTAATGTGGCTAAGGAATACAAAATTGGCGATCCGTTGAAATTTGAGGCTGCTTGCAACCCAATAGTCCAAGCCCATCTTTTAAACGATGCGGGAACAGACATTAACATCATTGTTGGCTTATGCGTGGGGCACGATATGCTTTTCACAATGAATTCGAAAGCGCCAGTAACAACCTTGATAGTCAAGGATCGATTGTTAGGGCACAACCCCGTCATCGCCCTTTACAGCAACTACCATGAGGACATAATAAAATCACAGAACAGAACTTGAAAATTGAGATTAAAGAAAGCAGATTAACATGATAGTTTCAGTTGCCAGCGGAAAAGGGGGAACAGGAAAGACATCTGTCGCCGTAAACCTGGCAGTTTCTATACGTGACGCTCAGCTTTTAGACTGTGATGTGGAAGAACCGAACGCTCATCTGCTTCTACATCCTAAAATAAGCCATGAAGAACCAGTTTACACGTTAATCCCTAATTTAAACGAGGGATTATGCGACCATTGCGAAAAATGTAGAAATTTCTGCCAATACAACGCCATTTTCGCTGGTTCCGAAAAAGTTCTAATTTTTCCAGAATAAGTAAATCCAAATATTTTTAAAGTAGAGGATTTTACTTTTCTAAGGGGCCCATAGTCTAGTTCGGTAGGACAAGACCTAAAGCCGCCCTCACAGACGACGTAGATAAAGAAAAATAAGTAGAGACATCTTTTAAAAAGAGTGTGTGCCCATAAGAAAATTGAGTTTTAAGCCACTATACGGATACCATCTGCGTCGTTGAGAACGGCGGAGGTCCCCGGTTCAAATCCGGGTGGGCCCATCACTTCTAACGTCAAGTAATTCCTGATTCAATGTCAATTTAAGGCGTACGTAAAAGGTCATGGTTAAAGCACAGATCAATGCTCTTCAATCCATTTTATCAAATCGACCAAGTTACTTATTTCAAAAGTTCTTTGTTTCGCCACTTTTTCAGTAATTTTATATATGACTTATGTTTTATTGGAGAAAGGCGATCGCCATGGCCAAAGTCCTCGTGAAGAATTTAGTAAAAAAGTTTGGAAATACTATTGCAGTCAATAATGTAAATTTGGAAATTAAAGATAAAGAGTTCGTGGTTCTATTAGGTCCGTCTGGTTGCGGAAAGACTACAACTCTCAGATGCATCGCAGGCTTAGAAATTCCAGATGAAGGTGAAATATACATAGAGGACAGGTTAGTGAACGATCTTGCTCCTAAAGATAGGGATGTTGCAATGGTCTTTCAGAGCTATGCGTTATATCCGCATATGACTGTTTTTGACAACATGGCTTTTCCGCTTAAAATGCGTAAAATGCCTAAAAATGAAATAGAGAAAAGCGTGACAGAGGCAGCGGAGCTTTTAATGATAAAACATCTTCTAAATCGAAAGCCAAAGCAATTGAGTGGAGGAGAAGCGCAACGTGTAGCTTTAGGCAGAGCGATTGTTAGACACCCAAAAATTTTCTTGATGGATGAGCCTTTGAGTAACCTTGATGCTAAACTTCGGGTTTACATGAGAGCGGAGTTAAAGAGATTACAGAAGGATCTGGCTGTTACAACAATCTACGTTACTCATGATCAGGTGGAAGCCATGACCATGGCTGACAGAGTGGCTATTATGAATCGTGGTCTATTGCAGCAACTTGGTTCGCCAGATGAAATATATAATTCTCCACAAAACATGTTCGTCGCAGGATTTATTGGAAGTCCGCCCATGAATTTCTTTGAAGGCACATTTGTAGAGAAGGAAGGCTCATACTTACTAGATTTAGGTACTTTTGCCGTTCCGTTTCCCCAAGACTTAGGCAAAGTGGTCAAGGAAAAATCTACTGGACCAGAAGTTATCCTAGGCGTACGACCTGAAGACATAATCTTAGAAAGCAGAGTTACCAAGAAGAATTTCCCAGCACAAGTTTATGTGATAGAACCTCTAGGATCAGAAGTCATAGTTGATTTGAAGATAGGAGATAATCTGATTAAAGCAAAGGCCTCGCCAAGCTTCCGAGCTGATATCGGTGAGACTGTTGGAATGTCGTTCAACATGGAAAGAGCACACGTCTTCGATAAAAAAACAGAGAACGCTATCATCTAAACAATAAACCTTTGATTTTTTAACCCTGCGAGCACTTCTCATTTATTCCAATAGATATCTTGCGTGTTAAACAGTTTCTAGGCTACATCAACAAAGTTTATTAATTTGCAGATTTTCTTTTTGGCAAATGCGAGTAATCCCAAAAAATTGTAGTCAATACATTATCAGAGATCCCATATTCAAACAGATCCACAACAATATCGGTTTCCAGCAAGAAACAAACCAATTTGTTTTCTTTATAATCCTTGCTCACAGGTTTTTTCTGAGAAAGCATACAGAGGGTCTTAGCCTCTAACTATAAGGAATCTCTTTTTCCTATGCAAGCATCTGACGATTTAGTATCTTTTATCAGACAAAAAAGAATGGACTTTTCTTGACGAATGATAAAGAAAAGTCAACTTCCGCTCAAGGTTCTTAAGTATAAGAAAGGATATGTAGCGTTCCTCTTGACTATAGACGTTTGATAAACCTTGATAGTTTTGTTCACGCGTCTCCTCAAAATTTCCGCTGATAACATATTTCCGGGGTATGTCTCTTTGTACCGATGTGATCTCCTAACGAACGATTGAAAAAAGATATAGGTTCTATACTTTTTCACATCTACTTAGGGCATGTGTCAAAATTTTCATCCATTGACTTTTGTCAAGATATCATCTTTTTTACTCTACATTTAAACGTTTAAGCTATTCAATCGCTTGCTTCGCGGCACAATGCTGATTAGGCAAGGGTAAAATCTCGGCTGTAATAAAGTGTCTGTAGTTAATTTTTCTTAGGGCTCGCATGATCTTTTTGAAATTTAAATGACCTTTACCCAGGGTATGTCTATTGTTGTCTGCAAAATGAATATGTTCGAGATGATCACCTGCTCTAATCAGGCTATCATAAATCGATTTTCTTAGGGCGAGATAGAGAATATCGCCTGTCTTTTACTATGATTTCGAATTTGAAAGCTCAAATTTATTTTTCAAGTCATATTGCCCATAAAATCAAAGCTTCCGTGACGCGTTTTTCTTCCATTTCTGCTAATAGATAGTCATGAGCTCAATACAGCATACCCAAAGGAACTCTTCCACATCCTCAAGTGCAATGGATATTTCCAAAGGCGTTGAGTTCTTAACAGTGTTTATAATTCTAGCTTGTCTGTTAGTTTTCATATTATACTAAAACAAATTTAGATTTTATTGTATTTTTAGTACGTGATTAATCCCGTCGTTGACCAAATATAGCGGAATTAGAAATCTAATGAAAAAGGACTTACTGGATATTGCAAATCTAGACTATTGAGTTTTAAGAAGACCTAGAGCAACTAAGTTAACTATCATCGTAAAGCTTAATAAAAAGAAGCGTATAACTCAATAAGTGAGGTGGAATACTTTGCCATTTGGAAGTTGGGAGTGGATAGTCATCCTGTTAGTCGTTGCAGCTATAATTCTTTGGGGGCCGAAGAAGATACCAGAGTTTGCAAATGCAATCGGTAGAGCTAGAGGTGAGTTTGAAAGAGCTTCTAGGGAAGCTATGACAAACTTGCCGCCTGTTGAAGGCAGAACAGAAAGCAGATCTTCCTCCGGTGATGACTTGTTAATAGAGACTGCTAGGAAATTGAATATAAGCACTGAAGGCAAGACCAAAGAGCAGATATCAAAAGAGATAGTGGAAAAGTTCAAGGCGGAAAGGAGTTAAAAGGATAGCCAAAGCTCGGTATCTTTAATGGTTGAAATAGCAGAAGGACTAGAAGAAGAAAGTCAAGCCAAGGTTATGACTTTTTGGGAGCACACTGAAGAATTAGTAAGTAGACTTAAAGTTGTGCTCTATTCGTTCTTTATTTTTTTTATCACCATGATGATAGCGCCTGGAGACTTATCTTTTTTAAGCAACCCTCTTCAAAATTATCAACCCTTTTTGGCAGTGGTTTTGAGGAGAATCAGAGAAGACATTTTGCCTCCCGATGTGAAACTGATCGGTTTGGAGATGATGAATCCGTTAACGCTATACCTGATGGCATCCCTGATGTTCGGCATATCTCTAACGATTCCTGTTATAATCTACGAGGCATACAAGTTCATTGATCCTGCTCTTTATCCCCATGAGAGAAAGGAGTTATACCCCGTCCTTACATCGTTCTTCACGCTGTTCATAGGTGGACTGACATTCGGTTACATGTTTCTCACACCCTATTTAATGCAGGCGATGGTTGTTTTCTTCCCACTTTTAGGGGTAGAGAAAGTCATCTCTGTAATGGATTTTTATACTTTAGTACTGTTAACCACCCTAGCTACAGGAATAATCTTTACTTTTCCAGTTTTCCTCGTCTTACTCGTTAAATATGGCGTGATTGGCACTAATATCATAACAAAGAATAGAAAATACGTTTACGCAGGCCTACTTATCATATGTATGTTAATAACTCCCGGAGAAGGAGGAGTGGCCAACTTTATGCTTTTCATCCCTATGAGTATACTGCTTGAAGGAGGACTACTCTTCGCCAAACGCTATGAAAAGAAAGGCACGGTTCATAAAGTGTTCAAATGGTCTACAGAAAAGTCTTCATGTAAATTCTGCGGTGAATCTCTTCATATTCGTGAGGCATTCTGTCCAAAATGTGGTAGATCACAAAAATAGAAATTATCAGTCATGAGAATATTTAGCTGTTTCCACATATAAGGGAATAAATGATTGGTTTAAGCGACGAATTTATTAGGATTAAAGGTTGTGGTTATCTCTAAGGCTTTGGTTTTATTGGATGACTCGAGAGCTTTTTCCAATATCTCAATTACGTGCGTCTGCTGTTCGCCAAGATAGCTTATGTCGATATCTCTCTGCACATAATGGATGAAGCGCTCTATAATTGGTTCATCTGGAAAGGGCGCTGCAAGAGGTGACTGAGATGTTAGCAATCCTCGAACATCATTTGAAGAAGTTAAGAATTTCAGGTAACCATTTTCAACAAATGCAGCACCTCTACTGCCATACACCTCAAGCGACGGCCCATAATTTATTTGTGTGCAATAATTTGCGACTATATCGCCAAACCTGCCATTTCCAAAATCCAGGCTTATAATTAGATTATCCTCTACTTCAACATCGATTTCCTTTTCTGTGACAAGCCGCTTCTCTATGGCTGTACCTGAGACTGCTATAACCCTTTTTGCCGGTCCGATCAACGCCGTAAATGTTGTTGCAGGATAAACGGCTAAGTCAAACATCGCACCTGCTCCAAAACCTGATTTATAAAACCACTCACCATGTCCGGGTCCCATATGGCCTACTTTACCCCGTAAAAGACAGATTTTTCCAAGAAAGCCCTTGTCTATCATTTCTCTAATTTTATAAAAACAATTGTCAAAAACATACGGCATTGGGAAAAGCTTAACCTTTTTCTTTTTCGCTTCTTCTACTAATACCTTAGCTTCTTGTGCATTGGTGGTTAAAGGCTTCTCCACGATTAGATGTTTGCCTGCTTTTATCGCATCTAAAGCCATTGGGAAATGATATTTATTAGGAGTTGTAATAATTACTGCATCGATATCGGATTTTTCAAGCATCGCTTTGTAGTCCGTGAAGGTTTCTTTTACTTCATAAACCTTAGCTACATCTTCAAGTCTCTCTTTGACTACGTCACATATGGCGGTTAATTCTGCGTTTGGATTTTTACTAATTTGAGGAAAGTAGCGAGCCCAAGCAATAGACGGCACAAAATAATGCATCTGAGCTATCCATCCAACGTCTTTTCTTGGAACCCCGACGCCAACTACGCCGAATTTAACTTTTTCAACCATCAAGTTCACACCCAATTAAACAAAATTTGATTTATAGGATATACTTATATTTTTTCATAAGTTTGAAAAACAAGAAGTTTGGTTGTTTTGACATTATAAACCTACCGGAGAAAATTATTTATCCTACTTTACTAAACTTGCCTATCAAGGTGAGGAGATTGAAACTTAAAACAGGCTTTGTAGGACTTAATAGTGATCATCTGTGGCCAGTTTGGGGAAAAGGGGTGATAAAAGAAGTACAAGAGACTGGAAAATACGAGTTGATTGCAGCAGCAGACAAGAATCCTGAATTGTTAGAAAGAATAAAGAAAGAGTTTGGAGTGAAAAAAACGTACAGTTCTTACCAAGAGATGTTTAAAAAAGAATCGTTTGATGTCGTAGTTGTCGGTGTGCCTAACAACGAAAAAGCCGATGTCATTGAAGAAGCTACAGAAAAAGAAATGCATCTGTTAATAGATAAACCGCTTTCAGCAAATCTGGAACAAGCGAATAGGATAATTAAGGCAACGGAAAAACATAAGATAAAAGGTTTAGTGTATTATCCAGGAGTATATGACCCACGTTCTTATGAAGCGCATAGATTGGCTACAGATGGCACAATAGGAAAAATATTTCAAATAGAGGCGCGCGTGGCGAATTCAGGTCCCGAACACCATGGATGTTCAAAATATTTTTTGGAATGGCTTTTCAACAAGGAAAAAAACGGTGGAGGTGCTCTAATTGACTATTGCTGCTATGGTGCGCTCTACTCTAGATGGTTTATTGGTCAACCTGAAGGCGTAATAGGTGTAGGAGGGCGATATGTAAAAGATAATATTGAAGCGGAAGACAATGCAACCCTCCTTCTAAGATATCCGAAAGCGTTTGCAATCGTACAGGCAAGCTGGTCAGAATTTGCGTCTGACACTGCATGGAAAGCTTATTGCGGTCCTAAGCTTGCCGTTTACGGAACTAATGGTTCCATAATTTGGAGACGCCATGCAGATGAAACATTGACTCTTATAACTAAAGATTATCCTGAAGGCAAAGAAATTAAGCCAGCGCTTCCTTCAAAAGAAAAAGAAAATGCTCCAGAATACCTCGCTTACTGCATCTTAAACGATAAACCAGTTAAAGGCGGGGGAAATCTACAGATCTGCAGGGACATCCAAGAGATTCTTGAAGCAGGCTACAGGTCAATAGAAAGCAGAAAAGAAATAGCGTTACCTATAAAGTAATTTGAAAAGGCTTAACAAGTGAAGATGCTGCTTCCAATCTATCGATTGCCATGCGATTACTTTTCTTGGCATATTTTTTTATTTTTAGCACAAAATGATATGAAAAATCGACTGGTTATGATTGGCTTTTACCTTAAATAACATATTTACAGCGAGTGTTCATTCAAATAATAAAAGCGAGCTTATAAGCTTTGAATCATCTCTTAAGGTAATGTTTCTCAACTTTTTCCAGAGCTAAGGAAATATCTTCAACTTCTTTTTCGGTGCAGGACTCGTGTAAAGTTACTGTTATAAGTTGATTCAAAGCTTTTTTTGCGTTCGGGCAAGAATTGGAATAGTCAATCTCCCGACCATAATATAGACATGACCATGGACATTTAGAATCGCCATATGTGTTTCTTTGTGCCATAAAGATGTATTCGTATAATGGAGCCCCTGTATACTTTGCTCCTACAGGAATTCCTTCTCTTACTAGAGCCTCGGCAAAATGGTCAATCGAAACAGTAATTTTCTTCAAGTCCACAAATATCGGCAGAAACCAGAAAGAAGGATCTGTATTTTCCAAAATTTTAGGAAATTTCACTGCTTCTAAATGAGAAATATACTTGGCAAGCTTCATGCATAATTCTCTTCTTTTTGCGACAATCTTCGGTAGTTTTTTCAATTGAACTAATCCTATTGATGCCTGCAGCTCTGTTAACCTATAGTTTAGAACTGGATACACTATATCGAATCTTATTGTTGTCCAAGGGGAGAATCTACTTCGCGAAGACAACATTCCATTCTGGCAATATTCTTCATTACTGGTGGTAATCGCTCCTCCTTCTCCACCTGTTGTGATATGTTTGCCATTCATCAAACTGAAACAACCCATATCTCCAATCGAGCCGACAAACTTTCCTTTGTAAACGGCACCATGAGCCTGCGCACAATCCTCGATTACAACAAGATTATGTTTTTCCGCCAACTCCATTACAGGATCCATATCACAAGGCGCGCCCCATAGATGAACAGGCATTATTGCTTTTGTTTTGTCCGTAATTCTCTCGGCTATAGACTCGGGAGTAACGTTAAGCGTTTCAGGGTCAACATCTGCAAAAACAGGAACCAAATTTTGATATATGATAGGGGTGACTGAACCAACATCCGTAATTGGAGAAGTTATAACTTCGCATCCTGGATCTAACCTTAAACTAGCTAAGGCCACGTGAATTGCTGCTGTCCCTGAGCTTACAGCTACTGCATATTTTGTGCCGAAGAAACTTGCGAATTCTCGTTCAAACTCTTCACATTTGTTACCTTCCATGCGCCATAATTTTCCGGAAAATTCAATGGCGCTTTTCATGACTTCTGTAACTGCTTTAAGTTCTTCTTCGTCAAATTGCATCCGTCGAGGCCAAGGTTCACTTCTTACTGGAGACCCTCCATCTATGGCTAATTTCTCAACCATGTTGTTTTCCTCACTGTTTTTTATAATACCCTTTTTATTTAATAATTAAGTACAATGGTTTTCAAGGTTATCTGTGAGAAAGGTTCTTATAAAGACTTAATAACCTAGCATAAGGTTTCAAGTTCTTTTGCATGTTTCTTGATTTTATCTATTGCCATTATGATGTCGTCCATATCCGCTACGGATCCAAGTAAAACACTATGATGTATCCATGCGCTCTCTTCATAAGCCTTTATAGCAACTTGAGATCTACGCTTAACAAATGCTCTAGCTTGTTCGGTATTTTCCGAATAGTATCTGCAAAATTGTGGGTAATGTGTATCACTAATAATAAACATGTACTCAGGTGGAATAAGTCTCTTAACTGGTATCCCCTCCTCTTGTAAAGCTTTGATAAACAGATCTAGAGGAACATTATTGAAGCCTTTCTTGTCATACTTGAAAATATAATAATAGTAGGCTTGTTCAGGAGTTGACTGAAGAGGTTCGATGCCTTCGATTTGAGAAAGCTCCTTTGATAGATATCTAGCATTCTCTTGTCTTTTCTTAGTCTGTTCTGGTAAACGTTCAAACTGGGCAAGTAAGATCGCCGCTTGAATTTCAGTCATTCGGTAATTGTTACCCAGAACCTCTTCATGATATACATCGTTTTGACGAATACGGCCACAGTTCACATATGAGTGACACATTTGATCATATTTGGCGTTGTTAGTAATTATTATTCCCCCCTCTCCGCTTGTCATTAATTTGAAGTCTTGAAAACTGAAACAGCCTAAATCTCCGAATGATCCGACTCCTTTGCCCCTCCATTTACCGCCGTGAGCTTGGCATGCATCCTCGATAAGGAACATGTTATGGCTCTGTGATAAATGTATAAGGCGGTCTATGTCGGCTAAGTAGCCTCCAAAATGAACCGGGATGATAGCTCGAGTTTTATCAGTTATGGCTTCTTCTACCTTAACAGGATCTATGCAATAGGTGAAAGGATCAATATCGACAAAAATTGGGATCGCTCCCACACCTAAAGCAGCGTTGACTAAGGCATTGCAGCCAGAAGCAATTGTCGGGATGATTACCTCGTCGTTTTGTCCCACGCCTACAGCTCTCAAAGCACTTTCCATAGCGATAGTTCCGCTGGTAGTGCATATGCCGTATTTTGCATCATGGTATCGCGCAAACCGTTCTTCTAATTCTTCGATTTTAGTAGGTCGAGGTTCGCCTCCTTCTCCGTAAAGAAAGGGAAAAAATCCACCCCAAATATCTGACTGGAGAACCTCCTTTATGTTTTTGAGTTCTCTTTCATCGTATATGTGCCAAGAACGGAACGGTCTTGTTCTAACAGGTTTTCCTCCCTTTAAAGCTAATTGAGCCATAAACAAAACCTCTTATTTGTGCTCAATTATCAATAACAATATAAAAGTTTTGTGAGAGCAAAATTGGCAAACACACGCCAAGTGAGAAACTCGATAAAATATTGTTCTTTTCACAAATTTGTTATCAAGATTTTAACTTAAATGTCAGACAAATGTCTGTTGAAAACTTTAGGCTTATGACAGAAGAAGACGAAAACTCTTATTAATGCGTCATATTAATATTAAAAAGAGTGAACAAGCCTTGGGTAAAATAAACCTCATAAATGTTACAAAATATTTCGGCAGCGTAGTGGCAGTTGATGATGTGAGCTTAGAGATTAATGATAAAGAGTTTATGGTATTATTAGGTCCATCTGGTTGTGGAAAAACCACTACTTTGAGGATGGTAGCGGGGTTAGAGACTCCGACTAAAGGAGAA
Organism: Bathyarchaeia archaeon; assembly: GCA_038826015.1. Taxonomy (GTDB): domain Archaea; phylum Thermoproteota; class Bathyarchaeia; order Bathyarchaeales; family DTEX01; genus JAWBOR01. The sequence goes on from JAWBOR010000003.1 coordinate 21,510, forward strand.
ATATATATAGAAGATCAGTTGGTGAACGATGTTCCTGTTCAAAAAAGAGATATTGCAATGGTTTTTCAAAGCTACGCGTTATATCCGCATATGAGCATTTATGATAACATTGCGGTTCCCCTCAAAATCAGGAAAGTTCCCAAAGACGAAATAAAGAAAAGAGTATCTGAAGTTGCGAATCTTTTAGGCATCTCTGATCTTCTCAAAAGAAAACCAGCACAATTAAGCGGCGGTCAGAGACAAAGAGTCGCTTTAGGAAGGGCAATAGTTCGCCAGCCTAAGGCTTTCTTAATGGATGAACCCCTAAGTAACCTTGATGCAAAGCTTAGAGTCTACATGAGAGCGGAACTTAAAAAGTTACAAAAAGATCTTGGAATCACAACGGTCTATGTTACCCATGACCAGGTTGAGGCAATGACCATGGCGGATAGGGTTGCAATTATGAATGCTGGTAAGCTTCAACAACTGTCTTCTCCATATGAGCTGTTCTCTAAACCTAGAAACCTGTTTGTAGCCAGTTTTATAGGTAGTCCACCGATGAACTTTATCGAATGCTCCTTTTCAAAAAGAGGCGAAAAAGGATATTTAGACGCTGCTGAGTTTAGACTCGAGCTTAATGAAGAAATTACTGATGTGATAGAAAAAGAAGCAGCAAATTCTGAGTTGACACTAGGGATGAGACCAGAAGATTTGTCAATAAGTCGAGAGAAAACATCTGCAAACTGTTTTCCAGGCGAAGTTTACGTTGTTGAACCTTTAGGAACAGAGTCAATCGTCGACATGAAAGTAGGCGAATATTTGTTAAAAGTTATAGAGGAACCAACGTTTACAGCCAATAGCGGAGAAAGATTTTGGATTACACCAAACATGGATAGGATATACCTATTTGACAGGAAAACAGGAAACGCCATAATTTAGATAGCACTCGCATTTAATTTTTTGTCGGTTTCATTTCATTGTACAAACGGATTTCACGAATTAGCTGACTCTGTTCGTCGGGGTTCTCAGACGGTATATTCCTCTAGTAATTGGTTAATTTTCTTGCAGTTGATCTATTAGCTCTTTTAAAAGTGACATAGTTAGTGTATGTCTTCAGAGAGATACTTTTTCACAGAAAATGTTTGATTCATAAAATGATACTCTCAACGATTCAGTTGAGAGCGACAAATTATGTGGCCTATGTCCAGGAACCTAAAAGAGAAAAGCAAATTAATCAAAGCAAGCTTTGAATATTTACACCACAAAGAGAAAGACGAAGCGGCTATATATCGGAAACGCGAGTAGTCTAATTCAAGGCTCCGGTAGTATAGTCCGGTCAAGTATAGCGGCCTCTCGAGCCGCAAACCCGGGTTCAAATCCCGGCCGGAGCACCATGCTTATCAGCTTATTTTATAGTCCTTTTCCGTGATCGGGCTGTGTTTCCGTTGTTTCCTGTTAAACTACACTAGAATTGCCTGTTTATTGGAGTTCTAACCATCTTTTCAAAAAATGCGATGTGGCAGTAATAAATAGTAATGAGCTCCATAGAGGAGAAGTGTCACAAGAAGGGTGCAAGACAATTGACATATTCGTTCCTCCAAGGGAGGACTATCTAAAACTTGTCACTACAAATAAGCGTCGCGTACTTAGTGTTACTCAGCATGTGTAGCGCACATGGCTAACGGGTCTAAAACTAGCCACGAGTACGCGCATATGACTTAAAACGAAATGAAGAAGTTCACATAATTCCATGTGGTTGAAGTGGTAAAAATTTAAGAGAGCATTCTTTGATAGATTTCATGTTTCGATGGCGGAGATACAGATGCTTGCTTAATTTGGGGCTAGGTGCCTTCTGCGATATTCGTATAGATGTTTAGTACCCAAAAAGATTGATAATCTGTTGACGGCTGGAAGACACATTTTTGTTACGCGCGAGCTTATCGAGTTTCAGCAGTATGTGCGGCGGAAGGTCAAGATAAATTACCTCGAAAAACCGCAGTCAAAAAACCGCTAAAAAAGAAAACAAGGTGAAAGTTTAAATTTTTTACTTTGTTTTCCCAATTCATTGTTGGAAATGGACCGCTTTTAGACAAGATGATTATGTAATTCTTGTAAATAAAAAAGGTTAACACTGAGAACAGCAACAAAAAGTTAATAGGCGGCATCTTTAACAATTATGACGCTCGTCTTTAAAAGAGAGAAATAAAATGGCCGAAACAAAACAAAATCATTACAGGCAGATGCACAGAGAATTTCAGTTATAGAAGGGCTGTCTATGGGAAGATACAGGCAAATTGAAGAGATCGTTAAACTGATGAATAATCCAGAACAGATTAGGAACACAAGCATAATAGCCCATGTGGATCATGGGAAAACCACGCTCTCAGATAGCCTCTTGGCTGCAGCAGGAATAATAAGTGAGCAAACCGCTGGGCAGAAGCTTTTTTTAGATTCTTGGGAGCTTGAACAGAAAAGGCAGATGACGGTTTTCGCCTCGAATATAAGTCTAGCCCATAGCTATAAAGGAAAAGAATACCTGATCAACCTCATTGATACGCCAGGACACATAGACTTCAGTGGCGCTGTCACGAGAAGCCTACGCGCGGTTGATGGGGCCCTTGTAGTTGTAGATGCTGTAGAAGGACCGATGACCCAAACTGAAACAGTGTTAATGCAAGCGTTACGTGAAAGGGTTAAACCGCTTCTTTTCATAAACAAGATTGACCGCCTCATAAAGGAGATTCGTTTAACCCCTGAGGCTATGCAGAGCAAGCTTGCAAAAATAATAGTCAGAATAAACAACCTCATCGAAAAATACGCGCCGCCGGAGCATAAAAAGGATTGGCAAGTTAAAGTTGAAAATGGAAGCGTAGCCTTTGGATCGGCTCTCCACAAATGGGGATTTAACCTTCCTCACATGAAAGCAAAAGGGATAACTTTCAAAGATGTGATTGATGCCTATTCCGGCGAACCAGAAGAAGTTGGAAGAAAAGTTGAAGCCCTAAGCAAGAAAGTACCGCTCTACGAGCCTATATTAGATATGTTCTGTGAACACCTTCCCAACCCCTTGGAAGCACAACCGTATAGACAGAGTCAAATTTGGCCTGGAGATTTGAGCAGCTCCGTTGGCAAAGCTATGGCTAAGGTTGATCCGAACGGTCCACTTTTAATGTGTATAACAACGATTGAAGTTGACCCTCACAGCGGAGTTGTCGCTATCGGACGCGTCTTCAGCGGCTCAGTTGAGAAGGGGAAAACTGTTCAGCTTGTAACGAGTCGTCAGAAAGGAGTCATCCAACAGGTTTACATGAGTATGGCAGCTGACAGAGTCATAGTTGACAGGATTCCAGCCGGAAACATAGCTGCGCTTTCAGGTTTGCCTGCTGTTCATGTCGGTGAAACCGTTGCAGAAGATGGGGTAGAAACCCAGCCATTTGAGGGATTAAGATATGTTTCAGATCCTGTTGTTACAGTGGCGGTTGAACCTGCTGATGTTAAAGACCTTCCTCTTTTCGATAAGGTTATCCATAAACTCACGATTGAAGACCCAAACCTTCATTTTTCAATAAACAAAGAGAGCGGCGAATATCTTCTGAGTGGTATGGGCGAATTGCACCTGGAGGTCACAGCGTATCGGATGCAGGAAGCAGGCTTAAAAGTGAATATTAGCAAACCCATCGTGATCTATAGGGAAACAATAAGTCACAGCTATGAAGGCCCACCAATAATGGGTAAAAGCCCCAATAAGCATAACAAGTTATGGGTAACAATAGAAAAACTTCCAGATGAAATCATTGAGATGATTAGATCAGAGAAAATTTCGGAGATGCAGAAACGCGATGAGAGACAGAGAATTCTTACACAGCAGTTTGGTTGGACAACGGAAGATGCACGCAATATTATTGCTATTGAAGGCACAAACATACTAGTCAACAGGATAAAAGGAAAACAATATGTTGAAGAAATATTGGATCATGTAAAGTCGGGTTTCCGCGAAGCCGTTCACACCTCAGTTTTAGCTAAAGAGCCTGCGTATGGACTGAAGGTCAACTTGGAAGATATACTTGTGCACGAAGATCCAGTTCACAGAGGCCCGGCACAAATACTACCGATGACGTGGCGTCCAATATGGTGTTGTTTCTTGTTGTGCGAACCTAAACTTTTAGAGCCGATTCTGAACTTTGAATGCAAAGTTCCAAGCAATTTCATAAGCTCAGTCATCGCAATAGTTCAAAAGCGCCGTGGCAAACTTTTAGACATGATTAATGAGGAAGATATGATAATCGTTAAGGCTGAGATACCCGTTGCAGAGTCCTTTGGGCTCGCAGAAGAATTGCGTTCATCAACACAAGGCAGAGCTTTTTGGGCAACGCAATTCAGCAGATGGGCCCCTGTTCCTGAATCCATGCAGATGGAGGTAATAAGACAGATTCGTGAACGAAGAGGCTTGAGTCCAACACCGCCAAAAGCAGATGAATTCTTCGAACGCGAGTGATTGAAAAAATAAAATTTACGCGGTTATTTCTTCCTAAGTATAAGGGTTAAAAATGTTCTAAATGAAGAATAGGCATCAAAGATCTAAAATTCCCTATGATAAATTGACGTGTAATTTGTTTTGTATGTTTGCGTTGTCCAGTGGAGGGAACTGTTTTATTAGTACTGCATTCCTTTCTTTGCTTTAAACTCCTTCGGAGCTTTGAGTTGCTCAATTACGCTGACGAAATCTGCCTTTTCAATTAATTCATTAGGCGCATATCGGCCGGTCAAAACGATATCTGTTTTCTCAGGTATAGCGTCGAGGAAGTTAAGGACATCTTTAACGTCTAAAAGCTTCCAGTGCAAGGCTAAGTTAATCTCATCTAGAATGAGCAAATCGGGTTTTTTCTCCTTCAACACAGTCTTAGCAAATTCTAAAGCTTTCTTCATCAGCTCTTTGTCCACATCTTTAAATTTCTCAACCCTGAATGTTTGTCCGCCATAAGTGACCCTTTTTTCTTCTTCCCCAAGCCAAACAGCCCTTCCGAACTGATAAATTTCGTAATATGGTTCCAGTTTATCTTTTATTTTGTACTCCCCGGTTTTCTTCCACCATTTCAGAAATTGTATTACCACAACTCTCTTCTTATGACCTACTGAACGTAGAGCTAACCCTAGAGCATTGGTTGTTTTGCCTTCTCCGGTACCTGTGTAAAGATATATATAACCCATAAAATCACGCCGGAACTGGGCAGGTCTGAGAAGGGCAGCCCCCTGCATATTCTGATTGAGCGGAAATCAATCTTCCTTCTTTAGTTTTTATTTCACCAATGTAAAGGACTTGTTCAGGTTTGCTTCCATATCTGAAAACCGTGACTCCTTTGCATTTTAAATTCCAGGCGAGTTCATAGATTTTCTTGACATCCTCTATGTTTGCTTCATTGGGCAAATTGACCGTTTTAGATACTGCATTGTCTGTGTATTTCTGGAAAGCAGCTTGCATCCTAACGTGCCATTCGGGTTGAATATCTAAAGCAGTGACAAAGAGTTTCTTAACGTCCTCTGGAACCCCTTCAATCCTTTGAACCGAACCTGTTTTAGCTATTTCTTCAAGGATCTCGGCACTGTAGAAACCTCTTTCTTTGGCTATTAACTCAAATAATGGATTGGTTTCTAAAAGTCTGGTTCCACTTAAAACGTTTCTAATAAAGGATATTGCAAATATGGGTTCTATTCCTGAAGAACAACCAGCTATGATGCTTATTGTTCCCGTTGGCGCTATGGTTGTTACAGTTGCGTTTCTAAAGGCATGATATTTATCTTTCCAAATGCTCTTGTCAAAATTTGGAAAAGACCCTCTTTCTTCGGCAAGCTCTACTGACTTCTTATGAGATTCTTCTTCAATAAACTTCATTAAATCCCCGCCGAGTTTCAAGGCTTCTTCTGAATTGTAGGGGATCCCAAGTTTTATAAGCATGTCAGCAAATCCCATTACGCCTAATCCTATTTTTCTGTTAGCTCGAGTAATCTTTTCCGTCTTTTTTATAGGATATCTATTCGCATCTATAACATTGTCAAGAAAATGAACCGCGTTTCTTACTGTTTCTTTTAATTTCCCCCAATTTAATTTCCCATTTTCCACCATTCTTGAAAGATTAATCGAGCCCAAGTTACAAGATTCATATGGAAGCAAAGGTTGCTCACCGCAAGGGTTAGTTGCCTCGATCCTTCCAATCCCTGGGGTTGGATTGCGTCTGTTAATTTCGTCGATGAAGACGACACCTGGGTCTCCACTCATCCAAGCAGATTTCACAATTAGATCCCAAACTTCTTTGGCTTTGAGTTCTCTTGTTTTCTCTTGGTTTCTTGGGTTAATTAGCCAGTATTTTCCATCTTGCTGGAGGGTTTTCATGAATTCGTCGGTAACAGCAACGGAAATATTGAAGTTTGTAAGAACATTCGGTTTCTGCTTGACAGTTATAAACTCGATGATGTCTGGATGGTCAACCCTTAGAATTCCCATCATGGCTCCACGCCTTTTACCTCCAGCCTTTATGACCTCTGTAGCGGTGTCAAAGATGCGCATAAAGCTGACTGGTCCTGATGCTATTCCTTTGGTTGATTTGACCACGTCTCCTTTGGGTCTAAGCTTAGAAAAATCAAAGCCGACCCCGCCACCTGTTTGTTCGATTAAAGCCATGTTTGTCACAGCGGAGAAAATTCCCTTCAAAGAGTCCTCCACTGGCAACACGAAACAAGCGGATAATTGACCCAGTTTTGTTCCGGCGTTGAACAAAGTTGGAGAATTAGGCATAAATTCGAGTCTCGCCATCATGTTATAGAAAGTTTTCATGCTTTTTTTGGGATCTTCACCATATTTTCTGTCTACTCTAGCTATGGCTTTAGCAACTCTCATGAGGGCTTGGGCTGGGTTTTCTATGATTTTTCCTTCCATGTTTCTTAACAGATATCTTTGCTGTAACACTTCCAAGGCGTTGACTGTTAGTTTAGGCTCGGTTATTCCAAGTTTTCTTTTTAGCTTCCTTATCTCATCTTTTTTCTTCCTATAATCTTCGTATTCATTGGCGACTTTCTCATAGCCGTTTTTCCTTAAAACTTCAATAACGATGTCTTGGATATTCTCAACAGTCGGAGTTTTATCTTTGAATCTTTCGTCTAAAAGCTTGACTACTTCTCTCGTTACGTTTTCAGCTTTCTTTCCGTCCTCAAGCTCAACAGCGATGAAAGCCTTTTGAACCGCGTCTTTTATTTTTTTAGGCTCGAAATTGACAACTCTGCCGTCTCTTTTTCTTACTCTCGTAACCGTTATATTCAACCCCTCTTATCTGCCGAAATTATTTTTATATCAAAGTTATTGAAAAAAGAATTTAAACTCTTCTTTTTCGTATTCTTCAATGATCGGATTTTTTAGAGAAATCTGCTTATTGAAGGTCTCATCTTGATTAATACACTCGAAATTCATGCTTAGTAACATTTTTAGCCAATATTTTTATGAATTTCAATGAAGATGCTACGCCAAGCTTCCCATGTAAGCTTCCGTGTGGAGGTATTCTGCCTGCTAGGATGATATGAAGTCATCAGTAAGGGCATCTTCTCACCCATATAATACGTAGCGCCATGTTTAAAGACCGGTTTAGGAAAGGCTAAGTCTTTTGGCAGATGGGACAAATATGTGTCAAATGCTATTCGTCCTAAGGTTAGAACAATCATCACGTCTTTAAGCAACCTCAGCTCCTCTGCCAAATACAAGGAGCAATTTGCAATCTCATCTTTGTTGGGTTTATTACCAGGCGGAGCGCATCGAACGACTGCCGTTATATACGCAGAATTAAGCTTCAATCCATCATCTCTGTTGACACTTAAAGGCTGATTAGCTAACCCCACCTCGTAAAGTGCACGGATGAGCCAATCGCCTGAGCTATCTCCTGTGAACATTCGACCTGTTCGATTACCTCCATGAGCCGCCGGAGCCAAGCCTATGATTAAGAGTTTTGCTTTACTATCGCCGAAGCCCGGTAGGGGTTTTCCCCAATATGCCCAATTTTTGAAAGATTTCTTCTTTTCTTGAGCTATTTTTTGACAGTAATCTCTTAGCCTAGGGCAACGCTCACAGGAAATTATCCGTTCTGCCAGACTTTTAAGAGCATTTTCTACATCAAGATTCATGAAAAACTTTCCTCAAGAGCTATCAACTTAGCTTTATCCCTCGTTGGCTTACCGCAAATTTTTATTTTAATCGCAACGCATTCAGCTAACTGTTTTTTCATAACGTTAGGTGATTTTGAAAGCAACATAGGATAAGAGAAATATCACGCCTGTTATCAGAAACACGGAAATGAAACCGGCTTTTTCAGCGAGAAAAGGCCCAATGAAAGCCCCGCACGCCGTACCTATTCCCGCCATAACATTAAATAAACCAGATTTCCCTTCAGGTATAAGCTCCATTGAAAGCAGAAGGGTGTAGATGATGAATAAAGCATAAGCAAAACCCATCAAAGCCAAGATCACCATAGACATTAAAGATGTATATGCTGCCTTCAAAACAATCAAGATTAATAGAAAAACAAGGATGCTTCTAAACATTACTACCTTACATAGACGACTTTTTCCTCTTCCCCGTAAGGTTTCTCTTCGTATTAGAAAATAACCTAAGGCTTCTCCTCCAGAATTTAAAAGAAAAACAGCGAAGACGAAATCTTCACTAAGCTCCAATTCTTTTGAGAAAAATATCGGTAGAGGTGTGTAGAAAATACTCGTAGCTAATGAAAATAAGACCAAACCACTGCAGAAGGCATATAGGTTTTCCTTTTTTAACTCTTTACTTATTCGTAGACCGTTCCACATCTTGGATGCTAAAATTATGCCTCTATACGCAAAATTCGCAGCGTTTTCGATGCGTACCAAGCTTCTTTCAAAGATCAAATTCGGATCGGTTACCAGAAACAAAGATACGACAAAAGCAATGAGATTTAATATACAGCATAATAGTAGTGTGTTCGTTGCACCGAATCCATACAGTGACATAAAAAGCCCTAAAAGTAATCCTGCGAAGGTTCCTATCTCAGTGAAACCTTCGTATGAAGCGAAGGCTGCTTCCCATTGCGAGCGGGAAAACCATTCAGCTATCATAATATTTTTTGTTGGCTCGTGCGCCACATGGAAAATCGACATTGCTCCGAAGAGAATTATCAATGATTCCACATTAGTTACAAGTGTAAAAAGGTAAAGAAGAACTGCTAACCCTAAAAACGATATGAGAACACAGATTTTATAATGTCTAGTTCTGTCAGATACATAGCCCCAAAAATAGGAGAATGGAATTGCCAAGAACACGGCGATGGCAGTCATTAAGCCTATGTCAACCAGTGAGCCGCCTACGGTTATAACATATAAAGGAAGAAAAATAGACAGCAAACCGAAAGCTATATCGTGGAAGAGGAAACCAAGCCACCACATGGATGGAAATCAACTCAAGAAATTGTTTAAAACTTTTTCGGATTGTTCACGCCGTTTGTTAGGGTAAGTCTTCAAGTTTTCATCTCAAAGCAAAATAGAATGAAATTCATCTGTAGCCAATGGAGGAATCGTTGATGATAAGATGGATGAAACAACGTGAATCCTCATTTTTAGTAAACTAAAAATTTAGCAAAATGTTTATGGTTAACTAAAATAATGAATTACTCTGATTCAATATATACGACTTGTGATAAATATGTTAGTTGTTCAAATTTCAGATGTTCACTGCGGCCCAATGTTCCATCAAGAAACTTTTCGTTGGGCTGTGAAAGAGATTAACGAGATGTCTCCTGATGCTGTGTTGGTTACTGGTGACTTAACAGAAAACGGCTTGATGTCTGAGTTCAGAATGGCGAAAGAAGAGTTGAGCAAGCTTAAGATTGAAAAAATTATTTATGTTAGTGGCAATCATGACTACCGATCAACAGGCTATTTGTTATTTAAAGACTTCTTTCCCTTTTTGCAAGTAACAGAAATCGGTGATGCGGTGATAACGGTTCTCAGCTCAGCTAGACCTGACAGAGATGACGGAGAAGTCGGTTATAGGCAGAATCTTTGGCTTGAAAACACGCTTAAAAAGTATGAAGATAGAATTAAGGTTGTTGCAATACATCATCATGTGGTTCCAGTTCCGGACACTGGAGCGGACCAGATAACGGTGATTGACGCAGGCGATGTGTTAAGGAGCCTAGTAAAGTCTAATGTCGACCTTGTTCTCTGTGGGCATAGGCATAGACCGTGGAGATGGAAGATGGAAAACATGCAAATAGTGCATGCCGGAAGCGTATCATGCGAGAAACTTAGGGGGTTCTTTTGTAACTCCTACAATGTAATAAACGTGAAAAAGGACGAAATAAAAGTCAAATTAAAAATAGTTAATGGAGAATTTATAGATTTTAACGAAATAGTAAAAGAAAGAGAGAGACTCTGAAGAATCTGACATAAACACTTCAGCGATTCATTGATGCAGGACGCCAAAAAAAGATTTTTTGTTACCTGTTCGACCCCCAGAAAACATGTCCGTCTATCATCAATTATATAATATTTCTAATTCAGGTTCATAAAGCCTGAAAATAAGTGAGTTGTTAAGGAACATAAATAAGATCTTCTGCAGAACATCCCGATATCTTTGTCTGAGGATGATTCATAATCATCTGGTATCAGAAAAGCCAAGAGAAGCTTGTTGTGGTCCACTTTTACTAACAAGATAGGACATGGAGTTTCAAAGTGCTTAATTTTAGAGACATAACTGAGTTCTTGAGCAATGCTTTGATTTTTAGGACTTAGCAGCGCTGAAATTTGAATCTTAATTCCGTTTTTACCCAGCTTATCAAGAAAAACGTTATACATTCTATAAAAAAGGATTAAACCATTTTCCGTGGTTAGAATCTCGACAGTTTTTTCAGCACTAGACATAATTTCAGTAATTTTCTTAAGTATCTCAGTTCTACCCAGCAAAATCCATACTTCTTCTCTTTTCATCTCAGCTGAACTCATAGATTTTTTGTAATAGTCCTCAAGTATAGATATCAAATCATAAAGATTCCTCGTTTTTTCCCTCGTACAAGTTTAGAAAAGATTTAAATGTATCGCTTGGAGGTAAAGGCACAAACTTAACCGGTTCAGTAGAAGCTTCTGTTACTAATCCTTGTTCAATTAGCTTTTTCAAAGTCTTGTAAATCTTTGTTCTTGGCACATTGCACAACATGCTTAGCCGCCTAGCCGTAGCTGATCCCTCTTTAATTAGAGACGAGAACACCTTAGCTTCATACTCAGAAAGGTTAACATATTCACGAAGCTTTTGCCAAAGAGAAGATGAAGACATCGCTTGCAGCTCCAAGTCACGATCAGATCAGCTCTCTTTGATCTGGAAAATATTAGATTTCGGAAAACTTCAGATTCAGAATTCGATTTAGAATTTGAATTTTAAGATAGAGGCTTTTCATTTGATCTCTTCGCGGAGTCTTAGAATTATTTCATATATCGTGTTTTCTGCTTGTTCTTTTCCATGGTTATATTCTTCGAGTAATCTATGTCGGGCTTCAGACGAGATTTCCTCCCGTTGATATCGAGCCTCTACTCTTTCAATATCTCGACCGAGAGTTTCCAGCATGGTTTCAGCTATTTCAAGCCGTTTCATCATTTCTGTATAACGACCACCAGCCGCTTCTATCTTTTTCTTGAACTCTGCTGAGTCCTTTACTAATTTTGATAGTCGGCTATCTATGGAACTTCTCCGTAACCTATATTGTCGCCTAGAAATCTTTCCTCTTTGAGCTTGTTGCTCTAAGGATTCTCGATCCGATATTAGTCTTCTTCTTTCATCGTATATCTCGACAAATCTTCTCAGAGTTTCAATGAGAACAGGTGCTACAACGACCGCTTCCAATTTAGGTTTTCTTACAAGAAAGAAAACAATGCCAAATAATGCGATTATTGCTCCAGTCCAGAGAGTTGGCCGAAAAGAAGACCAGAGGATTGTATATTGATAATTTAGGTCGAAATCTAAGCTGTGAAATCTCGTTACATTGCTAGCTACCATTTTCAATGTCTCAGAGAGAAAACTTTTCTCTAGGCTTAAAGACATTGTAGATGATTGAAAGACGGCTCCTTCTGGCAGTGTTATAACCACAGTGAATTGCTTTAAAACCCAATTAGGTCTGGCAAGGCTAACATTTAGTTTGTAAATATACCAAGTATCCTGAGCAACGTATTCCCAGAAAGGTATTTTATATGCCACTAGAAAATCCGTTTTATTTTCTGTTAATATGGCGTTTCTCAAGGTAACATTAATTTCTGTGTATTTTTTCTCTTTTGTCACGATCATTTTACTTTGATCATATATGCCGTAGATATCTTGAAATGAAATACCTGTCGCATTTGGGGGAAGAATAAAGGACAATTTGCCACCTTTAAGGTTGGTTATTTCATAAAAGTCAGTGACATGCAATTCTCCGAAAGCGTCTATTCTCAGTTCTCTTCTCATTTCCTCTACTTCTAGAAGAACGAAATCAGACGCTGTGAAATTAACCCAAGAAGAAACACTCCTAAAAGGTTCGAGAGAACTTGTTTCATTATACAGAACTACACGGGAATCCATCGTTGAATTTAAGAAATTTGTGGAAGACCCTGTAAAGTTGGCGCCGATTGGGAGCATCACTGTTACTTTACTGAAATCAGCTTTTCGTGTTAAGATCGGATACAAGGGGAAGACGGCTCGAAATGATCTATTTTCGCCTGCTTCAATCAGTCTAGAAAAAACGTAGACTATTGTAAAGTTGTATGATCCTC
>JAWBOR010000004.1:0-33521 GCA_038826015.1 Bathyarchaeia archaeon
CAAGTGAGGGGAAAGAAGGGCACAACAGAAGAATTTACAACCTCAATTGCATCTAAGCCTACAAAACAGCTTTCTTTATTAAGCCTTATGCCGCTTTTAAATAATGCTAAAGGATGCGGCACAATGGCGATGCCACCGGCACTGTGTATTCTTTCAACAGATTCTTCCACGGTCGTATGCTGTGGTATAGGTGTTGTAATGTTGACGCCAAGAATGTGACCACGATTAGTTGAGACTTCTATTCCCGGGATTATTATTAGATCATCGTCTTTCTTTCTTAGTAGTTTTAATACGCCTTCTACAGTACCGTGGTCGGTTATAGCTACTCCGTTTAATCCTTTTTTCTTTGAATAAGCTACGACGTCTTTCAGAGTTGTTACACTATCAGCAGAGTAACATGTATGAACGTGAAAGTCAATCTTAACCGCCAATGTTGTGTTCACTTTGCTTCCATTAGCTTACTTTGCTTCCTGGTTTGACAAGTTTCTGAGGTTGTAGAATTGTGACATTTTTCTCGTCCTGTGCAGCTAATATCATTACTTCGGATTCTACCCCAAAAACTTTCCTAGGCTTCAAATTCGTTATTACTGCCAGATGGCAACCTTCAAGTTCCTTAGGTGAATAGTATTCGGCTATTCCCGCAACCGCTGTTTTCAGTTGGTTGTCGCCGATGTCAATTGTGAGTTTTAAAAGATTCCGTGATTTAGGAATCGCTTCAGCTTTGACTATTTTCCCAATACGGATGTCCAATTTCGAGAACTCTTCTATCGGAATCTTTTGTGAACCAGATCTAATATTTTCAAGCATGTTTTGTAATCCTTCTTCAGAGGTTTCAATTTTAGAAAATAGCGGTTCAGCCTCTTTAATTTTATGACCTGCAGGAAGCGGTTTAGATGCGTCTTCCCACATGGCTTCTTTAGAAAAGTTAAGGAAGTTGCGGATTTTCTCAGCTGCTGAAGGTGTAAAAGGTTCAAGCAGAATGGATAAAGCTCTAACTATCTGCGCTGATACATACAAAGTGTTTGCTGCTACCTGCGGTTCGGTCTTTATGGCTTCCCATGGTTTCTTTTCGTTTAGGTATTTGTTTCCAACACGGCTCAATTCCATTACTTCTCGGATGGCTCCTTGCAGTTGAAATTTCTCTAAAGCTTTTTTTGTCTTTTCGATTTGTATTTCTATTGAGTGAAGCATTTCTTTATCGAGTTCATCGAAAGCCCTAGGTTCGGGAATTTCTCCATTGAAAAAGTTATTTATGAACTTTAATGTTCTATGGATGAAGTTGCCGAGGGTATCATTCAGGTCCGAGTTTACTTTTTCGATAAATGTCGACCATGTAAAGTCGGCATCTTTTGTCTCTGGTCGAATAGAAATCAGCGTGTATCTCCAATAATCAGCCGGGAACATTTCAAGGGCTTCGTCAATCCATATGCCTATTCTGTGGCTTTTAGAGGATTTCTGTCCTCCAAATATTAGGAACTCGTTTGTGCTGACGTTCCATGGAAGGTTATAGCCCTCATGCGTAGCTAACAATAGCGCTGGAAGAATCAGTGTATGAAATGGTATATTGTCTTTCCCTATGAAGTAAAGCGTCTTCGCTTCTTTATTGAACCAGTATTCCCTCCATTTTTCGCTATTTCCACGATTTTGAAAATATTCAAGCGTCGCCGAAACATAGCCTAGAACAGCGTCAAACCAAACATAGATAGTTTTGTCCTCTGAGCCTTTGAAAGGCGCAGGAATTCCCCACTTGTTGTCTCTAGTTATGGGCCTCGGTTTCAACCCTTCTTTAAGAAGATTTAGGCTGAAGTTCCGAGCGTTATCTGGAAGCTGCTCATTATTCTCAATAAAATCAAAGAGTTGTTCAGTAAACCTAGGCATATCGAAGTACCAATGTGTAACTTGGCGGATGATAGGTTCATTAGTACATATGACGCAATGAGGCTCTATTAGCCTAGTTGGTTCTAGGAGTCTCCCGCATTGTTCGCATTGGTCTCCTCGAGCTCTGTCATAGTTGCAGTGTGGACATTTTCCTTCGACGAATCTATCTGGCAGAAAACGTTGGCATTTAGGGCAGTAGAGCAGCTCAGTTTCTTCTGTGAAAATGTATCCGTTTTTTTCTATTTTCAGAAGAAAATTCCTCACAAAGTTTTTGTGTACAGGGCTTTCGGTTCGGCTATAGTTGTCGAAGGAGATTGCCCATTTCTCTAAGAATGATGCCACTAATTCATGGTTTCTGTCTGTCAATTCCTTTGGTGTAATTCCCTGTTTTATGGCTTCTACTTCAATCGGTGTCCCGTGTTCATCTGAACCGCTTACGAAGAGAACTTCGTCTCCCTTAAGTCTATAATACCTAGCTATTACATCGGCAGAGAGTATAGGTAGAAGATTACCTAAATGAAGCATATGATTTATGTACGGCCAAGCTGAGGTGACTAAAAATTTTCCGAGTGCGATACACCTCCAAACATCGCATAAAAATCATAGCCTCAAATACTTAAGCACAACGGAAACCAGATAATAAAACACAAAAAAGTTGACATCGTTAACTGAATAAAAATTATCCTTTCAGATATTTTCCTCTTCTGAGTTTACGGACTTCTTTCAGTATCATTCTTAATATTTCTTCGTCTGGCAGAACACCTTCAGGCGGTTCAACAATTTTCTTTAAGGGCAATGGAACGTGGTCCATGCGGTAAGTCGTTCCCTCTGCTTCTATTCCAACGAAAGCCGAAGGGATAACTACGTCAGCCATCAATGCAGTGAGAGACATATGCGGATCAATCACAACAAGCGGATGTTTAACAAGATTCTTCACCGAGTCTCTTGGAAAATTAGAAACAGGATCCGAAGCCACCACGAGCGCAGCGTCTGAATCTCCCCGCCTCAGTATATCAACAGCTGAAGTCTCGCCTGGGTTATACCGTGGATAACCATGCGAGAAATCCACGGCATAAGGATATCCGGTCTGCCAAGTGAACACTGTGTCGGTTCCAGTTACGTTGAAGTGCCCTCTCATAGGAAGAATCAGAAACTTTGTGTATGCATTCAGATCCCGAGTCAATTTTATCGCGGCTTCCACGTTTTTAATCTTTCCGCTACTCATCGTTAAACCTAAGCCGAAGAAGATAATTCCAAACTTGCTGTTTACCATTACATCTGCAATCTCTTCAAGCTTTTCTGATGGTATACCTGCAATTTCTTCAACATCAAGCTCTTCATCTCTGATCAATGCGCGAAGCGCCTGCAAAACTTCGTAATCTTTGCCTGGCTCAACTTGAAGGAAATAGTCAGCCATATCAGCTGATCGAGTCTTTCTAACATCTACAACAATAAATTTTCTTTCTTCAATTTTGGGTATGTGAGGCTCAACTCTTTCTTCGAGAGGTAACGCTGAACTCCCACGTTTGAAGGCTATTCCAGCAGCTCTAAACCTTTTTTTAACAATGGTCTCCGCACGCAAACGAGATAAGAAACGTCTCCAAATGCTTTTCTGGAATCTGCCCTCGGCGAGGGCGGTGTATCGTTCTATGTGGCGTGGATGAGAACTCCATGGGTTGCTTCCCCAATAGATTATCAAGTCTGCTCTGTGACGAATCTGTCCCAATGTGCTGGCTGGCAAGCCTACTTCTTGAACTGCTAAGGTTGAAGGACCATGACAAATCGTGGAAGTGTTATCTATGACCCCGCCAACTTCTTCGGCTAATTCCAACCCCGTTTTTATGGCTTCGCTACTAGTGGAGCTCCAACCATAAAGAAGCGGATACGAAGCCTCAGTAAGAATCTTTGCGCTTTTCTTTATGGCTTCATCTAAAGTGGCTTCTATGAGCTTCCCATTTTTTCTTATTAGCGGATGCGTGTTCCTATGCATAAAATAGTTTGAGAATTTCGCTGCGCTCAGCGCGCAAGCATTTCTAGCATCAACAATTTTATTATTTTCTACGATGACCTCAATATCGTCGCAGCAACATCCACAAACTGAACAAACAACATTTGATACAACCGACATTCCAGATCTTCTCATGATTTTTCTTTGCCATAAACCTGAATAATAAGGTCCGGCAACCCTAAAACTTTCTCATTCGTAGACTCAACAGTTGCTTTGAGCCCTTTAAGCAATGGCATACCTGTTCCTTCAGTGTCCGGACCTAAGACTACGTTGGCCCAAGCTCCGTATGGGATGAAAATTATCCCAGAAGATTTTATTCTTCTAGATTTCTTCGCTTTTAAAACAACTGAGCCGAATTTAGTTGTTACTTTCACATTGCCTCCGTCTCGGATATTCAGTTTCTCCATATCTTTGACATTCATTTCACATAGTGCAACATTATTGACATATTCCTCTGAAAGTTTACCTTGCTCTTTTCCACAGCCTTGCTCTATACTTCTACCAGTTATAAGGGAGAATTCCAATTCAATCATCCCTTAGTTTCTTGCTTGCATCTAAAATATTTGTTAAGAAGATAATTAAATCTTTAATAATAGCGGAACATTAACTTTAAAAACAAAACTTCAAAGTAAATCATTTACACGCTGAGGGGAATATAGAATGTTTCACCTAAATGGAGTAGAAGTCGAGGACACCTTTGCCGAACTTTTCGAGATGTGGGTTGGAAGAGTCTTAATAACTGCTGAAAATGAAAAATGGGCGTTCATAGCTGCAACAACCGCAACTGGATATGCATCTTCGATTATTGGTTCCCCATCTGAAGCTGGAATAGAGGGAATGATGTCTGCTGACGAGACTCCAGACGGCAGAATTGGAGTCTTAATTCAAATATACAATCGCACTAGAGGAGACCTCAAAAAGGAGATGATAGGCCGCATAGGACAATGCATCATGACTTGTCCCACAACAGCGGCTTTCAACGCCTTGACTGAAACTGTCAGAAAATTAAAAGTAGGTCGAAGTCTGAGGTTCTTCGGCGACGGTTTCCAAAAAAAAGACGAATATGCTGGCAGAAAAGTTTGGCGGATACCTGTTATGGAGGGTGAATTTATCGTTGAAAACAGTTTCGGAGTTAAGAAAGCTGCAGCTGGCGGAAACTTTCTTATCTTTGCAAGGGATTTGAAGTCTGGGCTTAAAGCATCTGAGGAAGCTGTTGAAGCTATACGCCGAAATGCAAGGGGAGTAATCATGCCGTTTCCCGGCGGGGTTTGCAGGTCAGGTTCTAAAAGCGGTTCATTGAGGTATAAGCTTCGCGCATCAACGAATCATCCCTTCTGCCCTAAATTGAAAGGCGTTATATCGGACACTCAACTTCCGAAAGATGTGAACTGTGTTTATGAAATCGTGATAAATGGGCTTACTCTTGACAATGTCAAAAAAGCCATGGCGGAAGGAATAAAAGCTGCAGTTCAAGTTCCTGAAGTCGTTAAGATATCAGCAGGGAACTACGGAGGAAAGATCGGTCCAATGAAGGTTTACCTTCATGAAATTTTGAAGTGAAAACGCTTCTTTTTTCATTAAGTCTTTTTCAGTCTTCTGCGTACAGCAGGGTTTTCGTCTGCAAGTCTCTTTAAAACCGATTCAAAAGTTTCTTCAGACAGCAATTCTCTCTCGATGAATAAACCAGTTCTTCCAATTTTGTCTCGGCGCAAAATTGCGTGAACCCTGTCTAGAACCGTATTCACAGAGATCCCTAGGAATTTAGCGATTTCCTCTTCACGACCAATAATACTGCTTTCTATATGTCCATTTGGCACAGGTTCGATTAACATTAATCTTTTATCAACGCCGGGAACTCTTAATCCTTTTTTTGCCATGTCAAGCGTGATTTCTCCGCCGAATTTATAGAACTCTCTTTCAATGTTTCGAAGTTTTGTCAGAGGAAAAGAAACGCATCTTTGCGCATCAATCTCTAAGTAACCCTTCGCGGAATAAGTTGGAGTGGCTTGAATTAAAATGCGTCTACTGATTGGAATATTAGCCTTACCGAGCGCGGTTTCTATTATAAAAGAAGTTAATTTTTGAGGTATGAAAACATCAATATCACTTTTAGAAGAAACATCCCCCCTGGCTATGCTTCCGTGCGTTACGGAAAAAATATGCGATTTATCCAACGCTTCCATTATCTCTATTGCTTTAGCTCTTAAGTCGTCTAGTAACCTCCAATGTTTCGAATCGTAAAGGATTTCTATTCGTTCAGCATGGGTTAAAGGTTTCTTGGTCAGGCCTTGTATCACCAGGTTTCTATTCATTTTTTATATTTCTTTTACATTAAGGGTTTTATAGTATTTTCTAAGTTTCTTTGCAACTACAGCTATCGTCGCATGCGTTTCCTTAGAATGTTGTAAACATTCTCATAATTCTCTAGAACCATCACGCACGCCCCTTGCTCAGAGGGCTTATGTCTAAGAAGGTAATTGCAGAATATCTTTGCAGACACTCCATGAGATCGATTCATCTCCCAATCATTTTTGCAAAAAAAATGCGGTCTCTTTTTATCCATGAAATCTTTCCATGAATATGCATTCTATATTCATATGTTATAAAAAGAAAAATTGGATTTTCAATAACATTTATATTTGAGATGAGAATCCTTCAGAGAATGGTTCCAATGTTTATCGCGAAAACCTTTCGCATCGCCAGAGTAGGTAGGCGTAACGTATTTTCAGCGTACAGCCTATCTATAGATGGCTATACACATAAACAATAATTTTTTTAATCAAACTTTTCTTAGGCGGTGTCTTTTTGAGGGATTTTGCAAGGCTTTCTCTCAGAGAAGTTTTTGAAGCTCTTGATACTTCTCCTGATGGTTTAACCAGCGTAGAATCTGAAAGGAGACTCCGCAAGTATGGTCCAAATGTCTTAATGGAAAAGAAACGAATCCCCGTTGTTTACAGTTTCTTCTCTCATCTGAAAGATTTATTCAGCCTTCTGTTAATTTTCGCTTGCGTACTTGCCGCTATCGGCGGTATGCTACAGCTCAGCATAATCATTTTCGCCATAGTTTTAGTTAACGCCATCCTCAGCCTTTTCCAAGAATGGAGAGCTGAAAAAGCAATGAAAACACTGAAAAACTGGATACCTGAATACGCTAAAGTCATCCGAGACGGAGAACTTAGAAAAATATTAATAAGGGAACTGGTTCCAGGCGATGTAATAATTTTAGAAGAAGGCGACCGCGTTCCAGCCGACGCACGTTTAATTGAAGCTTTCGATTTATGGACAAATAACGTACCCCTTACCGGCGAATCTGAACTGCAGCCGCGAACAGTTGAATCATCCGAACTTGCTAATGGTGCTTATTTGGAATCGCCGAACCTTGTCTTTATGAGCACAAGTGTTGCAAAAGGAAGAGGCAAAGCTGTTGTATATGCAACCGGAATGAATACGAGGTTTGGACGAATTGCCGGTCTATCTCAAGAAATAGCTGAAGAGCTTAGTCCACTTCAAAGAGAAATCGCTCACACAGCGAGATATGATTTTATTTTAGCCTTAATCGTAGGCGGCGTCTTTTTCTTGGCTAGTCTACTTTGGCTTCACCTAGACTTCATAGGCAGTGTACTTTTTATGATAGGTGTTATGGTGGCATGTGTACCTGAAGGTTTGCAGGTTACGGTTTCAAGTGCGCTGGCTATAAACGTTCTAAAGATGGTTAAGGAAAATGTTCTTGTCAAACGTTTATCAGCGGTTCAAACATTAGGCAGCGTAACGATAATATGTACTGATAAAACAGGCACAATCACCAAAGGCGAAATGACTGTTAGAAAAATATGGGTTAAAGACAAAGTGGTCGAGGTTTCAGGCATCGGATACACGCCCTCTGGAGATTTCACAATTAGCGGTAAACCCCTAGAAAAAAGTGAAGCTAAAAAAGTTGAAAAACTTCTCAAAGTTTCTGCCCTCTGCAATAACGCTAAAATAGATCCGCCATCAGACGGAAATGCATCTTGGAACATTATTGGTGATCCAACAGACGGAGCGTTACTTGTTGCTGCTCTAAAATACGGATTGAACATTCAAAACATGCTTGCACAAGAACCGATCATTCGTATTATGCCTTTTGATTCGAAAAGTAAAAAAATGGCGACAATTCATAAGGCTGGAGATAAAATCTTCGTTTACACTAAAGGCGCTCCGAGAAGTATCATTTCAATATGCAATAGAGTATATGTTGGCGATGAGACAGAGGATTTAACACAAGAAAATTTGTTTTCCGTTGAAAGAAAAATCCGTGAATTTGCAGATGAAGGTTTGCGTGTGATTGCGGTAGCCTATAAAGAATTGACAAAAAATGAGTTCGCTGAAAACACCGAGTTAGAACGAGATATGATTTTAGTTGGGCTTGCAGCTATGAAAGATCCACCTCGACCGGAAGTGAAAGAGGCTGTATCGTTGGCGAAACAAGCAGGCATTAAAACTGTGATAATAACAGGTGACTACGGTCCCACAGCTCAAGCAATAGCTGAGGAAGTAGGCATTGTAGAAAAATCTAGATGTCGAATAATACGTGGAGCTGATTTAGACAGGTTAGGCGATGAAGCGATTATAGACGCTGTTAAGAGGTGGGACGTAATCTTCGCTCGTGTTTCTCCTGAGCAGAAACTTCGAATTGTTAGGGTTCTTAGGCAACATGGAGAAGTTGTAGCTGTCACGGGCGATGGAGCTAATGATGCACCTTCGCTTAAAGAGGCGGACATAGGTATATCAATGGGCATTTCAGGAACAGACATAGCTAAAGAAGTAGCAGACATGGTTTTGCTCGACGATAGTTTCGCCTCTATAGTTAAGGCAGTGGAGTCAGGACGCACAATTTATGAAAACATAAGAAAATTCATCATTTATGTTTTCTCACATAACTGGGCTGAGCTAATTCCTTACGTTCTCTATGCTTTGTTGGGTATACCTCTCCCGCTTCTTGTAGTACAAGTCTTAGCCATAGACCTAGGCATAGATGTCATTCCGTCTCTGGCTCTAAGTCGAGAGCCCCCTGAACCAGGAATTATGCAAGAACCGCCTCGAAGCGTTAAAGAGAGGCTATTCACCGCTAAAGTTTTCCTTCGTTCGCTTTACATAGGAGTAATAATTGCCGCTGGAGCCATGTTCGGCTGTTTAAACGCTTGGTTTACAGGAGGATGGTGCTTTGGAATGCATCTGCCCCCTGACAGCCCAGTTTACATTAAGGGGGTTACAATGACGTTTGCAGGCATAGTTGTGGCCCAGATTGGCAATGTTTTGGCGTGTCGGACAAATAAAACATCCGTTTTTAAGACGAGTCTAACAAGCAACAAGTGGATTTGGATTGGCATAATTGCTCAATTTTCTCTTCTGTCAATCATGGTTTATAAACCGTTGCTGCAGAAAGCTTTGGGAACAACTGCTTTGAGTCTTAATGAATGGTTATTCTTAATAACTCTGGCCTTGACCGTATTTTTTGCAGAGGAGATTAGAAAATTCTTTGCGAGAAAGCTTTCAAAATGAATATTTTATAAGGATGTCACCATATCTTTAGGAATTACCTTCACGGGTTTGAATGGAAATGGCTTCGGATCAAGAGATATGGGTTTTCGCCATAACCCTATTAGTTTTTTGGCTTCTCGTCTATTGGTTAAGCAAAGTTATCCATTTAGAGAAATATGGATTTAGAATTAACCCTTTTTTCATCAGATATGAGTCTCAAAGGTTCAAAGCATTTTTATACAAAGCATCTGAGAAACGGCGGATTTTCTGGAAGATCTTCTCAAACCTAAGCATAGTAGTAGGATCTGGACTCGTGATATTTGCATTTTTCTTTCTCTCAGAAAACTTATCTAAATTTATTATTTCGCTCATCAGCAGTCTCATAAGCGGTGAAGTCGGCGGTGGCGGTGTGGGCGGTGGAACACCCGTTGTACCCATCATACCTGGTGTGACATTACATCTTTATTGGCTTCCATATTTATTATTAGCCATTGTAATCGCTGCAGTGATGCATGAGGTATCTCATGGAATAGTCGCATTGGTGGAAGGGGTCAACGTGAAATCTGCAGGTGCATTTTTTATGGCAATTTTTCCAGGAGGATTTGTTGAACCTAACGAAGAAGAATTAGAGAAATCTCCGACTACTTCTAAGCTCAGAATTATCTCAGCAGGCTCTACTATTAACGTTTTGAGTGGAGTTTTAGCTTTTCTTATTCTTTCAACTATTTTCATTCAGACGTCTTCAGGAATAGTGATAATCGACGTTTCCAAAGACGGCCCACTTGAACGCGTTGGGCTTCGCAGATGGGACGTCATATACAGCCTTAATGGAACTGCAATACGATCGATATATGATGTGGCTGTCTTCATGGTTAACGTTACACCTGGAGAGAAACTGATCCTTGGCACCAGCAAAGGAAACATATCCTTGAACGCGGCTTGTGACCCTGCTGATCCGAAAAGGGCGATAATCGGGATCTTGTCGCCTGCTTTGCCTTATTATCCCAGCAGACTCGGCCTAGGATCTTTTTTTGATGTTCAACTTTATTTGAGCCTTAACTGGATGTTCATCATTTTCGTTAATCTGGCTATTTTTAACATGCTTCCTGTACCTTTCTTTGACGGGGACAAGTTTATCCAATACTTATTCAGAAGATTTACGAAAGAGGGCAACACGATAAAAAAGTTTTTGAATGGCTTATCATTATTTTTGATCATTGCAAATATGGTTCTAAGCCTAAGAAGCGGTTTGTTCCCCTTTTAAGAAGGAAAAACTTGCATGGATAAATGTACAATATGTTGGCAGAAAGAAGCTTTTTACATGCGTATTTATTCAGGGGAAAAGCTCTGTAAAAATTGCTTTTTAGAATCCGTAGAAAACAAGGTTAGGGTCACGATTGCAAAACATAAAATGTTCAATATAAGTGACAAGATAGCCGTCGCTGTTTCTGGTGGAAAAGACAGCGTAAGCTTACTACATATTCTGGTAAAGATCGAGAAGGATTTTCCCAAGGCTTCGTTATGCGCCATCACTGTAGATGAAGGAATCAGCGGGTATCGAGATGAAGCTATTAAAATAGCCGCTGAAAACTGCGCCAGACTTGGAGTAGATCATGTAATCATATCTTTTAGGGATTTGTATGGCTTCACGCTTGATGAAATTGCTGAAAAAACTAAAAACGGTAAGCTGACACCTTGCGCCTACTGTGGCGTTCTAAGAAGAAGAGCCTTAAACATTGCTGCTCGAAAGGCTGGGGCAGACAAGATTACTACGGCGCATAATTTAGATGACGAAATTCAAACTTTTCTGTTGAACATTATTCATGGCGACCCGTTGAGGATTGCTCGTTCAACCTCAACCTTGGACTTGGAAGAAAATGAATTAATACAAAGAGTCAAGCCTTTATCAGAGGTTCTCGAGAAGGAAACCGCTCTTTATGCTTATCTTAAAAGAATATCTTTCCAAGGGGCGCCTTGTCCTTATGCCGGTGCGGCTTTAAGAAACGATGCACGGAATATTCTGAATAGGCTTGAAGAGAAACATCCAGGCATAAAATACACGGTTTATAGTTCAATGGAGAAAATTCGGCAGGCAATGACGGCCACTTTAGAAGAAAAACCGTTGAGATCATGCAAAAACTGTGGAGAACCAGCAACACAAGAAATATGTCAAACTTGTCAAATACTACAAAGGCTAAAGACTTAAAGCGAAATTATTATCAAAAAGTGAAAAAAGAATACTTAAACAGTAAGTGCGTGTTTTGAGTTAGAGTTGCAGAGGCATAAATTGAAAATTTGAAGTGCAAAAATATAAATTGTCAGCGAAATTATGTGGATATCTATAAATACTGAAAATTGCGTGTTTTTTACATGTTGATTCTGTTAATGCAGGGTGGAAACTTTGGATGAACTAATTGAGTTTGCAGTTGATTGCGCGAGGATCTTGAACGTTAGTTATGCCGAGGCGAGATTTCAGTCAGATATTCGTGAATCGATCATTTTGAAGAACGGGATTCCGGAGGCTTCTATTCAAGAAGAAGAAAAAGGCATTGGGGTGAGGGTAATAGTAAATCGTTCTTTAGGCTTTGCTTCAACGAATATGATGACAAAAAAATCGGTAAGAGATACAGTAAACCGCGCATACCGCGTAGCTGCAGCTGCCTCGAAAACTGTGAAAACCGGTGTCGCAATGGGAAATGGGGAACTGGGAAATGAAAAAGTTGAGGTAAAGCCTCGCGTCAAATTTGCTAATGTAGACTTTGAGTCGAGAGTTCAGCTTTTGAAAGAAGCGGATGAACAAACAGAAGCTGTCGCGGCTAAAGCTGAAGTTATACTTTCAGGTCGCATTCTCACCTTAGACACATGGATTACCGAAAAAAACATCATAACTAGCGACGGAGCTAGGGTTTCCAGCATCATTCCTAGAGCTGCTTTGTTTACGCTTTTGACAATGTATCATCCACAGAAAGGTTCAGTTCAAAGATACTTCAATCTAGGCGAGACTGGCGGTTGGGAAGTAGTTGAAAAATGGAATCTCCCCAAACTTTTTTTTGAAGAATCTAATTCGCTTTCTAAGATTCTTCTTGAAGCTGTAAAGCCTCCGGAAGGTGAAATGGATTTAGTTTTGGGACCAGAAGTTGTCGGAATTGTCAGCCATGAATCTTGTGGACACCCTGGCGAAGCAGATAGAATATTGGGAAGAGAAGCTGCGCAAGCAGGCGAGACTTATTTAAAGGCGGATTCTCTTGGTCTTCAAGTCGGCTCATCATGTGTGAATGTTGTTGACAATCCAACATTGCAGGGTTCATTCGGATTTTATAAATATGACGAAGAAGGCGTCAGGGCTAGGAAACGCATCCTGATAAAAGAAGGTATCATAAACGAGTTTCTTCACAACCGTGAAACGGCAAGTGTTTTTGGTGTTGAAAGTAACGGGTCATCCAGAGCTATGTCATTCAATCGAGAGCCCATAGTGAGGATGGCTAACACCTTTGTTGAGCCCGGTGACTACACAAAAGAGGAATTAATTGAAGATGTCAGAGAAGGCGTTTACATTAAGAATTTTATGGAGTGGAACATTGACGACAGACGTTTTAATCAGCGTTACGTCGGATTAGAAGCCTACCGCATAGAAAACGGCGAGATAAAAGAGATGATAAAAAATCCTGTTCTAGAAATAACGAGCACTGGTCTTTGGTCAGCTATAGACGCTGTAGGAAAAGACTTAGAGTTTCAAGCCGCATATTGTGGAAAAGGAGACCCAATGCAAGGAATCCCAGTATGGACAGGAGGACCACATGTTCGTCTGAGAAAGGTTAAAATCGGAGGCATATAAAATGAAAAGAGAAGAAATCCCATCTCACGTTGTTGATTTAGGATTAAAACAAGGTGCAACAGATGTTGCTGTAAGTCTTGTCGAACAAGATCGAACCATGATTCGGTTCTCGAATAATGAAGTAACAGTGTCAAAAGTCTTCAAGGAAAATCTCCTTGGCATATTCTTAATGATTGAAAGACAGCGGTCTGCCATTGTGATGGCTTTTTCATCGGTTAAGGGTTTAGATAAAGTGGTGAATAACCTTGTTAAAACAGCGAAAAACACTCCGCCTGCAGATGTTTATGCTCCTTTGCCAAAGGGACCATTCCAATATGACCATGAGCTACTTAAGGGTTCGAAGGTTTCGTTTGATCCAGATAAATTAACAGGCTACGTTGAAGAAGCAATAGCAGGCGCATTGGAAGGAGGAGCTGTGAAAGCTGCGGGAACATTAACCGCGACCAAAGCAAAAATGATGTTGGCAACTTCAGGCTCGGTTCAAGCAACTCAGCAAAGAAATGGGCTCGAGATATCAGTTAGAGCCTTTAAATCGGATGTGGCTTCGGGACACTCTGTTTCAATCGCTAAAACGGAAAGAGAGTTTCGACCTGCTGAAACTGGAAGGATGGCTGGGGAGATAGCGAAAGCTGCATTAAATCCTAAGCCTGGACAACCAGGCAAGTACACAAGCCTTTTAGGTCCAATGGTCTTTGCTGATCTTGTTAATCAAGTGGGGATATTGTCCTCGGCTTTTCTTGTTGATGCAGGCCAATCTTTTCTTATCGATAAGATAGGGTCTCAAGTTGCTTCTGAAAAGTTTACTTTGGTTGACGACCCGACGGTTAAAGATGCTTATGGGGTAAGAGCATTTGACGATGAGGGTGTTCCGACTAGAACAAATGTTATAGTGGAGAAAGGTGTTCTTAAGACTTATCTGCACAACAGCACAACAGCCAAAAAATTCGGTGTTGAAACAACTAGCAACGCTGGGCTCATTGAACCACATCCATGGAATCTGATCGTTGAAGCAGGTGATAAATCCTTTGAAGAACTTTTAGCCGAGATAGACATGGGCGTTTATGTCACAAACGACTGGTACCTTAGATATCAGAACTACAGAACTGGTGACTTCTCAACAATTCCAAGAGACGGAATGTTCTTAGTTAAAAATGGGGAGATCGCGGCTTCTATAAGAGAATTAAGAATAAGCGATAATATGCTGCGTATACTGCAAAACATAATAGAACTCAGCAAGTCTCGAGCTTGGGTTAAGTGGTGGGAAGTAGAAGTTCCAACACTTGCACCATTTGCTCTTATAAAAGACTTGAACCTCACAAAATCGAAAATGTAAACTTATCAAGTCAAAGCTACATTTTTTGGCCTAAAAATGTCCAGATTTGAAAACTAACTGGTAAACATTAAAATTGTTTTCCTGACATGCTTCCTCTTCATTGTTATCTAATTTATCATATATTTTTGAAACATAAATTCCTTCTTCATAAACTCCTTATTGAAAAGTAATAAATTCTGAATTGTGGACCACATAAACCCTAACTACTTTAAAAAGGCCTATTGCACATCGCACACAACAAAAGAAAATGCAAGAATTCTTATCATAGGACTAGGACAAATAGGGTTTAGCAACGCAGAATATATGACTCTCCACGGATTAAATGTTGACGGTTTTGACATTGACGAAAAGGCAGTTCAACGAGCATTAGATCACGGCGTCATTCAAAAAAAAGCCGTGTCTTTTGAAGATTATGATTACTATATCATATGTATCTCGACTCATAGATCTGAAAATATGTATGAACCATTTTTTGAAGGGCTATATGATACAGCTTATAGAATATCTCATGAGGGTAAAACGGGCAGTCTAGTTGCCATAGAAAGCACTATAACAAAAGGAACAACCTACAAAATTATGCAAATACTAAAGCATAGATTACATGTTGCCCATTTTCCTCACAGGTTCTACGCGCAAGAAAAAGAAGAACATGGCGTAAGACAGATAAGGGTGTTGGGAGCTTGTGAAGCCTGTTGTTTGGATAGAGCAGTACACTTTTATGAAGACCTGCTCGGAATTCCGATACACGTCGTCAAATCAGTGGAAGTCGCGGAGCTTAGCAAAGTTATTGAGAACTCCTACCGATTTTTAGAGATTGCTTTTGCAGAGGAACTAAAAATGTTTTGTGATTCTTTCAATATAGACTTTGAAGAACTAAGAGCTGGAATCAATTCAAAATGGAATATAAAGATTCACGAAGCAAGAGAAGGAATCGGAGGACACTGTTTGCCTAAAGATGCCCAGATGTATCTTGAAATGGCGAAAAAGGTTCTAAAGCCCAGTATCATAGACTCCGCTAAAAAAATCGATTATCTATACAAGCTCTCTGTTCAAAGAAAGAGGGAGCCTATTCCATCCATCACTTTAAAGCTACTAAGAAACGGCAAACATCAACATAAATAGATAGGAAGAATTCTGGAGGGATTAAAATATAAAACTCTTATATGCTGCCGTAGTTTCCACCATTTTGGTAATAGCCCTAGGCATTGCAATGATTATTCCCGCTTTTGTTTTTACCAATCATTACGAAAAGCCGACAACTTTTATGCTTATTTTCAGCATAATAGACGATTACAATATTCCTGAGTGGGCTATTTGTCTTTCATCTTTTCTAGAAAAAACCAATATCAAAGCTACTGTTTTTTTCACAGGCAAAGTCGCTGAATCATATCCAAAATGTGTTACGGTTTTCTCGAAAAATGTGGATATTGGCAGTCAGACATATAGTTATGTGAATCTCGCAGCAATAACTGATTACGATGCTCAGTTTGAGGAAGTTGCAAAAGGTAAGAAAGCAGTAGATGATGCTGGCAATATTTATTCGCGATTGTTCAGAGCGCCTTACGGAGCTACTAATGAAAACATTTATTCTATACTGAGTCGATTAGATATCATCGCTGATTTTTCGTACAAATGTCAATATAATAAATATCATAAAGGTCAATTCATAAAGTTTGATTTGAGAACATATAATGGAACAGAACATCCAGTAGATTTTTTCTTAAACCTTCCTTCGCAATCAGAACCGGTTGCTTTAATTTTTAACAATCACACTTCCATAGAACAAATAATCAGACTATTGTCTGAATTGAAATTGGGCCATATTCGCTTTGTTAATGCTTCTGAGTTAACTGGGCTAGATCTTACAATAAGAGGAGACCAATTAGTTTGACCTTGATATGTGTCGAAAAAAAGGTCAATTCTAGTTCGATCAGACAGGAATACTGTACTCAACGTATATCAAATGATGGAAGGATTCAAATCGGAAAGAAAGGCTGGTTTTTTAGAATATTGACACTATCAGCGATGGTTTTTCTAGTAATTTTCAATTTATTTCAGGGTTTATTGGCAGGCGACCCTTTAGTAGCCTATTCAACTTTTATGCCATTACACACCGTACTTGTTTTTGCATGTGGATGGTTATTTTACAAAAGCCGTGCAAATGGTAAAGTTGAAAATGTTCTTGTATCGGTCATAATCCCTATATATAATCAGGAGGCTTTAATTGAAGATGTAATTGACGCCATTTACCGATCATCTTACCGCAACATAGAAGTCATAGCTGTAAATGATGGAAGTAAAGATCGTACGAAGGAAATTCTGAATGATTTAACAAAAAAATACCCAAACTTAAAGGTGATTCACAAAAAAAATGAAGGAAAACGAAGGGCAGTTGCAACTGGTTTCTATGCGTCTAGAGGAAAATATATTGTTTTGATAGATTCCGACAGCATTATTGATGAGCATGCCATCGAAGAATTCGTGAAAGCCTTTAGTGCCAATCCTAGAATTGGCGGGCTTGTTGGAAACGGGAAAGTTTGGAATGCTGAAAAGAACATTCTGACAAGATGTCAAGATGTATGGTATGACTACGCCTTTAATATCCACAAAACTACCGAAAGCGTGTTTGGAACCGTGCTTTGCTGCTCGGGTTGTTTAGCGGCATATCGACGTGAGGCTATTGCAGATTTTATTCCGTACTGGGTCAAGGCAAAGTTACAGAATAGCGATGATCGAGATCTTACGTCTTACGCCATAGCTACGCCGTGGGCAAAGCGTGAAATGGCGCCACTTAAACAGAGGTTGATGGAGTCAATGGCAGATTATGACGATTCTGAAGATCGTGGGCTGACAGCACAAACATTGGTAGAATGGGAAACTGTATACGTTCCAACAGCAGTCGTATATACTGAGGTACCTGAAGATTTGAAGTCATATCTGAGACAACAAACCAGATGGAAAAAAGGCTATATAAGATCGAACTTTTATGTTAGTGCTTTCTTCTGGCGTAAAAATCCTATAATGGCATTCATATTTTATATAGAATTTATGGCGACATTCACGGCACCGCTTATTATTTTCACAATTTATTTTTACAGTCCGTTCTTGATGCACAATTTTTCCATTCCCATAACATACTTTATGGGTCAACTGTTGATAGGTTTAGCGGCTGGATTAGATTATAAGGTTCGGGACACGAAAGCAAAATATTGGATGTATAAACCTATGATGAATCTTGTTTCATCTTTAATACTTCCGTGGTTGATTTTTCCTGCTTTATGGAACTACCGTCGTAATCAATGGCTCACAAGGTAAAGACGGTCTTACTGCATGGAAACAAATAAAACGGCATAAGATACGAAGAACAAATATTTTAATGCTTAAAAATCGCGAGATTTGCCTTTGAGCTCAAAATCAATTATACCACAAGCATTTTCTTCAAATATGTTATGTCTTCCTCTGCTTCCTCTTCGCTCATGAATCCAATACACACCGCTGAGACGCCTCTTTGATCCAAAACCCATCTAAGCCATTCAGGTATTTTTCCCTCATCGAACCTGCCGCCAGCCAAGGGTTTAATCGCTATAACAGGTTTACAAGTTTTACTTATCGCATTTAGAACAGAGTCTTGCATTGGCGACATGTAAAAACCAATTTTGTTTACTGGCGTTACAAGTAGTGAAGCATCATATTCTCCTTCATCTACCATTCTTAACCTATCGCCATTGTGGCAAGCTATGCCTGGGATCCTGCCGTTTTCTCTTATCATTCGTAAATAATCTTCCAAACCTAAAAACTTGTTGTCCTTTACAGGCCAACCATCCATCCATGAACCATGTATACAGCAAACAGGCGAATATAGACCCTCAAGCATTTTCAGCTCTTTTTCTGTATCTTTTAGCTCTCCTATCGTAGTGCTCACAAAAGTCATCTTTCGCCCCGTCTCCTTCTCAGCTATCTTTATAGCTTTTATCAAAGGAGGCCATATTGGACCTAATACTCCATGAACCCCTAGCTCAATGCATCTTTCAAAAACTTTTGCCACGCGGTTAGGTGTGTAATATTTTCTAATCCATTTGTCTCTTCCTACGCTTGTATGTGACCAGCCTAGAAGACTGTTTATTCCAATTAGTACTTTGGGTATTTCCACGTCTTCAACTTTTATGGTGGGGAAAGAATTCATCAAAAGTCAACCATTGATATTAATCGTTGAGAAGCCTTTTTAAACTTTTTATGTCTAAATGCTCATAAAAATCTACAGAATACATTTATCATATTCTGAATTTCTTCTTTACTTTTTCGATGCTTTCTCCGATGATTTTTATTTCATCTAGGTTTGAGACTCCTAGACCTCTTTCTTCTGCCAATTGAAGGTATTTAACGTTTCGATAGTCGATGCCCATTACTGCCGCGGCTACGGAGTCTACAGCTACCATATCTTGACCAGCTATAACAATGTTCATCTCCACTGGATTTCCATGCGTCTCATCTACTTCAGCACCTATGACGCTGTCAACCACATTAATCTTTACTTTTTCTTTAAACAACGAAGCTAAATCAACAATTTTTTCGTTTATCTGGTCGTGCATTATACTTTTTGGTAAGATCAAACCCATCAAATTTTTCATGCAAAGAGTCACTACAGCCATATGATGAACCTTCAACTTTGGAACATTTATGATACATGTACTTTTGAAGCCTGTTTCGGCAATATCCACTTCATGCAAAGCTAAGGCTTGTGGGATTTTCATTTTAACCCTTGAATCTTGATTCAGATCAATCAACTTAACTCCTTGTCGTGCGATAACCTCCATTATTCCTACGACGTTGAAAGCCCTCCTTGTGTCTCCGACCCCGCCTTCTCCGACAGTAATATCTTTAACCCTACAGTTTTTGAGAAATTCTATAAGGCTTTCAACGATTCGAGAATCCGTTGTAATCCCAGTTGAAGGATGTTTTGCAACCACATAATTTGGCTTGATAAGCACCTTATTTTCATGTTTGATTAAATTCTCAGCTCCAATTAGTTCCAAAGCTTTTTTAGTCATTTTTGAAGGTTCATTACCCTTAACGATCGCTACTTGAGTTTTTGCCATAACCATCACATCTTTATGATGTTCCTATTCCACATATTTTAGCAACTATTTTAGCTCTTCCCCCATATTGGTCTTAAACGACAACTAAGCATCAGTTAGTTCTGAAAGAATCTTTGCATGTCGAACCCATAAAACTGTTGCCTATGATGCTGATACCCTTCTTTATTTTTTACTATCCTCTTATCTGTAATTAACTGTATATGTTTTCAACGATGCTTCGTGTAGACTAGTTCAATTGAAATATTTAAAATGACGATTCATTCGATAATCTTTTATTTATAACATGCGAACTAGTTTAAATCAAAGCTGGAAAGGGATTATGCAGGTTAAATTTGGTGTTCAAGTGCCACAGGAAGGCTTGACCTATGAGATCATTAAACGCTATTTCAATGAATTTGAGAATCTTGGTTTTTATTCGGCCTTCGTCTATGACCATTTTCACCCGATATGGAATCCCGAAGACGCACCCGTTTTGGAAGATTGGGTCTTGCTGTCTGCATTAGCAAGAGAGACAGACAAGATCAGAATAGGTACGCTGGTTAACTGTACCAGTTTTAGATACCCCAGTTTATTAGCTAAGATGGCTGCAAGCGTCGACGTCATAAGCGGTGGCAGATTAGAATTCATGATTGGAGCCGGCTGGTTTAAGGCTGAGTATGAGGGATATGGGATACCTTTCCTGCCGCCGAAAATCAGAATTGAACAGATGAAAGAGGCTATTCAAATCATCAAGCTCATGTGGACTGAGCACAAGCCTTGCTTTAAAGGTAAATATTATAGTCTCGGAGGAGCTTTAAACTATCCAAAGCCTATGCAGAAGCCTTATCCGAGAATTTGGGTGGGAGGGGGAGGCGAAAAGCTTACCTTGAAGGCCATAGCTGAAGTCGGTGAAGGCACAAATTTCACTGGTACCCCACAAATTTTCAAGAGAAAACTTAAGATCCTACAAAGCCACTGTGAGAAGATTGGCAGAGACTATAACTCCATCAAAAAGTCATGGGTTGGGAATTTAGTCATTGGATTAAACGAAGCCGAAGTTAACCGAGAAATCAGAAAGGCAAAAATTGAAACCAAGAAAAACGAAGTTAAACTCGAGGATATAGAAGATACGACGTTGGTTGGCACCCCGCCTCAGATGATTAGCAAGATAGAAGAATATCTAAAATTAGGGGTAGATTACTTCATAATACTGCTTGGTTCCAGATATTTTGACCTAAGAGACATAGAAGCAATAAAGCTTTTCTCGACGAAAGTCATAACCGCCTTCAAATAAGATGATGTTCAAAGGGCCTATTGATCTGCATCGACAAATATAATATCGATTTGGAGTTAATAATACCCAGAGAACCTTAAATCATTAAAGTTTCATCAACATATTTATAATCTTAACTCAACAAAGAACCGTATTCAATCAAACAGGCCGGGGCCGTGGTCTAGCATGGTCTAAGATTCGCGCCTGGGGCGTGCGAGGTCGTGGGTTCAAATCCCACCGGCCCCATTTTTGGATACACCAGCCCCACTCAGGCGCTACTTTCGCTTCTTGAAAAGTTTAACTCCGAATTCCCACTCATAAGTGTAACATGCCTCAATGAAGGGTTTAGCCTCTTCAACCATTCTCGCGACTTTACAGATAAATTCGTCATTCTGTTCCTTAAAGATGGCTTTAGCAATAACAACATATGTTTTCCATTTTGCTAAAGTTCACATCTTCTAGTCTGCGGAGAGATGCCTTGAAGCATCCAAACATTTCGTCGGGAAAGCCAGGGCTGATGGTTTTGATAATTCATATTTTGGCTCAGTAACCTTTAAGGTGAATCGTTTTTACGTGTTTCTTGGCTGCGTTCAGTAGACTTTGGTCGGCTGTTATTAGGGTTGAGTTTGTTTTTATTGCTGTTGTGATATAGGATGCGTCGTAGAAGGATACGTGGTCAGCTATGGCGATTTCCAAGGCTTTCTTTGAGTCTTCAAGGTTTAGGATTAAGTTTCGAGGTTTAATTTTCTCGAAAGCCTCCAGCATCGAAGAAGCATCTTCAGCGCCTACGTTGTTTCTTTCAACGGCTTTCCACAAGCCGTTTAGAACCTCATAATCCAGCAAAGTTGGAGCGTTGAGTTCAACTGAACCTTTAGCGTAATCATTCCTTAGTTTAAGGGCTTGCTCTTCGTTTTCTTCGCCTGGAATGAGCCAGCGGATGACAACGCTTGCATCAGCGGTGAAACTCATCGCGCTCTGTCCTCTCTCAACCATTTGTCAATCTGACCTTTATCAACAGGATTCATCCGCCGCTTTATTTCATCCATCTTCTTAGCTGCCTCTAGACGCTCCTCAACCTCGATCTTCTTTCTAATTGCTTCCCTGACAAATTCGCTCCAATTGACTTGTGAACGTTTCTTCATTTTATGCTTCAACTCTTCTGGAATACGCAGCGTAATTACAGCCAATAATACTCACTGTATATAATCGTGAAGACCATGCTTTAAAACCTTCCGATTTTGAATTAGACTTTTAAAACCGCCACAAATGTATTCCCTCTAAACCCATTGGTAGTTCTTTCCCTAACTAGAGTTGAGAGGCTTATCACCGATCTCTAACATTTAGATTGCATGTGTGCAATGGTTTTCTAACAGCGCTTTTAGCGAAAGTGAGCTTTGTTTTTCTTACAGAAGCGGTGAGAACAGGTTAAGTTGATGCTCTCAATCAGAGCCCCTGGGAACAGACAGAGACAAGTTTAAACAAGCCGACATAAAAAAAGGGAGTTTCGGGAGATATCGCCAGACTACTATGGGTTCAAATCTCACCGGTCCCGCTAGTTTTGGTAGATGAAACGAGGCGTTTTGATGAAGCAGGTTAAAGCTGCATACAGGAAGACCAAGATGACTGTTTCAAAAGCAGGAAATCTTTGTTTTGCAATGGGGAAAATGCATTGTTGCAACAAATCAGATTAGATTTGCGCCTCCCAAAAAATTGAGCCTCAAGACAACAATGAAGCCCTTTTTTCTTAATTCGCATTGACGCTGCTTGAAAAATTAATAAATGTTGGCTTGGTTTTTCATAGATTCTTTTATAGAGGATTAATATAGATAGTTTTTCCAGAATTTTTTAGATCTTAATTAAATAAAAACTTGGCAGAATTATTAAAGGAGAGGTCAAGTGTAATGTTGAAGATGAATTCTAGAATTTTTCATGACACAGAGATTAAAATAGTAAAGGGATGTATGGACATAGTAATCCTTAAAAGGCTAAGGGATGTTCCGTCTTCAGGTTACGACATCGTTGCTTATATTCACCGGAAGAATAAGTTTCACATAAGCCCATGCATCATTTATTCCGCTTTATATAGATTGGAGAGAGAAGAGCTGGTTAGAGGGATATTTACGTCGAATAAAAGGATTTATAACATCACTCAGAAAGGACTTAACTACGTTAATAACGTCTTGAGCAAACGGAAAAAATACTTGAACTAGTAAATGAAATTTTTGAATCTGAAATACAACTAAAATGATTAGCACTCATTTTAAGTCAGGGCAAAAATACCGATGCCTATGCTATGTGAAGCATGTGGGATTAAAATACTCTTTATGTAAATTTATATGAACGGACATCGATATGTGTAAAGATTGCTAATTATTTTTTATGTAAACTTCAGACTGAGAACTTATTATTTATAAAAAGTTCAGAAAAGATAACAAAGCAAATATGTATTTTAGCATAGCAAGAAGAACATAGCGGTAAAACTGCGAGTTCTCAACATTTACTTATTAAAATTCCTTTTTTAAATCCGTAATATGAATCTTTGCATGAAAAGATTTATTGGATGTCGCATCTATGAATCTTCTTATTTTTGGGTTTATCTCTACTTCTTTCGCATGGTTTAATTGAACAAAATTATAGTTTGCAAGAAAATAGATCAAGTCATTGCATAGAACACAGGGAATATTAACGGATTTGGAAATCTCACCCAAAGTGAACGAACGTCTGTTCATTGCTAGAAATTCAAGCAATTCGTCAATTTTATCCATGGACGCTCATTAAGAAAAGGAATCTTTTGATTATAAAGCGGTTATGAAAGTCTAAACTATATCGTGAATACATGTTTTCCATTAAAAATGATCCTTGGATAATAAATTGCAATTGAATATTTTTCATAGTCAAATATATAGATACTGAGACTAGTTTTTTGCTTCTTAACCGTTATATGCTGTTCAAACCCTAAAAATAATACGCTTTGGTGGTTGAACCTTGAAAAAAATATATTACGCAGGTTTAGTCGTTTCAGCTGTTCTATTAGTCGCTGTAGCCACACCTCAAATCTTCGGTTTGCTCTCAGATTCATTAAACTTAAGCAGCACAGGAAGCGTCAAAACAGTCAACATCTCAGCATATGACAGCGATGGTGTAACACCTCTAACATCCTTTAGCTGGGGATTAATTGAAGCAGGAGGATCAGCAACAAAAACCATTTACTTGAAGAATGAGGGAACCGCGACAGTACGCGTCTCAATGCAAATAAACTCGGCAAGCTGGAATCCATCAACTGCCAAGAATTATATTACTATAACTTGGAACCGTGAAGGACAAACCATCGCAGCAAGTCAGTCCTTACAGGCAACTTTAACTTGCTCAGTTTCATCAAGTATTCCTAGCAGCATAACAAGCTTCAGTGTCGAAATAATCATAACGGGAACCGAAGCAACTTAAAACTTTAATTTATACAACGAAAATTCAGCCTACACAATACCTTTTTCCATTTGTAGATTTTCCTTCTTGATCAAGACAAAAATAAAGATAAAGCTAGAACCTTTACATCTGTTGATACTTCATGGCAGGAATCTTGCAATCTCATCTAGAGACAACTTGAGGATCTTATCTCGCATATCTTGTGACACGGCTTGGGCTATTTTATCCCTTATTTGTTTAACAAGTTTACCCTTTGGTTCATGATCTGGAAAAAGTTTCACATATAAATTCGTTTGTTTAGCCACAGCGTCAAAGGGACCGCCGATTACTTTAAATTGATCACCTTCTTTTTTGAGGCCTACTGCAATTTCAAGCGTCACACCTTTAACATAGTTTTTAGTCCCATAAATCATAAAAGAACCCTTAGGCAAATACTGCCCCGAAGGCGGAGTTTTACTCACTTGATGCGGAGAAACCCAATAAACATCGAGAGACTTTAAACCCTCCTTCCATGCTCGGGAATAAGAAGCCGTAAACTGAGCAGCTTCTCGAATCGTTTTTTCAGAGGGAGATTTACCCAAAGTTTTTATCAAAACAAAGGGAGAACCAAAAATGTCCGCATGAAAAACTATGTCTTGAGGCTCCATATATTTTTTAATTAGAACCTCATTTGTAACAGCGTCTCTTCCTCCAACTACAAGGAACCCTTCAGACGAATAAAACCAGTG
Organism: Bathyarchaeia archaeon; assembly: GCA_038826015.1. GTDB lineage: Archaea > Thermoproteota > Bathyarchaeia > Bathyarchaeales > DTEX01 > JAWBOR01. Next base: position 25,071 of record JAWBOR010000004.1, read on the forward strand.
AAATTTCTCATACCATTCTCTTTTTTCTTGTCTGAGCTGAGGCTTAGAAACTTCTCCGATCTTCTCAACCATTTTAATCCTTGCCTTTTCAATTTTTTCCCGAGTCTCATTAATCGCGGCTTCCACGCCTTTAATCTTACTTTTAGCTTTCTTGGCCTTCATATAATACTCTGCCGCGTTTTTCTGGGCTGATTCCTTAATATTTAAGGTGAAAGACTGATCTTCCACAGATACTTCTAAAGACAAAGATTCAGGCCTCAAACTTCGAAAATACACAGCGGGAACACAAGATTCATTTTTCTCTTTTAGCAACAACTCCATTATCTCCGCCCAGCTTTTCCCACTTCGTTTTTCGTCCACAACCCTTTGCAAGAGCGAATCAAGATCGTTTAAGCGGCTGTAAATTGCATCACCGATTTCGCGGTAAACTTCAGCTTTCTGTTTCAGATCTAAAAGAGTTTCCTCTTGTTTTTGAAGAACCCTTTCCAATCTTGCAATGTTTTTTCCCGCGAGACTCTTAACTTCCAATGTTTTCTGGCTGACCGTGGCTTTCGCATAATATTCATCTAAGGCCTCATTGAAAGTTCCGAAACTTATTGTTTTAAGGTCGATATATTTTTTAAGACGAAATGGTGCTACATCGATCCAGTCACCTTTCTCATCAACGAATATGCTAGGCTTCTTATTTTCGACGGTTAACTCGGTTAGAATTTCTTGAAGACTGTTAAAGATGACATCCAAGTCAGCATCTTTCAACGAGGAACAAGAGGCATCCTTCTCTACGCCTGCACGTAAAAGAATCTCTTCAGCGTAAAAACCTCCAACACCCATTAACTTAGTGAGAGCCTTTACAACTTCCATCTGGCCAAAATTTTTTATTTCACGGAATCTTTCTCGGCTCAATTTTCTGGGGTCTTCGCCTTTTGAAGGCGGATAACTAAAAACTTCATTTCTCAAAATATTTCTGTCCTTCATTCTTCGGTAGGTTAAAGCACACAAAATTTTGTTTTCTGACCCTAAAAGTATTATATTTCCTTCACCGAAAAGCTCTATAATGAGACGATAGCTCTCGTCCCTATTCTTAACCGTTATCTCTGCAATTCGTTCAAACTCATATTGACGAATGCTGTCAATTATGCCGTTTCCCAAATATTTCCGCAAAGTCATACAGAAATCTGAGGGTTTCAATGGTTTATCAAAAATATATGTTGTAGTGTGGATTCGTTTACCAGCTTCTATCAATAGTTGAATATGAGACGCATTGTGACCGCGAAGCTTTAAAAGTAAGGTTTTAGGATTAATTTGGTAAATATTACTAATTCGAGAACCCCTAAGCATATAATCCAGTTCAACGGTGAGAACTGCTATGTCGAAACTGTTCATCTCAGTCTTCAACACTATTACCCGAGGTAGATAATCAAGATGAAACCTTTAAGCCTTATTTACATCATTAAAATCTGTTTAGGCATTTTAACAGCTATCATATGCGTCCTGTTAAATGTTGACCTCATTTTTACAGGTATAGCAATAGGGATACTAGTTTACTGGGTTTTTGATAAAATCTTGAAACAAATCTTCATAGGAAAAGTTGAGAAACCATCAGTTATAACAAAAACTGGAATAGGCGTTTACATAATCACATGGATTTTCTTTTGGGCTCTGTTATTTACTTTTCGTCTCTATTTGACTTCCAGCTTGCCCTGAACCTGTTTTTGTTTTTGTCTTGAACCATTTTCAGAATAACGCGTGTATATTCCGATAGAGCCGAGAAATAACCTCTGTCATAGTCTGCGTGAAGTCTATTTTCAGCATTTTTCAAAAATTCTTTATAATATTTTTTCAATGCCTCAACATCGTCAAAGTTCAGATTAGTGAGAAAACTGTTTGAATCGCTGCTTTGGCGATTCGACAAAATTATCCCTTTAAGCGCCAGCAGATAACCACTGTTGAATTCATTGTTTCCGTTTCGCCTCATTTTCACAGTTATTCTCTCAAACATCCTTTCCGCCTCAGCAAATTTTCTTTCAAATACAAGCTGGAAGAAACGGGTTGTAAGCACTAAGGGAACCGAAAATTTACTCCCCTCTTTCACGGTCTTCTTCGCCGACATCTTCAACCCCCTTTTCAGTAATTTTAAAGACACACTCGCCTTCTGGCAGATAAGGGCTAGAAACAAGACGGGCAATCCTCACGGGACCTTTTGCAGTTTTCCGAAGATAAATCCGTGTGTGGCTCGTGTGGGCAACGATGTGACCGCCTATTGGGCGAATAGCTTCAGAGAAGAAGACCTCGGGACTAGCCATCACTTGGTTTGTCACCAACGCAACAGCGTTGAAAGCCCGTGCTAATCGGATGAGTTTATGCATGTGCTGATTAAGTTTCTGCTGTCTTAACGCTAAGTTTTCCCTGCCAATGTATTCGCTTCTGAAATGAGCAGTTAAAGAATCCACCACTATCAAGCGTATATTATTCTCCTTTATGATTTTATCAGAGTTCTCAAGCAGAAACATTTGATGATCTGAAGTGTAAGCTTCAGCCAAAATAATATTTTTCACAACTTTATCTGCGTCTAAACCCATATTTCTCGCCATCTGCAAGATGCGTTCCGTTCTGAATGTGTTCTCGGTATCGATATAAAGAGCGCCGCCGCTTAATCCTCCTTTCTCTGGGGGTAGCTGCACAGTGACGCATGCTTGATGGGCGAGTTGGCTTTTACCTGAACCGTATTCCCCGTAGAACTCGGTTATCGTTTGGGTTTCAAGCCCCCCTCCCAAAAGTTCGTCAAGTTTCTTGCTTCCAGTCGTTAAGCGCAATACATCTTTACGTTTTTGAAGCAATTCGTCTACCCGAATAAAAGACAGGGACACAGATGATCTAGCTGCATCGATGATTTCGAAAGCTTTCTTTTCGCTTATCCCGGCTTGCTCCAGTTCCCGTATCGTAGCCATAGCCAGCGACTCAACCGTGTGAAACCCTAGTTCACGAAGTTTATTCGCTATTGACGAGGTTATGCCTGGTATATCTTCAATGTTTTCGTATCTTCTCTTGACAGAAGCTTCTTCGCTCATTCTTTTTCCGTTAATTCTACAGCATCAAGATATTTAAATTAGACGAAGAAGCAAATAGAATCTAGATTTATGTAAAATTGGGATGACCAATCTGGATATTAATGTTCTGATTGAAAACGTTGCGGTTAACCTTTTGAAACTTGCAGAGGTTAAACTGCCACACGACGTAAAGCAAGCTATCAAAGAAGCTTATGTCAAAGAGAGAAATCCTGTTGGAAAAACCCAGTTGGGAGCTATCTTAGAAAACCTCAGATTGGCTGAAGAGAAAGATATACCGATCTGTCAAGACACAGGGTTAATCTCGTTTTACTTAAGAGCTGGCTCAGGTTTTAAAGCCTTAGGAGGCGTTGAGAAAGCTCTTTCCAGAGCTGTGAGAAGAGCTACTACAGAAATTCCTCTTCGCCCTAACGCAGTTGAGCCATTCATGCAAAAAAATACAAACGACAATGTTGGCAGACATGTTCCGTACATACATTGGCAAATCATTAACGAAAACTTCCTTGAAATAACGGCTTTCCCCAAAGGAGGAGGCTCAGAAAACGCAAGTACCCTAAAAATGTTGAAACCATCCGAGGGATTAGATGGAGTAAGAAAGTTTGTCTTAGAAAGCGTTATAGAAGCCGGTGGACTGCCCTGTCCGCCTACGATTATAGGAATCGGCATCGGGGGAGGCGCCAACATCGCCATGGAACTGGCGAAGATGGCTTTGCTTAAACCCTTAAACGAGCCGAACCCCAATGAGGGCATTGCCAAGATGGAGCGAGAATTACTCGAGGCTATAAATAAGACTGGAATCGGACCAATGGGATTAGGCGGTGACTCCACGGCTTTGGCAGTCAAAATTGAATATGCCCATAGGCATCCAGCTTCGTATCCAGTAGCCGTAGCGTTTCAATGTTGGGCTGCCAGAAAGGCTACAGCGCGCATTTTTTCAGATGGTCTAGTAGAATATTTAACACATAAAATATGTTAATGACCATTGGAGCAAGGCTGAATTGAATAAGAGTGAATTGAAAACACCTATTTCAGAGGAAGACGTCAGAAAACTGAAAGTGGGCGATGTCGTTTACGTTACTGGAACAATAATTACCGCACGCGACGCGGCTCACAAAAGAATTCTGCAGTATTTGAAAGAGGGAAAAACCCTTCCCGTCAACTTTGATGGTTTACCGCTTTTTCACTGCGGTCCACTTGTCAAAAAAATCGGCGATGAATGGATTGTGTTGGCTGCTGGACCTACTACGAGTATGCGTATGGAGTCCTTTGAAGACGAAATTATTAAGAAACTTGGCATTCGTTTAATAATTGGTAAAGGCGGTATGGGTCAGAGAACACAAAGAGCTATGCGGGAGTTTGGAGCTGCCTATGGAGTTTTCACGGGTGGAGCTGCAGTTTTGGCAGCTAAACAAATAAAGAAAGTGAAACTTGTAGAATGGCTTGATTTGGGTATGCCTGAAGCATTGTGGATGTTTGAAGCAGAAGGCTTCGGTCCATTGATAATTGCTATGGACGCTGAGGGAAACAATTTGTTTGAGACGGTAAAAATCGAAGCCGCAAAGAACAAGAACAAAATTATGAAGTGTTAAAAGTTCTGAAACACTCCTTTTCTTTTGAGGAACAGAAGAATCGCTACGAAGACGATTCCCGACCATGTCAGCAATGTTAACAACGAAGCTAATCTAGCTATCATTAAAGCCACAGAAAGATTCTGTTGCATAGCACTTGCAGAACCACCTTTTCCTGCGTTTGATAAGGCTTGTCGATAGAACAGTTCGGCTAAGGATTTGTATGGTTGAAAAACGGGGTTAACAGCGCTTATCGCTCTTGCGACCTCGTCTATCAAAGTTGAATGAACGTAGAGGTCAGGAATGTCGAAATTCCAACTGTTAAGCGTTGTAACAATCGATTCATTGGCTGCAAGGCTCAAATAATAGCCGAGCATAACTGTATCTTCGACTGTTATACTGTTTATCACCTTGAAGAAAGTAGCATAATATTTGAGGCCGCCTCGCGGCTCAGCTAACCTGCTTACAACATAATAGGATGCAACATATAAAGTTGCCATGTCTCTGGGCTGATACGACGGATTCCAATATTTCAGAAAACCGAGATCAGGCTTATCGCCTATCATTTGAGTAAGTTGCAAGACGCCGTCTTCAATTTCCTGCCTCATAATTTTTGAACCTTCGTAGCCAAATTCGCTTGTTATTTTTAGGCTTACGTATTGCGCCATTCCTTCATGGAACCATAGGAGAGACTCAGGAGAAATTCCCGCCTCCCAAAGAAAATGATGGATAAGTTCATGTAAGGCTATTACTTCAATGTATCCTTCGATAAAACGTGTAAAAACAATGTTAATATGGATATCACCAATTTCTTCTCCTGAGAAAGGAACATATCCACCAACAGTCAACAATGAATCGAAATCGGGAAGGAAAAACTGCACATTAATGCCTTTAAAGGTCTTATCGCCAGCGTTTTCAAAAGTCACATTAAATAAATCTTCAAGAGCCTTGTAGACTTTGTTATAAAAGTTTAAGACATCTCGTGCATAGCTTTCATACCGTTTAACTGTTTCAAAGGTAAATATTCCTTCTTTAATCGTTGAAGTCTCTGGTTTCTCGTTATGCGTTTGGAAACCGATTTCTATACGTATCATATTATCTGCCAATTGAAAATTATCAAATCTTACGTAATTGGAGTTTGTGTAAGCAGGCTGATAAAAACCAGTGCCGACTGCGACCGCTTCGTCTTGGTTTATTTTGAAACCATTAGGAAAAATAACTGATGCTTCAAGGCGATTGCCTTCTTTGAAACCTATTTGAGGAGAGTAAAATATTCCATTTGGTTCAATTATCATAGCCGCAGTTGTGAAATTAAATTGAATATTCATTTCAAACTCAAGATTATCGGAATTGAAGGAGAAACATAAGGCTTCGTAAAAGTAAAGCTCCTCGCCAATTAAGTTTTCAGTATCATTCAGAGACCAATAAGTTACCTTTCCAGATATTGTGCGGTTAGACCATTCTAAGGTTTTTGGCACTAAAATCCAAGAAGAACCAGATTCACTATCGCTCCGATAAATAATTTTCACAGATGTACGCCCCTCCTCATCCACCACAAATAGGTAGTTAATTGAATCCCTAAACTGAGCTGAAACAATATCTATCAAAAGATGAAAATCTAAAAGTACTGAAGACATTACTAGAATTAAAAAAACAAGTCTTGAAACTTTTAATGAAACATGGAATCTCATACAATTCAGCCTATTTTATTTTTTCATTCAAGGAAACAGCATCTAAAGTCTAGTAAATTATGCGGTAATATTAATATTGTGAAACAAACCTTACATTTCTTTGAAACAATTTAAAAAAGTGTCTGAGGCCAATTTCGACTTGCGGCGAGCTGCATGAAATGTTAACCAGTTTTAATTAGATTTATATTAACCGGGAGCAAAGTTTATATTGAAAGTCAACCACTCAAATATTTTGCAGTACACTTTGATGAATGCACCTCTTCAACCAAAATTGAAGAGCGAAGGGTGAAAGTGGGAGATTAAAAATCCTATTAAACTCTCGCAATGAACACCATGCATAGGCCCAACGTCAAACAGATGCTGGATCCGATTAAGCCCGACATGCTACGCCATCTGGGGGATGACTCGGCTTGAACGCTGAAGAAGGGCGCGGCAAGCTGCGATAAGCCTTGGGTAGGCGCATGCAGCCTTAGATCCAAGGATGCCCGAATGAGATTCTTATCACGGAGACCGCAAGGTCTTTGTGATGCTCCTGATCTTAGGAGCGGGAACCCTCCGAACGGAAACATCCCAGTAGGAGGAGGAAGAGAAACTAACTAGGATTCCCTTAGTAGCGGCGAGCGAAAGGGGAATAGTCCAAACCGAATCCTGCAGGGAAACTTGTAGGAGATGTGGTGTTGTGGGTCCGGCTGCCTCCTCCTTGGTTAAACCGAAGTGGCCTGAAACGGTCTGCCGAAGATGGTGAAAGCCCAGTAGGTGTAAACCAAGTGGAGTTGAGCTGGAGTCCCTGAGTACTGCACCCTGGTTTGGGTGCAGGAATCTAGGAGTCACCAACTTCTAAGACTAAACACGTTTCAAGACCGATAGCGCACCAGTACGGTGACGGAAAGATGAAAAGTGCCCCGGAAGGGGGGTGAAAAGCGCCTGAAACCAGATGGCTACAGACGTGTGCAGCCTTAAAGGGTAGATCCCTCCTAAAGTAAACCGCGGCAACGTGGAATACGAAGGAGGGGGACCAGGGTTGCACGTTCCGTCTAGAAACACGGACCGGGGAGTTCAAAGCTGTGGCAAGTCTAAGGGTTCAAAGCCCGTAAACGTAGGGAAACCGAAATGCGCGCAACCAGCTCGTCTGGTGAGGCGCGGGGTCTGAAAAGGGCCCGGAGTCACGGCTTTGACACTAGAAACCGGGCGATCTAGCCCTGGGTAGGGTGAAGCCAGGCGAAAGTCTGGTGGAGGCCCGTAGGGGTGCTGACGTGCAATTCGCTCCTCTGACCTGGGGCTAGGGGCTAAAGACCAATCTAGCCCGGTGATAGCTAGTTCCCTCCGAAGTGGGTCGCAGCCCAGCCTCGAGTGAGGTAGCCTGCGGGGTAGAGCACTGACTGAAAAGTAAGGGGTCGAAAGGCCTCTCTTTTCTATCAAACTCCGAATCCGTAGGCGCCGTAGACCTCGAGAGACGGGTTCTGGTGGGGTAAGCTCCCAGACCGAGAGGGGGACAACCCAGACCAAGGTTAAGGCCCCCAAGTGCTGGCTAAGTGTCAAACTGAAGGGAGTCATTAGCCCCAGACAGCGGGGAGGTAGGCTCAGAAGCAGCCATCCTTTAAAGAATGCGTAACAGCTCACCCGCCGAGGCTAATGGCCCTGAAAATGGACGGGGCTAAGCCAGCCGCCGATACCTTGGGGCACGGCAACAGCCGTGTTCTGGTAGGAGGGCGTCCTGGTTGGGCGGAAGCTGGACCGTGAGGCCCAGTGGACCGATCAGGAGTGCAGATCCCGGTGGTAGTAACAGCAAAGAGAGGTGAGAATCCTCTCCGCCGAAGGGGCAAGGGTTCCCCGGCAACGCGTCGTCAGCCGGGGGTAAGCCGGTCCTAAGGTTGACCTTAACTGGGTAAACCGAACAAGGAAAACCGGTTAAGATTCCGGTGCCGCAAAGGTACGATTGCGGTGACGCAAGGCTCGGTGCCTGACGCTTTGGGATAGGCTGAGCAAGGTTATCGCCTTGTTTAACCGCTGAAACCTGGGGAGTGCCGTAATGGCGAGAACTAGGTGAAAGCGGGAATAGCCGTCCGTTTTAGGATGGTTCAGCTGATTCCTAGAGCCCGTGAAAAAGGCGCTGAGAAGGATCCTTTG
>JAWBOR010000005.1:0-32790 GCA_038826015.1 Bathyarchaeia archaeon
ATGTGCGACTTCTGTAAACATGAATATGAAAATCCAGCGAATAGAAGATTTCATGCTCAGACTGTTGCTTGTCCAAAATGTGGACCTAAAGTCTATTTATTAGCCAACAATGGTGAGCTGATCGAGAATAAAGATCCTATAAGAGAAGCTGGTCGACTACTTTCTGAAGGCAATATTGTTGCGGTTAAGGGTTACGGTGGTTTTCATGTTGCAACCTCAACGCTTTTAGACGAACCATTAGAAAGGTTGAGGAAGACAAAACATAGAAAGCAGAAACCCTTTGCGATAATGGCTAGAAGCCTTGAGGTGATAAGAACATTCGCCGAAATGAGTGTTGAGGAAGCTAAAATCCTAACATCTTATATGCGGCCAATAGTTTTACTGAATAAAAATGAAAAATATTACCTATCAGACCTTGTTGCCCCCGAGTTGCATAATGTGGGTGTTATGTTACCTTACACAGGTTTGCATTACATGCTTTTCGATAAAGTCTCGGATCCTGCATACGTGATGACAAGCGCCAACCCACCCAACCAGCCAATAGTGAAAGATGATGATGAGGCATTTGAAAAATTAGGCGAAGTGGTCGATTATTTTCTTATCCATAATAGACGGATTGCACACAGATGTGACGATTCTGTTATACGTCTACATGGTGAAAAAACAGTTTTTATTAGGCGTTCAAGAGGATACTCGCCTGAACCAGTAATCTTGAAGAGCGGCATTAAAAATTGTACCTTAGGTTTAGGAGGCGAAGAAAATAACACGGCGTGCGTAATCCTTGGAAATAAAGCCTTCTTGTCCCAACATATAGGTGATGTAGAAAATATTGCAACATTAGAATTTCTAGAGAGCTCATCTAAAAGACTAATACGCCTAACAAACAGCAAAGTTGAAGCGATTGCATGCGATCTACACCCAAAATTTATAACAACGATGCTTGCGCGGAAACTCGCAGAAGAGAACGATTGGCAAATGTTTCAGGTTCAACACCACCATGCACATTTAGCGGCTTTAATGGCCGAACACGCCGTTGACGAGATGGTTGGCATATGTTGTGACGGATACGGCTACGGTTTGAACGGTGAGGCCTGGGGCGGTGAGATACTTCTCTACAGGAAAGATTCGCTAGGCTTTGAACGTTTGGGGCATCTTCAAGAACAACCATTAATTGGTGCAGATTTAGCTACGCGATATCCATTGAGGGTAGCTGCTGGAATACTAAATAGACAGATGGATGTAGAAAACTGGCTAATGGCGAATGTGAACAATCTTCCATATGGGGAAAGAGAGGCAGAGATAATTCTCTCACAGCTCAAAAGAGGCATGAATATAGTTAAGACGACGAGCTGCGGAAGGATTCTCGACGCAATATCAGCCATTTTGGGCATATGCTATGAGAGAACATACGAAGGTGAACCGTCTATGAAACTAGAATCCGCGGCCCTTAGGGGTCAAAACTCATTAAAAATTGAACCAGTAATAAACGGGAATTTATTGGACACTACTCGTCTAGTCAGAGAGATATTTGAAAGAAAGGAGAAATCTACTAAATTTGATTTAGCTCTCTCTGCACACATCTATTTAGCTGAGGGTCTAGCCAGCCTGGCTATAGAGAAAGCTATAGAAAACAATGTTAAAACAATTGGCTTCACCGGAGGAGTCGCATGTAACCAAATAATCTCCTCAAAAATCCGTATAACTGTTGAGTCGGCTGGCTTAAAGTTTCTTGTACATGAGACTGTGCCGCCCGGTGACGGCGGAATATCGCTTGGGCAATCTTTTCTGGCAGGCTTACACCAAGACTAGCCACAATGGATTTATTTGGCTAAATACATTTTAAGGGTCGATCAGCAATGTGTTTGGCGGTTCCAGCAAGAATATTAGAGGTAAAAGATGATTTGGCTAAGGTTGATTTTGGCGGCGGGGTTATACGCGAAGTTAATGTGATGCTTGTAAATGCGAAAATAGGTGATTATATTTTGGTTCATGCTGGTTACGCCATACAAGTTATCGATAAGGACGAAGCTGAAGAAACGATTATGCTTTGGAAGGAAATTCTGGAAGCTGAAACAAATAAACAGAATACAGATGCAATATGATGGAAGAGAAAAGATCTGGGGACACATATCTCGTAAAGAGTATAGTCAAAAAGATCCATGAAGTTGTGCCTAAAAAGGATCATATAAAAATCTGTCATGTGTGTGGAACACATGAGTGGACTATTTCGCATTACGGCATAAGGAGTCTACTACCGGATAATGTGGAGGTTATATCTGGTCCAGGATGTCCAGTTTGTATTGTGCCAGCGGTAGAAATCGACGAGGCTGTTCAACTATCATTGAAAGGTGTCTCCATCACATGTTTCGGTGATGTTCTAAGAGTTCCAGGCTCAAATATGTCGCTTTTGGACGCAAAGGCTAAGAAAGCCAATGTCCATGTTGTTTACAGCCTTACAGATGCTGTTAAAATGGCTGAGAAAGAACCTGACAGAGAATTCACTTTCTTTGCTATAGGCTTTGAAACTACAGCTCCTTCAACTGCTATTGAAGTCTTAAAGAAACCTCCAAAGAATATGAGCTTTTTGGTCTCACATCGCTTAATCCCTCCGGCTATGGAGCTTTTGTTGGGCATAGGCGACTTGAACATCGACGCTTTTATCGCTCCGGGACACGTAAGCACAATTATAGGTTTAGAACCATATGAGATATTTCCAAAAGTTTACCGTATGCCAACAGTTATAGCTGGCTTTGAACCTGTGGACGTCTTAATTTCCATTTACATGATTCTTAAACAAATCAGTAAACATATATCGGTTTTAGAGAACGAGTATACTCGTGCGGTTACTCGGGAGGGAAACCTAAAAGCTAAGGAATTAATGAAAAGGGCTTTTAAGATTGTGAATGGTAACTGGCGTGGACTTGGGAGGCTGCCAAACTCAGCTTTAAGCCTAAGGGATGAATTTCTCGAATATGATGCGCGGACAAAGTTTAATGTTAAGATTAACCGTGGTATGGATATCCCGCCTGGATGTCAATGTCACTTAGTAATGATTGGAAAAATTAAACCAACTGAATGTCCGCTCTTCATGAAAGCGTGTAAGCCTCAGAAGCCAATAGGTTCATGTATGGTTAGTGCAGAAGGAACGTGCTTAATATGGGCTAGAAACATTTATGCAGTATCCTAAAGGAAGTATGTAAAAGCAACAGGTTAAAAACATGTTATTCTTTTGGTTACTAAATACCAGTACAGGAACTATCTATGAGTCTAATGATATAATCGATTCATGAAAACCGATCATTTTCAGCTCCGGAGTGACAATAAATCTTCTAGTGCCTAATATTGCTGAGATCTAAATCAAATTTTAAACGCATGATGGATCTAGATTTAAAACGACTAGAAAAGTAGGACGTGAAATTTAATCGAGGTTTAAGGACGTATTAGCATATTCTGGGAACAGGATCGCCTAAAGGCCGAGGAATAACTCTTTTGCCGCCGATGGCTGTCTGAATCGCGACCCATTTAAAATCGTCTGTAACTTCGCCTATTATTTCGGCTTCCTCTCCCTCCTCAGTTCCCCTCAGAAAACTTAAGGCTTCTGCGGCTTTTTCTTTTAATACGCCTATAACTACTTTTCCCTCGTTACCTATTTCAAGCAGGTCTAAACCAAATATGTCGCATGCAACCTTAACAGGTTCCTTAACTGGGATTTTATCTTCATAAATGAGTATGCCTTTCCTAGATTTTTCGCTGAATTCGTTCAACACATCAGCTAATCCTCCGCGTGTCGGATCCTTCATAGCAACAACTCCGCCCACCTCATCTAATAAACGTTGGATCATGTGGTTTAGTGGTTTAACATCTGATTTTATCTCGCCGCTGAAGCTTAACCCTTCTTGGGCTGATAAGACCGCTAAACCATGATCGCCTATTGTGCCAGAGAGTATTATTTTGTCACCTACGTTTAAGTTTGAATCAATTAGCCAACGACTGTTGAAGTCCGCCCTATACTTCTTCACGCTATTAATGTTTCTCTCCAATGCCTCAGTTCTTATACCGATTCCAGAAGTATTTATTATGCATCCGCCTAGATTCCCTTTTTCAACAACTTTAGTGTCGCCAGTCACGATTGCAACGCCCGCTTCAATGCATGTTTTACGAATGCTGCCTAATACATGCTCGAGATCGGCCAATGAAAACCCCTCTTCTAAGAGTAGCCCGCATGTGAGGGCGATTGGCATAGCTCCCATAACGGCGATGTCGTTAACTGTGCCAGAGACTGCTAGGCGGCCTATGTCTCCACCTGGGAAAAATATGGGTTTAACAACATGTGAATCACTCTTCAAGACTATGTTGTCAACCACCGCCGCGTCGTCTAAAGCCTTGAGGGGAACTTCGAAGTCGCCCAAATCACTGAAGAATTTTAAAATGTAATTTTTGATAAATTCGTGCATGACGGAACCGCCGGCGCCATGCAGCATAGTTACATATCCATTCCCCATCGCATGTACCTCCACGCTTCAAGCAGATTCGGCGCTGCTTCGCCTTTTATATACTCTTAAATATCATAGTTTAATCTAAACTTTCCTATGCATGAATGGGCACTGGCTGAAGCCATAGTCTCAACAGTTTCCAAGATTGCTGATGAAGAAGGGCTAAAAGAGGTTAGTGAAGTGCAATTAAAGCTCGGTGAATTACAACAAGTCGAAAAGAGAATATTGATGTTCGCTCTGTCCCACATGAAAACTGGAAAACTTAATAACATGGAAATCACGATAAAAACTGTTAAAGCGAAATTTATGTGTAGAATATGTCAACATACGTGGTCTCTTAAAGAAGCAAAACTTGCGGACGAGGTTAAAGAATCAATTCACTTCATTCCAGAAGTAGCTTATGCATATATTAGATGCCTAAAATGCGGCAGTCCAGACTTTGAAATTCTACAGGGTAGAGGCATGTGGATTGTAGGCGTTAGAGGGATAAAATAACATATGCGCGACCCAAGAGTGAGCGTGATAGATAGAAGACTTGGAAATATAGGCAAAATAATTGTTGTTTCAAGCGGCAAAGGCGGAGTTGGAAAAAGCCTTATAGCTTCAGTATTGGCATTAATACTTGCACGTAAAGGCTTCAAAACTGGGCTTTTCGATCTAGATTTTACAAGTCCTACAACACATATTGTTCTAGGCATAAATGATTTACATCCAAAGGAAGAAGAAGGCATAACTCCACCCGAGTTTCACGGTTTAAAATACATGTCGCTGATCTTCTACTTAGGTGACCGTGTTTCACCGTTAAGGGGAGCTGATCTCTCTAACATTTTTTTGGAGCTGCTGGCAGTCACCCGCTGGGGTAACCTAGACTTTCTTATCATAGATATGCCTCCAGGGATAAGTGACCTAATGCTGGATGTATTAAAATACGTTAAGAGAGCAAATTTTCTCGTGGTGTCTTCATCCTCGAGAATGGCCTTTGAAACAGTAAAGAAAGTGTTGAGTCTACTCAGGGATCTAAATTTTTCAATAATTGGTGTAGTGGAAAACATGAAAAAAGAAAACTCAACATATATTAAATATGAAGTTGAAGCAATAGGCGAGATTTTCCTTGGCGCAATCTTCTTTGATGCGGAGCTTGAACACGCTCTCGGAAACGTGAACGAGCTTTTGAAAACGAGGTTTGCCAAGGAAATCGATGAAATGATTTTAAAGATGCAAAAATTCAATTGTGGGCATTAAACCTTTTTGGTATAAACCTTTAACGACGTATTTCCGACGCAATTTATGGCCAGATAGAAAAGTTTTTGCAAACCTCCAAAAAGTTTATAGTAATTTAGGCAAATTTTGGAGTAAAAAGCGAACTACGTCCATATCTGAGTCATTGGAATGATTGCTGTTGCTGCGGTGACAATGTCAAGATAGTCTATGTCTCGGAAAGAGGCATCATGTAACTTGTGACCTGCTTATACCAGAAGATCGGGATAAATGTAGTTTATGCGAAATTGTCACGTATCGCACTTGCGCTTTAAATTATTTAAAAAATCTAGAACCCAACAGCGTCAAGAAAGGATACTACTTTAACAGGTAGCTAGTTGAAGAAGATACATTGTATCGCACCTTGCATTTTGTGAATACGCATCTAATTCAAGCAAACCCGTTTGATAAAAAATACTTGTAGTACTTAGAAAAGTAAACATCGAAAACGTCAGTCTTCGAAAGTAGCCTTTTTCAAGTTTGAATCGTAATTTTTTCAGAATTAAATAGTTGCGAAGACGATCACTCGAATAGGTTTACTATAACTTCTTCCTCTTCTTCAATCACATCAAGGTTAACTGGCAGGATTACGTATCCGTCGGCTTTTGCAAGGCTTGTTATGTCACCTGATTTTTTGAAAACCGGATATGCTCGTCCTTCGCTTAACTTTACTGGAAGAAATTGTTCCCTGCCTGTTGATGAGACAATTCTTTTTGCCATTCTAGCTCTAACAGTCGCAATCTTTTTGGGCGGAAGTCTGGCAATATGGCGGACAAGAGGAACTAAGAAAACATAGGCATTGCTTAAACAAGAGGCAGGATAACCCGGCATCCCGAAAACAGGCTTCTCACCCACCAAACCGAAAAGTGTCGGCTTCCCAGGCTTTATCTGAACTCCATGAAACAGTAGCCGGCCATAGCCTTCAATAACCTTCACCAACAGGTCTCGTTCACCGACCGAGCTGCCGCCCGAAAAAACGATAAGGTCATGATCTAGAAATATTGTAACAGTTGTCTTGAGTTGTTCAAACGAATCTGGGATAATAGAAGATCTAGTTACTGTGGCACCATTATCTGTCAACAAAGCTGATAAAGTATAAGAGTTTACATCATAGACTTGACCTTTCTGAAGTTCAGAACCGACCTCTGAAATCTCGGTTCCAGTTGGGATTACAGCTACCCTAGGTTTCTGATATACCAATACGTTTTTTCTGCCTAAAGTTGCCAAAACTCCGATCTTCGCAGGTGTTAAAGATTCGCCTGACTTTAAGATTGCTTCTCCTTTCTTCATGTCTTCTCCTTTCGGGGAAATGTTAGCTCCTGGATGTGCAGCCTTGAAAACGGAGACTTGCCGGTCTTTTTCCTCAGTGAATTCCACCATAACAACTGCATCTGCACCTAGAGGAATAGGGCAACCAGTTGCTATGCGTATGCATTCGCCTCTTTCTAAGATGTGGTCTGAGGATTCACCAGCGTGCAATACCCCCGTGAGCTTTAGGGTTCTCGGACTAAGATCGGAGGCGCCAAAGGTGTCCTCAGCTTTCACTGCGTAACCGTCCATAGCTGCCCTATCAAAGGGAGGAATATCCTTATCCGCTAAAATTTCTTCAGCTAAGACTCTGTTTGCCGATTCCTCAATTGGGATCTGTTCGGTTCTTTCAATTGGCTTCACAGAGTTTAGAATGATCTTTAAGGCTTCTTCCCGTGATATAAGAAGCTTGAAAGGGGTCATCTCGCTCATTGATAGAAAACTCTCCTCTTATTGGTTCACATCTTCAGCAAAAAACAACCAAACGCTTAAAAACTTTTAGTCAGCATAGACACGCCAAAATCCAGCATTTATGCTTATTTCAAAAAGAAAAGGAGTTAATTTGAGAAGATTTTTAGATGTGTAAGCTTCATCCGCCCGGGGAGCCGTGTGTGGGGACGTTTTTCCACATGATATCCCACCATTCGTTTTCTGTTATGGTTTCTCCCTGAACAAGAATGTTGAGAACTTGCTTCAAAAGCCCATGATGCCTCTTTTCATCTTCCAAAATCGCATTTAAAAGAAGCCTAACCTTATCATTTTTGACGTTGGGAATCGTGTCGCTGATTCTTTTAATGAGCCTTGCTTCTATACTGATGTGCTTTTCCACAAGTTCCTTCTGTCTATCAAGTTGTGCTTGTGTTACGGCTTGGGGAACGCTTGTTAATAGCTTGACTGCGGCATCATACATCTCTGCGTGCTTAACAGAGTCCAAGGATATACCTTTTAAAGAGCCCTTCACTGCAGGGTTCATAACATCAGATAATCCTTTATTTAACGAATCCACAATCTCTCTTTCTATCTTTATCTGCTCTTTAATGAATTCAACTAATTCATCTTTAATGCTCAAACTTCTCACCTCATATCAAATTACTCTCTTTATGTTTAGCTAAAATAGTATCGGCGAGTCTGTCTAAAGCCTTAAAATCCTCATCCTTAGGATAGCCTTTTGCAATCACGGGTTCAAGCAATTCCAGTTTTAGGCTTGACATCATCTGTGTGATTTGTTGCGTCATCGTGCCGCCCCAACCATAAGACCCGATTATTGACGCAAACTTTAATTTAGGTCTCAGAATATTTGTCAGATAAACCGCATAAACGATGTTCGGATGTGGTCCCCCAAGGACGGTCGGCGACCCAACAACGATGGTGGCTGCGTCTACCAAAGCCATAGCCAGTTTCCCAATATCAGTCTTAGAAAGGTCAAATCGTCGCACGGTTATGCCTCTCTCAACTAACGCCGAGACGAAATAGTCAACCATTGTTTTTACGCTGCCATGCATAGAAACATAGGGCAAAACAACAATGTTTTTCGGCTGGCCATAAACCCAATCTTTATACGCTTCAAATATGAACTCTGGTCTGTCATAAATCGGCCCGTGGCTTGTCGCTATCAAGTCTATCTGCAAATTCTTCAGTTTCTCCATGTTCTTTTGAATCACAAGCCTAAACGGCATCATGATTTCAGCATAATAACGTTTAGCTGCTTCGTAAACTCTGGCTTCATCAGTCACATACAAGTCAGAAGTTGCAAGATGGGAACCAAAAAAGTCACAGGTAAAGAGTATCCTGTCTTCTCTCAAATATGTGAGCATCGTCTCAGGCCAGTGAACCCAAGGAAAATGAATAAACTCTAGGGTTTTATCGCCTAATGATAGAGTTTCCCCATCTTCAATGGTTATGATTTTGCGCTCGGGAATTAAAAGCAGGTCCATAAGCATCGTCTTGCATTTGGGTGTTGTAACAACTTTCACGTTAGGATATAACGCAAGTATATGAGGCAGAGCGCCCGTATGATCTTGTTCTGCATGATTGGGAATGATGAAATCTAGGTTCTTGAAACTTAACTGTTTTAGGTTCTCTATTAACACATTTGTCATAGTTGGATCCACAGTATCCACCAAAGCTGTTTTTTCGCTTCCTTTGATTAGGTATGCGTTATAACTTGTTCCGTCTGGAAGCGGAATAAGCTCGTCGAAAAGTCGCCTATCCCAGTCGACAGCTCCAACTGAATAAACATTTTCTTTTAGCATTCTAGGTCTCATTTTTATTCAACCACCCTTTCAAATTATTCTTTTGGTGCACCACAAATGGCAAAACCAGTCGTTAGGCAATGTTTCGAAAGGAGCTCCAGATTTATCCAAGAGTTTCTCTCACCTTTATCTAGACCATCTACGTATCCACAAACGGTGCATCGCCATTTTTTCACAACATCCCCCTCACATAAATACTTTCCTTTGTTTAATAAAAACAAGCGGTATAAAAAATAGACGACTTAAAGTTTGCCAGACTAATTAGGCAAGGCTACTTATGTTCGTAAGTAAATTTTTAGATTTGAAACAGACATCTTCACCTAAGAATCCTTAACTTGCACCTACACTCAATGCTCTTTTAGTGCTTTTGGATATCCTTCGTCTTCAAATTGAATAGTGGTATGGTCTATTCCAAACTCTTCCTTTAGCATACGAATCAAAAAACGCATAAGCTCTTTTTTGTTGGCTCCTTCTTCCACAACTACATGACCGCTCATTATACACATCTTAGTCGGCGTGATGCACCAAACGTGAAGATCATGGACACTCTTTATTCCTTCAACTTCGAGCATTTTATCTTGCATAGCATTTAAATCAATGTTAGAGGGCACTCCTTCAAGAAGAACATTTATAGATTCACGAATAAGTTTCCCAGAGCCATAGAATATCAATACACCTATCAATATACTGATCAAAGAATCCACTTGATACCATCCAGTAAAAATCATGATCATGCTGGCAGTTATAGCGCCCAAAGACCCTAGGATATCTGTAACAACGTGTAAGAAGGCACCTTTAACGTTTAAACTTTCTTCTTTTGCCTTTGATAGGATTGCCGCAGATAGTCCATTTGCGAATAAACCAGAAATAGCGATAATTAACATGTTCAAACTCATCACATCGACAGGTTGTTGAACTCTCTGAACAGCTTCATAGAAGATCAACAAAACGATTGCACAAAGGAAGATGCCTTGCAAGAAAGATGCAAGAACTTCTGCGCGGTAATAGCCATAGGTTTTTCTTTCTGTGATAGGACGCCGTGCAATCCATGCAGTTACAAGTGAGAAAACTAATGCAAAGGAGTCATTCAGCATATGCCAAGCATCTGTTAAGAGGGCAAGGCTGTTAGTTAGAATTCCTCCGACTAATTCTATGATAAAGAAAGTTATGGTGATGCCTAAGGCTATTCCCAAATATTTTATTTCTCTGATGTAATTGGAATGTTCATGCATTTCTTGAGTTTCACCAACTGTTCCAATGATTTCACTTGTTTACCGTAATTTTAGTTCAATACTAAATTAATAGCTATTAATCATTATGAAGGGCGCGAGTCAATAATTAAATCTTAACAATTTTAGTCCGTGGTGTCCATACGTATCTCAGGAAAATATGAAACATATAATTAATTAAAAACCTTTTTGCTAGGTATCCTAGATGACATCTGCTAAGAGTAACTAAAATTGTGGGAAGATTGTCAGATTTTCACGACATTTTTTACATAACTGTTGGAACTATTGAGAGGCAAAGATATAGGGTCATCATTTAAATCATCTTTTTTAACATTATTGTTAATGCAGCTTTGTATTTACTGAGGGAAAATAGTAAGAACAACTTTAGTTACTAAGAATATCATCGAACATTGAGGGTCGCATGGAAAACGCCTAACCTAGAAGTTTAGTCGGATTTTCTTTAAAAACGAAAAATCCTTTTGCCAAGGTTTATAGTGTTTTGCCTGAAGATGTTATGGTCTCTAATTTTCGCATATATGGCAAAAGATAAATAGCCCTATGACATGAAAAGGACAATAATTGGGAAGAATCCCTTTTCTAGCTATTTTTACGGCATAGATTAGAAGATGCTTTCTCGAATTACTCAGGGAAGATAACGCTTAGCGCCCAGATGAAAGCGATTCCAAGAATGAATAAGATAAACTGAGACAGCGACTTCCAGAATTCCTTCTCTTTCTGTATTTCCGGTATCAGTTCAGAAGCAGCTAGATAGATGAAACCACCTGCGGCAAATGCAATGAGGAAACCGACGAGATTCTGTATTTTAACTAGAAAAAAATTTGACAATAATGCGCCAGCAACGGCAGTTACGGCTGCAAAGAAATTGAAAAGCAATGCCTTTGACCGTGCTAAACCTCCGTAAAGTAGTACTCCAAAATCGCCAATCTCTTGAGGGATTTCATGAAAAATCGCAGATACAGTTATAGCAACGCCTAAAGATATGTCTAGAAAGAAACTAGCGGCGATAATTGTTCCATCAATGAAGTTGTGGACGGCATCCCCAACTAGGTTAATGTAAATAAACTCCTTAACTGTCACCCTGGGGTCTACTTCAGATGCTGATTCATGACCATGAACATGTCCATGATACCAGTAGATGAATCTTTCAAGGAAGAAGAAGCCAATGAATCCTACGATCATGTAAAGAAACGTAACCGAGGTATCCACATCTATTTCTAAGGTTCCGTTTAATGCTTCAGGCAACAAACTCAAAAATGCTGCTCCCAATATAGCGCCTGCGGCAAAACTTACAAGAACAAACAAAAGTTTATCTAACATTTTCTCTCTAAGAGATAATGCAAAAACGCCAATGAAGGACAGTAGACTTACCGCAATAGTGGCCAGAATTGAGTATAGCACAGTCATATGTTGAAGCCTCTTTATGTTTAAATGGGCAAGTTATAAATAAATTTGCCTTAAAGAAACTTCAAGTAACAAAAATAATACGCAATATGAAATTGAACTTTCCATCTGATTGTTATCAAGATATTTCAGTTCTGAAAGTATGGAATCAAAATAAAAGTTGCGTTTCAAGAGAAGCTTGAACTAGGCGTGGTTCGTCTCCTAAAGAACCTAATGGATTAAGAAACTTCTGAAAACACCAAAGCGTGGTCTGAACCGTTTCACCGGCGTATACGAGTATGTTTTTCATGTTTTGCATTCTTTATATATCAATAAAAAGGGCACGGTTAAGCAACGAAAAATTCAAAATAATTTATAAAAAAACCTTCTTTAGTATAAATGAATGATTTATCAAATATTCAGAAACAGATTATTTCAAAAAGGTGGGCGTGATGAAAGAACTGCAGCCTGAAAACCTTAGGAAAGAGTGCGATCCAAAGACGTTAGTATGCGAAACGACTGAAGAAATATTTCCTCTTGAAGAGATTATCGGTCAAGAAAGAGCAGTTAGAGCGCTTAAGTTTGGATTAGAAATCAAAGAACGTGGATTCAACATTTACGTAGCTGGGTATCCTGGCACTGGTAGAACCACCGCAGTAAAAGATTTCTTAGAGGAAATTGCCAAAAAGAAACCTGTGCCTCCTGACTGGTGTTATGTTAACAATTTTGCTAATCCGTATGAACCCAAGGCTATAAAGTTGACGTCTGGGAGAGGAAAAATATTCCAAAAAGACATGGAAAGCTTCGTCATGGAGACGCAAAGAGAGCTTCTTAGGGTATTCAAAAGCGATGAGTATGCTGCTAAAAAGGAAGCAACCATAAGAACAATTGAGGAAGAAAGAAACAAACTGTTTGTTCAGCTCAACGAAAAAGCAAAAGAAAAAGGATTTGTCCTCCAAAGCACTCCTATAGGTCTTCTGAGTATACCATTGATAAGAGGGCGTCCGATAAGTGATCAAGAATTCTTGAACTTGAGTCAAAAAATAAGAGATGAGATCCAAAGAAGAAGAGAAGAATTAAATGCTGATCTTAGGAATGCCATTAGACAGCTCCGAGAATTAGAAGGAAAGGTCAATGACGAGCTTGAGAAACTAAACAGGGAGGTCGCTCTTTACGCTATTGGTCATCTAATTACCGCATTGAGAGAGAAATATAACGAGTTTCCAGAGATTCTAGAGTATATAGAAGCGGTTCAAAATGATGTTTTGGAGAATCTGGAACAATTTCTGAGGCAGCGTGAAGAACCTGCCTCTGTTTTTTCATCGATAAGAGAGTCTCCTCTTCGAAGATATGGTGTAAACGTGATAGTGGACAACTCTAATCTCAGAGGTGCCCCTGTAATTTTAGAACTGAATCCTACCTACCAAAATCTTCTTGGCAGAATCGAGAAGGAAGCGCAGTTTGGCATCTTAACCACTGACTTCACCATGATTCGCGGTGGTTCTTTGCACAAAGCAAATGGCGGGTATCTTGTGCTTTCTGCTGAACAGATAATTTCGAATCCTTTTTCTTGGGAAAGCTTAAAAATGGCCTTGAAAAGCGAAAGGGTTACTGTGGAAGAGCCTGGTGAGCGATTGGGCTTCTTAACTACAAAGGGTCTAAAGACGGAACCTATTCCACTTGATGTAAAGGTGATTCTTATAGGCAATCCGCTTCTTTATATGTTACTTTATGCCTACGATTTGGACTTCAAAGAGCTATTCAAAGTTAAGGCAGACTTCGACACAACCATGGATCGAACAGAAGATAACATGAAGAAGTATGTGGCTTTCATATGCACCTTCTGTCGGAAAGAGAACATGAAACACCTTGAGGCTTCGGCCGCTGCTAAAATAATTGAGTATGGCTCAAGATTAGCCGAAGATCAAGAGAAGCTGTCAACAAGATTTGCCGAAATCGCCGACATCATCCGGGAGGCAAACTTTTACGCCGCTCAAGAAAATTCCACTTACATAACAGCTAGCCATGTTAAAAAAGCCATCGAGGAAAAAATCTATCGCTCAAACCTAATTCAAAAGAAGATTCAGGAAATGATAAAGCGAGGATTTCTCCTCATAGATACAGAAGGAGCGGCTGTAGGACAAGTTAACGGTCTTTCAGTTATAAGTTTGGGCGACTTTGCCTTTGGGAGACCTTCACGTGTTACTGCTAGTATTGGTATCGGTCGAGAGGGTATCATAGATATTGAACGAGAGGCGATGCTGGGAGGACGTATCCATACTAAAGGCGTCATGATACTTGGAGGTTACTTGACTGATAAGTATGCTCGAGATAAACCCTTAAGTCTAGCCGCTCGTCTCGTTTTTGAGCAAAGTTACGAGGGAGTAGAGGGCGACAGTGCCTCAAGCACAGAACTATATGCAATTCTCTCGGCGCTTTCAGGTCTTCCAATCAACCAAAACATCGCTGTTACTGGTTCAGTGAACCAGAAAGGTGAAGTTCAAGCCATCGGTGGAGTAAACGAGAAAATAGAGGGCTACTTCGAAGTTTGTAAAGCAAAAGGTCTAACAGGCAAACAAGGCGTGTTGATTCCTGAAAGCAATATGCAAAATCTGATGCTGAAAGAAGAAGTGGTTGAAACAGTCAAAGATGGAAAGTTTCACATATACGCAGTTAAGACAATTGATGAAGGAATCGAGATCCTCACAGGAGTAAAGGCTGGCGAAAGGTTACCCGACGGAACCTTCGAAAAAGACACGGTAAATTATTTAGTAGATAAAACCTTAAAAGAAATGGCTGAAAAACTAAGGGAGTTCCCCGAGTTCGTTTTAGAAAAAAGGAAGAACAAGCAAAGTTTCCGATGATAACGATGCTAAGATCTCTTTGATAAGTATTCTCTAGGCTTAACCTTAAATTTTTCTTCGCAAATTTGCGAACAGAAATAGTAAGCATTCCCTTCATATTCAATTTTGCTGTAAGCAGTTAAAGGATCTATCTCCATTCCGCAAACGGGGTCTTTGAATTCACGTTTTTTCTCTATGAATGCTTCTATGCCTTTCGGCTCATATTTTCGCAAAGTTTGACTGTTAAAGGCAACGATGACCGTGCTTAAAGACATTAGTATTGCTCCAACCGCAGGGTTTATCTGAATATTTGGCAAAATGCCAGATGCTAATGGAATGGTTATAATGTTATAGCCTGCTGCCCACCAAAGATTTTGAACCATTTTCGAATATGTTTTCTGTGAAAAGTTCACAATCTTTAGGACATCTCTTGGGTCATTCCTTGCAAGAATTATATCTGCACTTTCAATAGCGATATCAGTTCCAGCCCCTATAGCGATACCGACATCCGCCGTAACGAGTGCTGGAGCGTCATTGATGCCGTCTCCCACCATGGCAACTTTGTAACCTTTCTCCCTGAGGCTCTTAATTTTTTCTGCTTTTTGGTTTGGCAAAACCTGCGCGAAATAATCATTTATACTAAGTTCTTTTGCAACCCACTGTGCGACTTCCTTACTGTCTCCAGTGAGCATGTAAACATTTATTCCTATTTCTTTTAGTTTTCTAACTGCTTCATAAGATTCTTCTCTTATCCTGTCGGAAAGAGCGAGGGCACCAGCAAGTTTTCCATCGACAACGGTGAAAACAACAGTCTTTCCCTGATCTTGAAGTTCCTTTATTTTAGGGTCTTCATTCTCTATTTCCATCTCTTTCAGAAGGTTAGGACTTCCTACGTAAACTTCTTTACCCCTAACTCTTCCATAGACGCCTTTCCCAGATAAAGCTCTAAAATCTTTAGCCTTAGGAATTTTCACATTATTCTCCTTCGCATATTCCACAATAGCCTTAGCAATTACGTGCTCAGAGTTGAGCTCAACACTTGCAGTAAGTTCTAGAAATTCATATTGAGGAATAAAAGAGACGATGTCGCTGACCCCGAACTTGCCCATTGTTAATGTGCCAGTCTTATCAAAGACGACAATGTTCACATCTTTAAGTGATTCAAAGGCTTTCCTATCTCTAATGAAGATTCCACTCTTCGCGGTTATAGAAGTAGAGAGGGCAACAGCAAGGGGGATAGCTAAACCCAAGGCATGAGGACAAGCGATAACCAGAACTGTAACGGCTCTTTCGAGAGCAAAACTAGAGTTTCCAAATAGAAACCACATTACATAAGTTATTATTCCAACCGAAAGAGCTGCGTAAAACAGAAGCGCCGACGCTCTATTAGCCAAATCTTGAGTTCTCGACTTACTTTCCTGGGCTTGATTGACCAGTTTGATTACCTGTGCCAAATATGTTTGTTCACCAGTTTTTTCTATTCTTACTTTCAAGACTCCTTCACCGTTTATTGCGCCGCCTATAATCTTGTCAGCCACCTTTTTGTGAACGGGTTTCGATTCGCCTGTTAAAAATGCTTCATTGACAAAAGATTCGCCTTCAACTACAACACCATCTGAGGGCACTTTTTCCCCTGGTCTAATTAGAACAATTTGCCCACTATTTAACTGTGAAACAGGAACATCTCTGATTTCACCATCTTCTATAATGTGAGCGGTTGTAGGCATTATTTTCACAAGTTCTTCCATTGCTCTGGAAGCTCCAAGGACACTTTTCATTTCAATCCAATGCCCAAGCAACATAACGTCAATAAGTGTGGCAAGTTCCCAAAAGAAATCCTTTCCGACTATAATAGAGACTGTTCCTACAGAATAGAAAAAAGCGACAGATATAGCCGTGCCAATAAGGGTCATCATACCAGGCTGACGGCTTTTGATATCTTGAACCAGCCCCCTTAAGAATGGCCATCCCCCATATGCGTAGACGACTAAAGATAGAATAAAAAGAAATTCTTTTTGGTGTGGAATCAATAATCGAAAGCCAAGCCACATTTGAATCATTTCAGAAAGAACCAAAATTGGTATTGTTAAGATTAGAGAAATTATGAATCTGTTTTTGAATTCTTCTATGTGTCGAACGTGATCCTGTCCGTGCTCAACATGGGTCTGATGCTTCATCTTCTCATTATCTCAAGTATGATGTAATCACGAAAACATCTTTAAACCTTCCTAAATCATCGTTAAACTATATTTTTTAGAAGATTTGTTTTTGAAATGACGCAAGTAAAACTGACTATGTGAGAAGAAAGAATAAATCCGTGATTCCTAAAGGAAGAGCAAAAATTGTTTTTTTGTTAGTGGCCGATGTGAACGAAGAAACAACGGAAAGGTTTTCTTGCCCCACGCTAGTCATAGCTGATAGTTTACGCGTTTTAATGCCTAAAGGCAACAGTAAGCTAACTTGGTTCTAAAGAAGTGCTAAGTGTTTTTCTCTTAACATAACCCGTGTTCTCATGTTTAAGACAATAATTATTTATAATTGAATCGAAAACCAGATTTATGAAACTTGTGTGGTGTAAATTTTGGTTCTGCCTGCTAAAATTTTTATGATAAAAGAGGAAGTCGACATGGGATTAATTGCAATGAAGCTCAAAAACTTCCGCAGTGAAGAGTCTTACCAAACAGAGTCTGGTGAAACATTCAATCTCATAACAGAAATCTTAGAGTTGAACTTAGATGAGGATTCAGTATCTGGGGTTTTCAGTGCAGATTTTGTTCGAAGACGTTACTATAGGCGTAAATTAGTTGAAACACCCGTCACGGAGGAAGCTATTTTTTGGATTAAACGTTTCAAAGAGAGGGCTTTCCTAATAGTACTAGCGCCTTCTGTGGCCCGCGGAGTAAAAATGTTGTTAACAGGGAACGTGGCAAATAGACTAAGTGAAATACTTTTTATCAAACCCCATGTAATTGTAGAGGCAAGAATCTCTCATGAAACCCTTAGAAAGCTTCATGAATCAAATCCTCAGGCAACCAAGCTCATATGGTTCGACGATGTCGACATTCCCGGCGTAGAAAAACTTTGTTTAGCCGGCTCAGACCTTGTTGACACGCAGCTCTACCGTGAATATCTTCAACATGGAAGAATCTGGTATGTTGTCTTTGAAGTTCAGAAGCGTGGGATTGTAGTTGGAATTACAAGGAACTGTGTTGTAACCTTGTTTAGCAAAAGTACCACTGATGATTTCCTTAGCTACATAACAGAGGAACTTCTAACGCTTATCGAATGATTACAAAAATAAAAAAATAATGGGCACATAAGTTTATCATTCGTCTAAGGAGCAGTAATCTTTATAGCTTGAACTGGGCATTGAGTCTCACATGCAAGGCATTGTATACACTCCGATTCTCTGACTGGATCAGACTTCTTCTCAGAAGTGGGGTGTCCGGGGGTGTCTACCCACTCATAAAGAGCTACGGGGCAGACATCAATACAGACGCCGTCCCCTTCGCAGATGTCCCAGTCGACTGCAACATTGGTTCCATGTATGCCCAGCTTTTTCGGGGGGTCTACTGGTCCCCAGACATTGTGACCATTATGTTGATCTACGACTTTACGGTTATTTTTAAAATCAGGGTCTATGGGCAATTCTCCTCACCTTATTCCGTAGATGAAAAAAGGCAAACATATTAACTTTTCTAATACAGCATCTTTTACGGTTCTCTTTCTAATATTACTTCCAATCGGCCTTTCCTTGACCCTCTTAATACAACGATCTCACATCTGTGACCGTGTTTTCTTTTCGCCAAAAGACTTTGTAATTCTTCTATGCGGTCTATTCTTTCATTGTCGAATTCTAGAATGATGTCATCTTTTTCTAACCCTGCTTTATCCGCAGGGCTCCCAGGAGCAACATTAATGACAAGAACCCCTCTTTCTACAGGCAAGTCATAATGTTCAGCTGCCTCCCTAGTTATAGTCAAACCAGTTATCCCTAACCACGGCTTCATAACAGCCCCATGCCGTATTATCTCCATCGACGCTTCTTTAGCTGCGTTTATGGGTATTGCAAAACCTATACCTTGGGCAAAAGGAATGATGGCTGTATTAATCGCAACGACTTCTCCTTCAACATTTATGAGTGGTCCTCCACTATTGCCAGGGTTTATCGCCGCGTCGGTCTGAACTAAATCTTTGAACACTCCTCTTTCTGAATGAATTGTTCTCTTTAACGCGCTGATAACGCCTGAGGTCACGGTTGGTCCACCAGCTAAGCCAAAGGGGTTGCCGATTGCAAAAACTCTTTGTCCAACTCTTAGTTTATCTGAATCTCCAAGCTTAACTGCTGTCAAATTGTTTGCGTCGATTTTTATGACGGCGGCATCCGAGCTTCTGTGTGTTCCAACGAGTTTTCCTTCGAACACCCGTCCATCAGTTAAAGTCACAACGATTCTCTCCGCGTTCTCTATGACATGGTTATTAGTTAAGATGTAACCATCCTCATCAAAGATAAAGCCTGAACCCATGCCTTTTACTGGAACTACCTGATAAAAAAAATCGCGAAAAACTCTTAGAGTATTTATGTTGACAACGCTGCGGCTTGCTTTCTCTATTACTTCAATTACCCTTTCTTCTTCCATTATTTTTTCCTTCCATTAATAACATTCTACAGCGCACTTATGAAATTTTTGAACGTTCTTAAGGATTTCCGCAGTATTTCTAAGTACTTTTAAATAATTATGTTCTTTCTATTTATTAAAAATGAACGAGAGATGAGACATAATGGAAAAGTGCGATGGATTAGAGTTTTAGGTTTCTCAACTATTTACTTCTTCGTCTATGCCATTTCAGCTATCTTTTTTGCGATTATGCCGCATTCAGGTTCACTGGAACTGATGTAGAATCTTCAGAATCCTTGGAGTGCTATCCACATAATATTTGGCTATGTTTTATTTGAGTTGCCTCGGAGTCCCCTCTTAATGCTTACGCTTTTTACTATAATGTTGCATTCATTCATTCTGGGCTTTGTAACTGTTTGGGTCTTGCATGTTTTGTTTAGAAAGAAAAAGGCAACAAACAGATTTCAGATACTCGAAAACTTATTTTCACAATGTTTTTAAATTTCGTCAAGTAATCTTTTCTGCAATAAGTGGTCAAAAGGATGAGGCGATTTAGAAACCCCTAATTTATATGTTCTGCCAAAGTTATCTTATGACTTAAAGGATTTGGCACCTTATGTTTCCGAGGAACAGTTAAGAATACACCACGTTAAGCATCATCAAGCTTACGTTAACGGTGCAAACACCATATTTCAAAAACTTGAAAAAGCGCGGAAAGAAAGCACCAACCTTGACATTAAATCTACATTAAAAGAACTTTCATTCCACATAGGTGGACATATATTACATTCATTGTTCTGGAAGAACGTGACACCCGCAGAGAAAAGCGGTGGAACACCAGGTGGAGCATTGGCCGATGTTATTCAAAAAGAATTTGGAAGTTTTGAAAGGTTCAAAAAAGAATTTTCTCAAGCCGCCATCAGTGTAGAAGGCTCAGGGTGGGTTGCGTTAACTGTAGATTTCTTGACGAAGAAACTTTTGATAACGCACATAGAGAAACACAACCTTAATGTTTATCCAACGTTTAAAATTTTGATGGTTCTCGATGTTTGGGAGCACGCCTACTACCTTGATTACAGGAACGAAAGAGCGAAGTTTGTAGATGCATTTTGGAACATCGACAACTGGAACGAGGTAAACAGAAGACTCAAAGAATCATTGAAGTAGGAACATGAAAATATAAGCTGCTAACTGTTATAGCAAAATAGTGGCCATACTAAAAGTAATGCCCTTCACAAACTAAGCGAATTGTAATTAGATCTTTCTTTGAATCTTTTGCGCTTTACCTTAAACGCGCTAGTAAATTTGACGTCGATAGATCAAACATCTACTGCAGATATACGGATCTTTCTCCTGTCTTTTAGATAACAAGTTGCCATCCTATTCCAGTGAGATCCAGCTTCAGAAAGGAAATGGTTAATTCATTTTAAAAAGAAAAATATGATTCTCATTGCTTATTTTCGTTCACAGTTTTGGCTCTTCTTCCATGCACTAAGCATTCAATAACACCCTTCACAAAATGATGACGAAACTAAAAAAACCGTTAAGTAAAAGCATATATTCTAGATACGTAACCTAGTCTCATCTTGGAAGGATTCCATTTGCCATATGATGTAATAATTGTCGGAGCTGGTCCCGCGGGGATTTTTTCAGCTCTTGAACTAGCTAGAGATACAGACCTAAGCATTCTAATGTTGGAAAAGGGTCCGGACATAGATAAACGCAAATGCCCAGCAAGCAGAGGGTTAGGCTGTACAAATTGTGAACCTTGTTTTCTTCTTTCAGGCTGGGGCGGTGCCGGCGCCTTCAGCGATGGTAAACTTACGCTTTCAACAGAAGTAGGCGGATGGTTAGACGAGTACATTGGAAAAGAAGCCCTTTCTGACCTTTTAGACTATGTTGATAAAACCTATATGAAGTATGGTAATGCTCAAACAGTGTATGGAACAGATACTGATGAGATAGAAAAAATCGAGAGGAAAGCTTCCCTAGCAGGGCTAAAGCTGGTCAAGCAGAGAATACGTCATCTTGGAACGGAAAAATGCTCTGAGGTTCTTCAAAAAATGCGGCGAGAACTTAACAATCGTGTCGAAGTTAAGACAAGAGCTGAGGCTAAAAGCATATTGGTAAGAGAAAAAAAGGCTCAAGGCATCGAAACAGTAAACGGTGAAAAATTCTATGGGAAATATGTCATAGCCGCTCCTGGTAGAAGCGGTGCTGAATGGCTGAAGGTGGAAGCACAATCCTTGGGGCTAAAAACGTTGAATAATCCTGTGGATGTTGGCGTACGGGTCGAGACTTTGGCATCCGTAATGGAAGAGATCACAAACGTTTTGTATGAACCTAAACTGGTTTATTACTCTAAAGCCTTCGACGATCAAGTGAGAACATTCTGCGTAAACCCATATGGAGAAGTTATAACCGAAAGCTACGATGGAGTAATCAGCGTAAATGGTCAAAGCTACGCTGAGAGAAAGACAGAAAATACAAACTTCGCTATTTTAGTCAGCACGTCATTCACGTATCCTTTCAGAGAACCCATAGCCTATGGAGAGTACATTGCTAGGCTTGCCAATCTACTGGGTGGAGGCGTGATTGTTCAGAGATTAGGAGACTTAGAGGCCGGGAGGAGATCGACGGAAGAACGAATCAGCAGAAGCGTCGTAAAACCTACATTAAAGATGGCTACACCCGGAGACTTGAGCTTCGTTTTACCGTACCGTTATTTGACTGACATCCGTGAAATGCTTCAAGCTTTAGACGAAGTTGCTCCTGGAATTTACTCAAAGCATACTTGACTTTACAGCGTTGAGGTAAAGTTCTATTCTTCTCGGTTAGAACTTGATGAAAACCTTGAAACAAGAATTCAGAATCTTTTCACCATAGGCGATGGAGCAGGAGTGACAAGAGGTTTAATCCAAGCCAGCGCAAGCGGCGTTATAGTGGCAAGAGAGATAATGAAAAGAGAGAAAGAACATCTAACCAAATCTTAATCGAAAAAAAGAAGCTAATAGATCAGCGGGAGAATTGAGTACACTTTCGTAGCGATTAACAGGCCCTCAACGGACACATATTCATTCGGCGCGTGAGCTAGCTTTTCGATGCCCGCACCGAATCCTAAACAAGGAATCCCTAAAGCTTTTTTTACAGGGATAGCATCCGTCGCACCCAACAATATCTTTGAAGAAGGTTGGATTCCTGTTGTCAATTTTACGGCTTCTCGTAGGCTCTCTGCAAAGGGCGTATCAAGTTTTTCATAGTAGCCGCTTTCTACTTCAATTGTTTCTGCTTCAACGCCTTTATCTCTGAAACTTTCAATTAACGTAAACATTTTTTGTTCGACTATTTTAGGGTCGACGCCAGGAGTTATTCGAATATCGAAAGTGGCTTCAGCGCTGTCTGGAACCACGTTAACTTTAACTCCGCCGCTTATGAGGTTCAAGCTAACAGTGGGATGATGAAATGCTTTTTTAATAGCTTTTCTCTGTTTTTCCTTTAAACCTTCATCTTTCAAAAGAAAACTAGTGCTTGATTCAATTAATGCATCCAAGTCTTTGGGAAAGTTTAAGGCGAGATCTTCTATTTGCTTAGCTTTTTCTATAGCTAAAGCAAGTTTATCAATGGCGTTATCCCCATAAAAGGGCATGCTTCCATGAGCAGTTCTACCCTTTGCCTTCAAGCGTATACGCATATATCCTTTACAGCCCGCGTCTATCCATGGTTCCTCTGGAACTCTGCTGAGGGAATCGCCAATGATACATGCGTCGCCCTTAAGTAAACCCTCTTCTACAAGCCATCGAGTGCCGACAGGGGATCCTACTTCTTCATCGCAGGTAAACCAAAAATCCACCGTCGCATGCTGATTTTCATTTATTTCATTAAGTATCTTAGCTGCAACCATAGCCGCTGCGCAGGAACCTTTCATGTCGCTTGCCCCCCTTCCGTAAACTCGACCGTTCTTCACAACACCTTCAAAGGGCTTATATGCCCACTCACTTTGCATACCAGCTGGAACAACATCTAGATGACCAAGCCAAAGTAGCTTTTTGCCAAGTTTGCCTGGCACCTTAATATGCAGATTTGTTTTGTTCTTTTTCTTCTCATAAAATGTTGTTTTTAGTCCGATTTCTTCGAAGTACGTTTTTATGTACTCAGCGCATTCTCTAGTTTCGCTTGGTGGGGAAATTGTTGGAAACCCAATGAGATTTGAAGTAACAGAAATTATGTCAGATTTATATTCTTCTACTTTTCTTCTGGTTTCAGCGATAATTGAAGTGTCCATTCATGTCCCTCAATAATTTCATTTTCATGATAATTCTCCTTTATATGTTCTTTTGAAAACAATGTTTAGGTGGAGCTCTAATTAACTCGATAGGGCTATTCTCAAGCTATTTGATGGAAAACACATTTAGACACATGACGTTATATTCTTATGAGGAAGTTGAAGCAGTTGATTGTTGGAATAGTCGGCAAGCCGAATGTGGGTAAATCTACTTTCTTTAGCGCAGCTACTTTAGCCACGGTAGAAATCGCAAATTATCCGTTCACCACGATAAAGCCCAACCGAGGCATAGGTTATTTCAGGACCCAATGCGTATGCAAAGAATTTAACGTTAAAGATAATCCAGTTAACTCTGTCTGCCTCAATGGGACAAGGCTGATTCCGGTTGAATTGATCGATTGTGCTGGGCTTGTGCCCGGTGCTTGGCAAGGTCGGGGGCTTGGAAATCAGTTTCTTGACGAGATTAGGAAAGCTGATGCACTAATCCATGTAGTTGATGCTTCTGGTTCAACTGATTTGGAAGGAAAGATTGTTAATCCTGGGTCACATGACCCCCTGGAAGATGTAAGGTTTCTGGAGAAAGAGCTTACGATGTGGTTTGTGCAGATTTTAAGAAGAGACTGGTTGAAGCTTGCGAGAACTGTTGAATCAGGTCAAGCAGATTTTTACACCGTCCTTGAAGAGAGGCTCAGTGGACTTGCGATTAGAAGAAGACATATAGTCGAAACTTTGAAAAAGACTGGGCTGAATGATGATAAGCCCACTCAGTGGAGTGATGAAGATTTCATCGGTTTTGTAGATGCGTTAAGGAAGATTTCTAAGCCCATGTTAATTGCCGCAAACAAGATGGACCTGCCTACCGCGGAGGAGAACCTCAAAAAATTGAAGGAGACAGGTTACCATGTCGTTCCTTGTTGTGCTGAAGCCGAGTTAGCCTTGAGGCGAGCTGCAGAAAAAGGGCTAATTAATTATAAACCTGGAGATTCAGACTTTGGCATATTGAAGCCTTCGAAAATGACGGAAAGACAGGTTGAAGCATTAGAGATTATCCGAGACAAAGTTTTACGAAAACACGGCACAACAGGTGTTCAGGAATCTATCAACGCTGCTTTCTTTAATCTTCTGAAAATGATTGTTGTTTATCCTGTTGAGGATCCGGAGAAGCTGTCTGATCATAATGGACGGGTTCTTCCTGACGCTCGACTTGTGCCTGAATGGACCACTGCTCGTGAATTAGCTTATAAAATCCATACTGAGCTTGGAGAGAGCTTTATATGTGCAATTGATACGCGCAGTAAAAGAAGATTAGGTGAAGGCTACATCCTAAAAGACAAAGACGTAATATCAATAGTAAGCGCCAAAAAAAGAGCGTAGAAGATTATTCTAATCTGCATTGTTTTCACAAATTTGAGTCTTCTTTTCTTAAGATGAATGGGACTTCATCTAGCATTTTCTATAATTTTTCGCAAAAATTATTTTGTGAAAGATGAGGATAAACCGTCGGAGAATGGTTGTTGTATCTGTTTTAGAAGTGATTATGTGAGCGTAAAAGTGGTTTGATAGAACTTGTCGTCGTAATTGGGGTTTCACTGTTTCAATGTTTATACGTACATAAGCTTTTGAAACCAAATACTTGCCTTAAATAATGATAAAAAGGATCTGCAAGGAGAAATAGACGCGCTAAAGAACAATTTCAAAGGCTAAAAAGGTTATTTTCCGTATCTTCTTTTGCGGTTTTGATATGTTCTGATTGCTCTTAAGAGGTCTATTCGTCTAAACTCAGGCCAATAAACATCTAAAAAGCACAATTCACTGTAAGCTGACTGATATAACAGGAAACCACTTAGCCTTTCTTCTCCAGATGTTCGAATAATCAAATCTGGGTCCTGATTGGGAAGATACGACGTGTAAAGATATTTCTCAAAAACATTTTCATCTATCTCATCTGGTGAAAGTCTCCCTTCCTTCACATTCTTCGCGATCTCTTTAGCCGCATCAACGATTTCAGCTCTGCCACCGTAAGCTATTGCTAAATTCAAGAAATGCCCATCATAATTCTTCGTTGCTCCCTCAACTTTTTCAATCATTTGGCGCAGTTCATCTGATAAAAGGTTTAATCTTCCAATAACTTTAATCCGGACCTTGCGTTTATGAATCTCTTCGTTATCAAGAGTCTCCCGAAGCTTCTTCTCAAAGAGACGCATAAGCTCCTCAACTTCTTCGCGTGGTCTCTGAAAGTTTTCAGTTGAGAAAGCAAAAAACGTTATAGTTTTCACATCGAGCTCCAAGAACCAGCGTAATACTTTTTCAGTTTTGTCGGCACCATAATAATGACCCAACCAAGGATTCATAGAATGATTTTGAGCCCATCTGCGATTCCCATCTAAGATTATTGCGACATGATCCGGTTTAGCCCCGTTTTTTACTTGATGCCAAAGCCACTTTTCATAGATTCTATAGATGCCGAGGAACGAAAGTAACGACTTTAGCATCTCTCCGCTTCTACCACTCCAATTCCTTAAACAAGAAACAACAACATGCTTTAAGCAGATTAATAATGACTTCTATTAAATCTTTATGCTTCATGAATTCATATCCTAATTTCTTTTTAGCCGTTATAGAATTCATCAACATCCTGCTTTTTATCAAGTTCTCTTATTTTTGTCACTATTGCCAAAAGTTTCTGCAAAAAATCCACGATACCTCTTGCCTAAGAAGTGAACCAAAAGAATTGAGGCTAAGATAATGATTATGCCAACAACTATTGATAGAATTAATCCGCTAGTGGAGTAAGATGGGTCAACGAGAATGTGAGATATCTCCTTAAACATTGACCAGGACCAAGCGCAAATAACGACCATAGTTGTATTGCGCCAAAATCTTGAATCATGTTCTAAAAGGTAACTCGCGGATCTACCTGCGAATATTACGCAAACTCCAATCGTCACTATGGTTACTGATGCGGAAATTAGATATCCGATAATTCTCGGTATAACCTCAAGCAATTTATCAAGCTCACTAGGCATCGGGTTAGGAACTATATTAGGATTCGCAACAATTTGAGACCAAGCTTGATAGAAACTAATTCCAATAAGCAAAAGACCTGACATCAACGAGAAACCAGTAATTAATCCTGGAAGAGAAGAAATGTGGGAAAGAAAAACTGGAACCTTCTTGTCCAGACCGTAGCCTTTTCCGAAAAGGTAGATGCCTACGATTATGAGACCGACAATCCAAGCCCAGGTGCCAATATCGTAGCGGAAAAAAACTGCAAGAAAGTATAAGACGCCGAGTGCTATAAGCAAAACGCCAGGCAAGCCGAGGAAAATTTTGGAATATCTGGGATCCTCGATAAGCATCTTTAAATATTTAGAAAAAACAGCAGCTGTTTCTTCTATTGACTCGCTGTGCTTAACGACTATTCTCCGAATTGAAGTAACTGGTACTCTGGACTGAATCAGAGGTAACATATCTTCATCTGCGAAACCATCAGTAACAAGGATTAAGCTGTCTGACTGAAATTCCTTAAGAACAGCGTTAAGCTCGGCTACTAATTTTCTGTCCGCTGCTATTCCGCCTAACTCAGAACCTGCTATCGTCGCAACTTGATAGAGACCATTATTCACTCCAGCTCTTTCCAATTCTTCAAAAATTTTAATGGCTTCAAACATAGCATTAGCGTCTGCTTCTTCTGGGTCCACTAGTAGAAGTTTCAACGCTGCTTCCATGTTTTCTTTTTTTCCAATTATTGGAGTTTTTATCCCGGTTTTCTTGCCAATATCGTTGTCTCGGTCAACGCAAAGAATAAGAAGGCGTTCCAGCTTTTGTTCCTCAGAGTTCTGCATCGACCTTCTCCCGTAGATGCCTAATAAACATAATTTCTTCAGAATAAATAGTTAAGATCCAACTATTAAAAATTCTGAGTCACCAGTCTCATGTTAGCAATTACATTTTAAATTTTTCCCCGCTCAGCCAGAATCTTGAACTCTTCAAAGGTTAGCTTTTCGCCCCGTTTCAATTTGTCCAAAGCTTCTTTTTCCAACAAGATCCTGAGATCTGCTATTTTTTTAGCTCTTTCTTCCCCCTCCTTTTCCCGAATAGCCTTTTTCAAAGAGGAAATCTGGTTTAAAACCTCTTTATATCTCGAATGAAACATTTGCGCTTTTTCTCTGCTTTCCAAATATTTTTTGTGCATTGTATCAGCTTCAGCTTTAAGTTCCTTCATCTCCTCATAATATTCCAACATTTTCAGATGAAATTTCTGACTTTGAACCGCCAGCTCGGCAATTTTATCGCGGTAAGATGATATCTTAACTTTAAGCCTTTTCACCTCATCCTCCAGCGCTTGAACCTCATTTTTCTTGTTTTTCGTATTTCGGTAAAATTCCAACTGTTTCTCGAGATTTTTCACTTGTTCAACCAGTTTTTTCTCTTCGTCTAAAGACAAAGAATTCGTCTGAATCCGCCACTCAATCATTTCAATCTCTTTCTCAAGGCTTTGAGCGTTTCTCCGAAGCGTTTTTGTTTGAGTCTCTCTCATTTTTTGTCTTAATCTTTGAAGGTTATCGGTCTTCTCATAATGCTCTTTTCTTATTCTTTCTCGAAGAGATTTCAGATGTTGAACCTCGTCATTCAAGGCGTCGCGTTTTTCTTTGAGATTTTTTGCTTCCGTCCTTAGTTTTTTTATTTTTTCATGAAGAATATTCCTTTTTTCGGCCCATTGAAGTGATTCCTTATTCTGTCTACTTCGTTCAGCTTTCAATAGGTGAAGTTCTTGATATAGTTCTTCAACTCTTTCTTTTGAAATAGACATCTTCTCTTGAATCTTCAAATTCTCTGAAGTAAAATAAAAATTTATACCATCAAAAGATCGGCAAACATCTTTTGATTGTTGCGTAACATTTAAATATTTGGTTGGATAATCCAACCAACGCGAAATCCATCATGAACGCGAAGGAAATAGCGTTAGTCTCCGTTCTCTCGGCACTATGCATAGTTATTGGTTACGCTAGGGGTATAGCGATACCGTTTTTACCAGGGCTTGTAGAATTCATGACGGTAATAATATTTGTAAGCGGTTTTGTGTTCGGTTGGCATGTTGGGGCTCTGAATGGCGCTGTTGCGTTGACCATCTATATGCTGGTTCCATACCCTTTTGCTCATCCGGGAGCTTGGTTATTCGTCATATCCCCTGTGCTCTTAGTGGTAATGGCCGGATTAGGTGCGCTATATGGCTTTGTTGGCGGAATACTTGGAAAGAAAAGAGGCTCTCAGAGTATAACTCTCAAGTTTTCATTGGAGATGGCTTTTTGGGGTCTTCTTTTAACATTCATTTATGATGTGGTATCAAGTATTGGCTTCTATTTTGCTTATCCGGCTTATTATATGTCGGTTTGGGAGGCTATCTACTTCACTTTTGTTCCTTTGTGGCTCGCATATCCCCCTATCCTTCACACAATAGTTAACGCACTGATATTTGCTTTCGTGTCGCCGCCTTTGATAAAGGTAATCAAATCTCTCAAAATCAGCATTCGATCCGACGAAACGCCTAAGTAATGTGCTGATATACAAATTCAATGAAGGTTGAAATCTTAGATTTAACAAAGAATTATTGGTCGGGCGGGCAGGAGTATCATAGGAGCTTTTTAAGCGTCCTATTTTGAATTCGCCGAGTCTCGGGCTTGCCTTGACTCTCCTGCGACACTCCGGTTTCTGTATGCTCGGTAGGCTGAGCGGCATCCACCAAATAAGTAGACGCCTACAGCATCTTCATCAGCCTTTTTTTCTAGGCCGATTCGGAAGCTCTACCAAGCTGAGCTACCGCCCGACATTCCTTTCAGAAAGAAAAAATCCAATATATATTTTTCGTCTCGCTCAAGTCGATTATGCTTTTCGCCGATGCCACATAAAGATTAAATCGTTCTCGAACATCTTAATCATAAGGGCCGGTAGTTCAGTGGTATGAATGCCGCCCTCGCACGGCGGAGGCCGCGGGTTCAAATCCCGCCCGGTCCACTTAATCTTTCAAGTGAATCTTTAGATATTAGATTGTTCTTTCGCTCTTATTGATGGTGTGTGAGAGCTAAGTACGCGTGTCTGCTTGAGTGATAATGTGATGAAATGGTTTAATAATCTTTAGGCAAGTCTTATTTGACAGCCACTGTTTACCTTAGGAATCGTTTTATTGCGAGCCTGATGAGACTGTTCCTAAAGATTTGGAAGGTTGCGGAGACCAAGGCTTTCCAAGATGATTTTACTAATTTTGTCTGAAAGATGAAAAGAGAAGACAAGGCAGGCTCCTACATTACTAGGTTCAAGAAGACACTGCACTTCTAGTTCATCTACAAGAGCTTGGAGATTTCGTAGAAGCTGAATTAGACGAAGGCACAACATTCACTAAAGTTCCAATGATGCTGATGGTCAGAAAAAACTAAGCAAGGAAGAGCCAAGCAAGGATTCTTCACTACTGGTTTTTGATCACAAAGGAGTTAAGAAGTTAGCATAAGCTTCGTCCAAGGGTTTTTACGCCGAAGTGGATTTAACTCTTTTTCTACTTACACATAGCGTCAATGATTTAAAAAAATGATGAACTCAGAAGTTCTTTTTAGCCTTCTGACAAAGGGCAGTGCATGTGACTCGTTTAGACGATGGATGGAATACGAATTCCAAATTAATATTTAAAATCAAATGGGTCTTGTTCTGTCATAAGGTTTTTTCGCCTAGTA
Organism: Bathyarchaeia archaeon; assembly: GCA_038826015.1. Taxonomy (GTDB): domain Archaea; phylum Thermoproteota; class Bathyarchaeia; order Bathyarchaeales; family DTEX01; genus JAWBOR01. Next base: position 30,410 of record JAWBOR010000005.1, read on the forward strand.
TTACTTCGTTATTTCTTCTAATACTTTCCCTTTTGTTTCAATACCTAACACTGCGGTGGCAAGTGCTCCTAAGAAGTGGGCTATGGCAAATACTACAAACGGAGCAGCGAGACCTCCATATGTATGTAAAAGTGGCGTTAATGTGGGCGCTATAGTGCCCGCTATACGGCCTATACTCGCCGCCGCGCCCGACCCTGTTCCTCTTACGCGTGTAGGATATAGCTCTGGCGTGAGGGCATAAAGGGCTGACCAAGCGCCTAGGTTAAAGAAAGAGATTACTATGCTCCATAAGAGGATCAACTCAGGCACGAAGGCTTGGCTTAGGAGGATACTTCCAACACCCGCCATGGCAAGATAGGCCATGGCTACTGGTTTTCTGCCTATATGGTCTAATAGAAATGCTGCAGTGTAGTATCCTGGAACCTGCGCCAGCGTAACCACTATTGTCCATTCTATGGACTTGACGACCGTGAATCCAAGCTCTCTCACGTAGATCGCTGGAAGCCAAATGAAAATTCCGTGGTAAGTGTAAACAAGCACAGCCCATAAAACCCATAGAAGAACTGTCCTTTTTCTATACGTGGCTGACCACAGCTCCGTCAGCGCCGACGCAACACTATACTTTCTATGAAGATTGGCAGCTAACTTTCCCTCATCAAATATTTCGGGCAAAAGCCCTTGTTTACTTAAAAGTTCTTTGGCTTCCTTTGTTTTTCCCTTTAGTTGCAGATAGCGCATAGATTCAGGAATTAGAAACACTATTAAAGGAACTAGAATAATAGGGGTTAAGGCTGCCAAAAAGGTTAGACGCCAACCAAACATTGGGAATAAGATATATGGAAATAGCAAGGATAAGAGAGCGCCATAAACCCACGAAGCCTCAATTATGCCTAAGAAGCGTCCCCTATATTTTGCAGGTATGTATTCGGAAACGTAAACTCCAGGCTGCGGAAGAGACCCTCCAAGCCCAACTCCAGCCAAAAAACGTAGGAAACCCATGGTTAAAGCGTCAGGAGCAAGTGCATTGGCAGCTGTAAAGACGGTCATAGTAAGCGTGGTGAGAAGCAATGTTTTCTTCCGACCTATGCTGTCTGCCAGAATCCCGCACACTAGTGCACCGCAAAACATGCCTAAATAGCCAACACTCACAAGTAGTCCAGACTCGAAAGCTCCAAGCCTAAAATCGCTGATAATGGGCGTCAAAACAGCCGCAACCAACATGACGTTCATGCCAGTAAAACAGTAGATGAGACTGCCAATAATGAGTAATTTATAGTGAAAGCTTGTTAGTGAGGCGGTCTCCAAAGAACGAAATAGGTCTATTCCCATGGCTTCTCCAACAGCCGTATTTTTAAACCTAGTCAGATAAACTTAACAGTGTTAAAATGAATTTGTACAACACTAACATATAAATAATTACATTATTGTATTTCATCTGAATTGTTAATAAAGAGTTTTTATTGGCAACAGATGACATTTTTCTTTCTGCAAAATTTTCACCAAGACTTTTCTAGGTTTTGATGCGAATAATAAGCTGTTAACCATGTAGCTTTCCTCGATTTTTTTGTTTTGATTCTTGAGGCAACGTTGTTAGTCTTCCGCGTCATCAGCGTTCAAGCACCTAAGAACCTTTTTGAAAAAATCTTGTATGAAATAATTTTCATATAAAGTGAATCGGATATGAGTGGTTCCACAAGAAAGTTTGTTACTAATTTTTCTCCGTTATTTATTGTAGTTTTTGGAGAAGTGGAAAATTAGGAAAACTCAAATATTTCTGTTTCTAACACCCTCTAAACGATAAGTGATGTTCGGTCAGATTGTTGCTTAAAACTGTCGATTATTTGATTCATGCTGAGCTTTTGTCCCTTATTGGAATTTTTCATATACGCTAATCGAGTTAAATATTTATGATATTAAACTGTAGGATGATTGACAATGGTTAAAATCCAAATAAGCGATGACATTTTTTGGGTTGGCGTAATTGATTGGAATGTTAGAGACTTCCATGGCTATTTGACCAGACGCGGAACAACCTACAACGCCTACTTAATAAAAGATGAAAAGACAGCTCTGGTCGATACTGTTAAGTACAATTTTCACAACGAATTGATTGAAAAAATCGGAGAAATTATAAACCCAGAACAACTCGATTACGTTATTATAAACCATGTTGAAATGGATCATTCCGGCGCACTGCCCAATATAATTAAAGAAGCAAAAAACGCTCGAATAATAGCATCACAGAAAGGATAAGAGGGCTTAACTAAACATTACGGCGAAAACTTGAATATTGAAACGGTTAAAACTGGTGACCGCCCCGAGGTGCAAGCCGCGCGCCGCCTGATTGAACAGGGCGTTCTGGGCGAAGTGCGACGCACCCT
>JAWBOR010000006.1:0-31398 GCA_038826015.1 Bathyarchaeia archaeon
CTTGTACAGGTAGCTCTTATACCAATCTTCGTACGCGATTTCCACCTCAGTCTTTTTGAAGCATCATTCGTAGCTACTTTCCCAAGCTTAATTCAGTTGTTCATGCATTTTCCCTCTGGATTTTTAGCAGACCGTTTCAATACAAGATATCTATTGTTTGCCAGCATGCTTATTGAAGGCCTATCAGCGTTAATTATAAGTCAAATCAACAACTTTTGGCTCCTAGTGCTTGGGGTCTCTCTAATGAGAATGACTTCTTCCCTTTACCATATTTGTGGATTAAGCCAAATATCCCGGCTAGTTAAAAAAGACAAAATGAACAGGTCAATGGGAATCCACAATGCTATGGGAAGTCTTGGCGCAGCAATAGGACTTGTGAGTCTCGCTATACTTTTATCAATAGCGAGCTGGAGATGGAACTACGCCATCTGGGCAATTCCAATCATTGTTTGGGGTTTCATTTTGCTTAAATCCCATCATTTTGAAGCAAAGATGACTAAAGATAGCGGAACCAAGAAAATTGTTTTAAGAAAATTTTCCTTCGTCTTCTCTACTGAGTTTTTAGTTTTCATGGCAATTGTAGCCTTAAGGATGATGGAAACTACTGGAATTTCCACATTTATGACAACTTACCTTGTAGATATGAGAAAACTTTCTGAATCAGTAGCTAGCTTAATCTTCGGATTAGGTCCATTCATTGGTATAGTCGGTTCTTTAGTCGGCGGCTATCTGGGTGAAAAGATGGGAGCAAGAAAAGCACTCAGCTTAGTCATGGCTGGTTGTATCCTTTCGCTCGCAATTTTATCTATGTCCACACAAATTTACATGATAATGCTCGTCTATCTTGTTTATGCCTTCTTTGGAAATAGCCTATGGTCGCCTATGACAGCCATGATGACCGAGGTAACCCCGCTAACTGAGAGAGGGATGGGTTTCAGCGTCTATTTTTTCACCGAAGGTATAACGGCCTCTATAACTCCAGCTCTAGTAGCCGCCATTATAGGACTATTTGACGTATGGTACATATTCCCTTTCAGCATAACCCCTTTAATTGCGGCTTTATTCATGGTTCAATTACTATCACGCTATCAAAAATCTTTGAAGTGACAACTTTCAGAACAGAATTATTTTTTACCGACTTGAATCTCTCCTCAAAAGTTAAATTATGTCTAATCGCCAGAAATAAAATGCGTTTTCCTTTTGTTGTTTTATTTAATCTGATAAATTGCTATATCACATTGTTTTGAAAGTAGCTTTTCCTTGTGTTATATTTCTGATGATGAGTTCCCATTTCTAACATCATCGAATATACGTGCGTAATGGCAAGTCTTATTTTCAACGTTCCCGCCAACTGAATAGGTGAGTGATATGGAGCATTCCTTCGAACTAGATCTAAATTATAGGAAAAAGATAAAAGAATTAGCTGTGTTAGAGAAGAAAAAGAAGATTTTAGATGAATTATTTACATCAGAGAAAATATCTCAACCAACCTATGAATTTTTGGAGAAGAAACTATCTGGAGAAACGATGGAGCTAGAAGCGCAGCTCAAATCGCTTTCAGACGATATGACTGCTAGAGCTCAAGAGCTGGAAAAGCGAATCGGAGAACTTGAATTATCTCTTGCGCTCCTCGAAATGCATTATGCAGCTGGAGAAATAGATGACAAGGCATATGAAAATCCGCGTAAAACAATACTTTTGAGCCTAGAAGCGATAAAACAGGAGATAAAAACATTGAAGGATTCTTTGTTGGAGATGGTTTCAGAATCTGTTGAAAATGAGAAATTGACGCCGAACACAGAAATAACTGAAGTGTCCGAGGTAACCAAGCCAGAAGTTATGGAAGAAACTGAAGTAACGGCAGCTGAGTCGTCAACAATGGAGGGAAAGTCAACCACATCTACAGAAAACACAGAGACAGTAAACGAGGTGATAGTTGAAGGCACTTGCACAGAATCCGTTGAGAACGAAATTGCGCAGTTAGTTGATTCTCCCAGCGAATCATCTTCTTAATAATGCAAGTATTGTTTTCGGAAAAACATTGTACTGCTTTGCTTTCTACATTTTTTGGTTTAGTAGACATCCTCTGTTGAATATCTCATAAAAATGGTTTTAGCATTCGTTTTGAACTATCCTTTGCTTCAATATTTAATTAATCCTTCTCGAGAAACATATAACTGGAATCTTTATATGAGGAAATACTCATCGTTTTAGACCAAGAAGTGCTCTTTTTAAGGGAACAAATCACTAAGCAAATATATTCAGAATCTATATACTAAATATGAAAAAGAAATTTGTTTCTTACATATTTTTATATGGGAATGGCAAGAACATATATGACACGGTGGGGTATAATCGAGTGTCAGAAGAAGACATCAGCAAGCCAAGCCGATTTCGAAACCAAGGGGCTCCTCGTGAAAAGACTCTTCCGCCACTTCCTGGAGAGTCTAAAGTCGAAATAGAATTTGTTGATCGAGAAAAGGAAAGAATAAATGTATTAGAGTCAATCAATTTTTTAAATCGAAGATTAGAAAAAATTGAAGATAGAAAAAGACAGCTTAGCGAAGAACTTGAATATACGTTACGCTTAGAATCTCTCTCCAAAAGTTTAAAAGAGCAATATGCAAGAAGGCTCATTGAAACAGACAACGCGATTCACAGTAGACTTGGAATAGAGTTAGAAAAGCCCAAGGTAGTTGAGTATCGTAAAGATTATCCGATTCGCGGAGTCCTTGCAATTGCAACTTTAATGGTTATTGTGGGCATCATTATTCTTTTACCTTTTGAAGTTCCTCACACGTTAAAATTTGTATTCGGAACTGGCGTATTTCTAGTTGGGTTTGCAACCTCGGTCATTAGCCTTTTGCAATTCAGGAAGAGGGTGGCATCTGAGAAGTAAGGTTCTGTTCGAGGAAAGTTTATGCCTCCAGAACTGCCACACTTCGGTCCAAACTTCGTGATGTATTGTCTGGGTTTAGCTACTTACATTGAGCCTGCGTTTACGATGCAATCTTTTGACAACTCAACTATAACAGCGATAGTTCCAGCTTTCAATGAGGAAAAATCCATTGGTAAGACGCTCGAAAGTTTACTTAACCAAACTAAGAAATTGGAACAGATTATCGTTGTGGATGACGGAAGTACTGACAGAACAAGCGAAGTAGTGGAAAACTTCAGAAATGTGACACTTATAAAAAATCATCGACGGATTGGTAAGGCTGAAAGTATTAATCGAGTTCTAGAGCTAATTAGTACAGATTTTGTTATAATTGTTGATGCCGATACGGTCTTAGAAGAATCTTTCGCAGAGAAATCTCTCAAGGTCTTTGTTGATGAAGATGTAGCAGCTGCAAATGGCTTTGTTATACCCGACGCAAGAAGCGCAAACGCAGCTTTAAGAAAAGCCAGGGTGGTGGAAGACATTTATGCTCAAAGCACACTTAAGAGAGGACAAAACGCTGTTAATGGGCTATTTGTCATCTCAGGATGTTGCGCCGTTTTTAGGACCAAAGTTCTGAAACGGTTTGGTTTTCCAAACGACACGGTTACAGAGGATTTAGACTTGACATGGCTCATGCTGCAAGATGGCTACAGAACATCTCTTATAAATTCCTATGCCCGTACTCTTGAGCCTAGAGGTTTAAAGGAATACGTCGCTCAGATTAAAAGATGGTATATGGGTTTCTTTCAGTGTCTTGCCAAACATGGATCAAGAATATTTCTAAGCAAGCCTTTAACATTCACATTACTGTTGGTTTTATTAGAGTCTTTAATCTTCACCTTTTTTTGGGCAGCAACTATCTGGCTTATATTCGCTTCTCCGTGGCTCAGTGGTGGACTTGATTTTCTAAGATGGTTTGCACTAACCCTTATAGCGGTAGACATCGCCATAGTATGTTTCCCCGCTGTCTTTAAAGCTAAAAGCGCAGGTGTTCACTGGGCTTTTCTTTCTGGGTTGCCTGTTTATTATTTTTTGAGGATTGTGAATACTTTTGTCTGGTGGTCAACTTTTGCCGAGTGGCTTTTTGGTTATGGCATTGTTTGGCGAAAATCATCTTAAGTCATTTCGAATAATGCTTTGGTTTTATGATCACATGCATTCTTTTGTGGGAGTCAGAGAAAGTATTAAAGAAAGAAAACTTCATTATTAATGTTGTTTCAAAAGATTTTCTTTATCAGTGATGGGCGTTGGTGATAGAAAAAGAGGAGATTGACGCTGTAATAAATAGTTACGATAAAAATAAAATCTCAATAGGCACACTGGGTTCGCATTCGGCTCTTAACATTTTCAAGGGAGCAAAAGAGGAAGGGTTTAGAACTGTATGCGTCTGCACGAAGGAAAGCGAGATTGTTTATCGGAAGTTTCCTTTAGTAGACGAGTTTATATGGGTTGAAAGTTTCAGTAACCTTCTGGATGATGATGTTCAAGAAAGGCTTAGGAGCTCTAACACGGTTCTTGTTCCTCATGGTTCATTTAACGCCTACATAAGCATGGATGATATTCTTAATCGATTATATGTGCCAATGCTTGGTAACAGACGGCTTTTGAGATGGGAGATTGAAAGAGGCAAACAAAGGCAATGGTTGGAAAGAGCTGGTCTGAAATTGCCTAAGATTTTTGAAAGCCCAGATGATATAGATAGACTGGTTATCGCAAAGTTTCCTGGCGCGCGTGGAGGAAAGGGTTATTTTCTTGCAAATTCGCCTGAATCTTTTAGGCAGAAGGCTGAAGATATGGTTAGAAGAGGCGAGCTGCAAAGAGAAGACCTGAGAGATATACATATTCAAGAATATGTTTTGGGTGTGAATGCATATTTCCAGTTTTTTAGTTCTTTGCTTGATGATGAAACCGAGCTTTTAGGCATGGACAAACGTTACGAGTCCACCGTTGACAGCATCGGAAGAATCTCGGCAGCTGACCAGCTACAAATTGATTTGACGCCGACGTACACGATCGTAGGCAACATCCCAATAGTTCTGAGAGAATCTTTACTGCCCGAGGTCTTGAGGATGGGCGACAATGTTGTAAAGGTGTCGAGGGAGATTGCGCCGCCAGGGCTAATAGGCCCCTTCTGCCTTGAAGCAATTATCACTGATAAGCCTGAGATTTACACGTTTGAGATTTCGGCGCGAATTGTTGCAGGAAGCAACGTAGGCATCGGCACATCGCCCTACGCCTATCTGAAATACGGCGAAAAAATGTATGTGGGCAAAAGAATCGCCAAAGAAATAAAAACCGGCATCCAAAAAAACCAACTAGCAAAAATAGTATATTAGCTGAGCTTTTTCCATTTTTATTTAAGAATGCAAAGATGATATGAAAGAAGATGGTGAATAGTTTGGTTATAAAAAGAAGGGATATGCAGAAATTAGCGTCTTCCTATAAGGCTAAGGTTACTGTAGGGGTTTTGGGTAGTCATTCAGCTGAGGAGGTTGGTGTTTCAGCTAGAGCCCTGGGGTTGCCTACTGTGGTTGTTTGCCAGGAGGGAAGAGAAGCCTTATATGCGAAGTTTAATAGGTATCTCTTTGACCATGTCTTATTCGTAAAGAATTTTTCTGAGATGGTAAATGAGGAAGTTCAAGAGAAGCTTAGAGAACTGAACACAGTTTTTATTCCGAACAGGTCTTTCTCTGTTTATGTGGGCTATGACAATATTGAGAACTGTTTTAAAGTTCCAATTTATGGAAACCGCCTGATGCTTAGAGCTGAAGAACGCAACGAAAAGAAAAACCAATACTGGCTACTGGAAAGAGCAGGAGTTAAAATCCCTAAAAAATTCAGCAATCCGAGCGAGATTGACAGGTTGGCAATAGTAAAAGTTCAACAAAAAAGGAAGCCTCTTGAAAGAGCCTTTTTCTACGCGGCTTCTCCTGAAGAATATTATAAGAAAGCTGAAGAACTGATAAGGAGAGATGTCATAGATGAAGAAAGCTTGGGAAAGGCAAGAATCGAAGAATACGTTTTAGGGCAGAAGTTTAACGCTAACTTTCAAGGATGGGTTTTAAAAGAAACATTCGATGACTTTGACTTTGTCGGCTTCGACGACAGAAAACAAACTAATCTACACGGCTTACTTAGTTTACCAGCTAAAGACCAGTTGGCGATAAATGTTCCAATCAAGAACGAGGAAATAGGACACTACGGGCTTACTATGCGCGAATCACAGAAGCCAATGGTTTACGAAGCCGCAGAAAAATTCCTAAGAACCTGCGAAAAAGAATATCCACCAGGCATAATAGGCTTATTTGCCCTTCAAGGAGCCGTCGCCTACGATTCCGACGACCCAGAGCAGAAACGATTAGCCTTCTACGTCTTCGACGTTAGCCCACGAATCCCCGGATGCCCATGCGTAGGACCAACGTCGCCGGAGATGCGGAGGCTTTCACTGAAATATCAAAAATTCCTGAAAAAATACGGAGTTGAAAGAATAGAAGCGCCGATGGACATGCCAATGATAGAGATCAAATACGCTGCGGAAAACAACCAACTGGATAAGATTGTAACATGAACTATGAAGAAGCCTTAAAATATTATTCTAGATCTCAAGTTAAAAGCGAGATAGCAGTCTATTGCAAAAACAAATGGGTTGCGTTAGAAGGCGCATCTCAAGACGGCGGAAGAATATTTCTTAGATACTCAAACCGTAGCAAAAAACCTTTAACTATAAATAGCTTGGAAGATGTTGATGGGGTCTTTAAAAGGTTCAGGTTCTTCAAACCAAGAACGGTTTACGCTTCAATAAACACATATCGCCATCTGGAAACCTTTAAAGACATAGAAGGGGCATCGAACATAGCAACTTCGACGCCGATCTGGGATATAGATGCAGACATCGATTTTTGGGAGTATGCTTTGAAGGCAGCCGACATTATAGTCAGCTACTTAGACAAAGAGGGTATCAATCGTTCGGTGTATCTTAAATGGTCTGGACGAGGGGTACATATACAAATTCATGAAAAAGCCTTCTCTCAGAGCCTACTTGAGAAATATGATCCGCTTGATGTAGCCTTCTCAATTGTCGAATACATATTGAGAAAAGTTAAGAGCCAGCTTGTCGATTTGGCAGCCAAAGCACCGCAATCAGCAAGCAGATCCCTCAGGGTCGAGAACAAAATAGACCTTAAAAGGGTTTTCACAGCTCCTCTGTCGCTTCATAGGCAACTTGATCTTTGCTGTGTGTGCTTTAAGCCTATCGACATGTTCAACTTCAACCTAAAATGGGCTGAACCAGAAGCTTATCGGCATGATGAGTCTTGGAAAATATACGAAGAAGGCGAGGGCGACCCATTGGCTAAAAAAGCCTTAGCTGAGATAGGTGGATACGACGGCTGGCTGGAAGGGGCCTCTAAATTTAAGCCCCGGCGCACAGTCATACAAGAAGAAACCGTAATGGTGGAACCGTCATCGAAAAAATTAGGTCGATTCCAAGTCATGGGACTCTTGCAAGCCGCTCGTTATTACCTCATCACTGGTAATATGGAACGGGCGAAATCATTTGGTCTTAACAGGGCTGTTTTCTACGCTTGGGCTAAAAGGTATGCACGCGAAAGATTAGTGCAACCCCGTAAAGAAATAAAGTCAGCGACCTATGTGACTGATAAAAGAATGGAGCAGCTCGGTGATGAAGTTGCCTACTTGTCGCCGAAAGGATGGTTCATGATAGGTAATGTCGAACAGACGCCAAGCGACTACGACCGCCAAATAACAAAACGCATCGAAACCACAGTATCATACGAAGACGCTTGGATCATCGCCCTCGAATACCTAAAAAACTTTCCAAAGGAAACGCTTCTTGCACAGCAGAGATTCTACAAGGAAGTCTATAGCCCGGTCAGAGACACTTTTAACGATTTGATAAACCAGGGTCTCTCAAAAAAGAAATCTGCAACTTAATATCGGACATTAGCTGAATATTAAGAAAATAAGATGAGCAGAGGGAACAAAAATGTCTGTTAAAGTTCTGATATGTGATCCTATTGACGATGAAGGTATTCATAAACTTAAATCCGAAGGCTTCGAAGTCGATGTAAACCCGTCAATCTCTAAAGAGGAACTTGAAAAAATCATACCGCAATACGAAGTGCTCATCGTCAGAAGCCGAACCAAAGTAACCAAAGAGATAATAGATCGTGGAAAGAGACTTAAAGTGATAGGTCGAGCTGGAGCCGGATTAGACAACATCAACTTAGAAGCAGCTGAGAAAAGGGGGATCAATGTTTTAAATACACCTGAGGCAGCTGCAGACTCTGTTGCCGAATTAACAATTGGGTTAATGTTGGCACTAGCTCGAAAAATTGCCTTTGCCGACCGCACTATGAAAGAGGGAAAATGGCTCAAAAAAGAACTCGAAGGATCGCTTTTGAAAGGAAAAACTTTAGGTTTAATTGGTTTGGGCAACATCGGTGTAAGGGTTGCGAAGCTCGCCAAAGCCTTCGGAATGAAGATTCTTATTACGAAGCGGAATCCCCTGAGCCATGAGATGCTTGAAATACTTGAAGCAAAATTTGTCTCTTTGCAGGAATTGCTTAAACAAAGCGACATAGTTTCAATTCATATCCCGCTTAATCAACAGACCACTCATATGATTGGAGCTAATGAGCTTAACCTTATGAAAAAAGGATCTTTCTTAATCAATACTTCAAGAGGTGCGATTGTGGATGAAAAGGCGCTTTTTGATGCGTTAGCAACTGGCAAGCTCGGCGGCGCAGCCTTAGACGTTTATGAGCACGAACCCCCAACTGACCTCAGACTGGTTAAGTTACCAAACGTTGTATGTGTGCCACATATTGGAGCACAAACTGAGGAAGCACAAAAGGATACATCGATACTGCTTGCGGAGAAAATCATTAATTTCTTAAAGTCAAAATGACTTGGCTGGCTCTTGCCTTTTTCGTTATATTTAAAAGATTCGCCATGAAAAGACAAAGTTAAGGGAGCGAATTTTTCTTGGTTGATGTCTGGATGCCTTATGGAAATACTGAAATCTGTGTAAGAGTTCCAACCGAAAACATACTAAACATAATAGAACCAAATGAAAAAGGCGCGGCTGGAAACTCTCAGGGCGAAGTTGAGAACGCTTTGATGAACCCTATTGGAACAAACCGTTTAACAGAAATCGTGAAAGCCGGAGCCAAAGTAGTAATTGTCCTAAAAGATTCCGGCGCATCGGACAATCAAATGATGATTTCGGCCATTTCGAAAGAGTTAAACTCTGCTGGAGTTAAAGATGAAGACATTACAGTGATTGTTGCTTACAATCCTCTTAACGCATCCACGGCGAAGAGTGAGGAAACTCTGCTAAACGATTTTTCCTCAAAGATTAGAGTTATACACCACAATTGTGAACACAGTGAACACATAAAAGTTGGAGAAACATCTTGGGGAACAAAGGTTCATTTAAATAAAATTTTCGCTGAAGCCGAAGTTAAGGTTCTTGCTAATTATATTGAGCCACATATTTATGCTGGATATAGTGGTGGCAGAGACGGGGTTCTTCCAGGGGTTTCTAACTCTGAAACTGTTCTGAATAATCTATTGCTAAGCCTGAATCCTAAGGCAAAACGAGGAGTTTTAAAAGCTAATCCTGTTCATGAAGATATGGTTGAGGCTGCTCATCTTGCAGACGTCAATTTTGTTTTAACGGCTGTCAAAAATGTCAAGCATGAAATTGTTAAGGCTTTTGCAGGCGATATTGACAAAGCTTTCGATGAAGGAGTGAAATTTGTTGATGAAATATACAAAATTCCAGTTGATGGAAGAGCAGACATTGTTATCGTAAGTTCTGGGGGTTCATCTTTTGACATCAATCTTTTCGAGGCTTGCAAATATATAGACTGCGTTTTCGAAGTAGCTAAAAGAGGAGGAGTCGTTGTTCTGGTGGCAGAATGTTCAGAGGGATACGGAAACAATGAATTTTACAGATTCATGTCGGAATTCAAGGATTATGATACTCTAGAAAAAAGTTTGAAGAAGAAATTCAGAATAGAAGGTCTCATAGCTTATCGATTGTTAAAGGTTCTCCAGAGAAACGAGATTTTTCTTGTTTCAGCAATGCCAGACTATTATGCCCTCGAAACGTTTGGAATGAAGACTACTAGAACGGCCAATGAGGCTTTGCGTTATGCCTTCGATTATGTTGGAAGAAAAGGAAAAGTATCTGTTATTTCCCATGGAAATCTAATGATTCCGTTAATAAAAGGTGAAGACGAAAAGAAATAACTTTTTAAAGACCAGTTCTTAATATCTATTTCAGCTGGTTCAAAACGTGGAGCCTCTGTTCACCCTCAGAAAACCAAGATTGGAAGATTTGGATCAGGTTATTTACATAAATCAAAGATGTCTCCCAGAGAATTATTCAAGTTTCTTCTTTACAGATTTATACATGCATTTTCCAGAAACCTTCTTTGTTGCTGAAAAAGATGGAAAAATAGTTGGTTACATCATGTGCAGGATAGAAAGCGGCTTCTCTGGTTTGCACTTGACGAAAAAAGGGCATATAATCTCCTTGGCTGTGTTGCCTGAATACCGAAATATGGGTATCGGGTACGCTCTAGTAAAAGAGGCCCTGCATGCTATGTGGTCTCATTATAATGCGAAGGAATGTTACCTCGAGGTTCGTGTAAGTAACATACCAGCTGTAAACCTATACAAGAAAGCAGGTTTTACTATGGAAAAGACGGTTAAAGGATATTACGCCGATGGAGAAAATGCCTACATAATGAGTAGAAAATTGGATTTTAATGGTTAATTCACCTATTTCATCAAAAAGGTGTCATCGACAAAAATTAGACAAGATGTTTGGACCAAACCGCTGTTTCAAATTTTTGAAAGAATGTCTCGATATTTTTTCATTCTCATCATTCGTCCCTCAGGTTGTATAAGCCATGTCATCCAACAAAGTTCTATGGGTCTGTAGCCGCAAGTTAGAGCAACTTCTTCAGCTTTCTTCACAAACTCTACATCATCGGTTACAGGGTCGTAACCAGCCTCACAAAGGATGCTATTTATGACTTTCTTAACTATTTTATCCGGCATCACAGTGTCGACTCCGCCCATCATCCTCAAATATTGGAACGTGACCAAGCCTACTCCTTTAATTCTCCCAATCGGGTCTTCCCTCCAGTTTTCAAGGCTGGCATTTTTAGCCCATGTTCGGAGAGCTAGTTTATCATCTCCTGTCTTAGACAAATAAGAGGCTATATTCTTCGCGATGTTCCATGATCTCTCACTCTTCCATATTTTCCTTAACTCGTTTATGTTTTCGCCCGCTAGATCCGCAAGGTTTTTTATTTTTCCATTCTCCACAAACTTTTTGTTAAATTCCTCAACCCTTGGAACCACTGCTGTGAAATAATTCAAACCTATTGATGTGAAAGATGCGTCCACAATCATCAAAACAATGCTTCCTCCCCATCTCTCTGTTCTAAGACATCTTTCGCAATGTTCGTTCAAGCCAGAGACTTTTAGCATGTAGCTGTCCACCATTCTCTTTAATAAGGACATGTAGCCACCCATCGAATTTATTCTGATTTTTCAATTATGTTTAATCTTTTTCTAACCATTCCATTATCTGTTTGTCAATAGGCTTGGTCTTTTTATGTCTTCTTTTAGAATAAGCGGAATATCCTCCAATAGATTTGTAGGCTCTTTCTGCAAGTTCATCTATTTCTCCAGTCCTAAAATCGCGCCATGAAGTATTGTGTCTAAAGTTCTGAGGATTTATCCAATCAAGCGTGAAATCATCCAGCTGTTCAGGCTTCATACATATGCAAACTGCATCCAATTCGCGGTGAAGACTAAGAGGGCATGTGAATACTCTTGTCGGATCCATCTTGTTTTCTACAGCGATTTCTCCCGAAGACATTTCTAGAAACCTTAATGCCAGTTTAGAGTTCACATACTCCACAAGTGAATATGCCAAGTCCAGAGGATGATATTTTTCCAACAAAGTTTTTGAAAACGCTTTCTCATGAATATGAACGTGGCATCCGTTTCCAGACCATTTAATGTATGTTGACTTTTCAATGCCTTGGCTATTAAGAAAGAAAACAATCTCTTTTGCGATGGTTACTGTTTTTTGCCAGTTTGAAATAGTGCTATCAATATCCCAAGTAGGAGTACAATAACGAATATTCGAGATATCGTAAACATCTTCAAAGCGTCTAATCACTCCGTAAACGTTTGCCGTTGCATATATGGATCTTGTCTTACAATTCTTTAGAAATTTTAAAAGATTTCTAGAATCATCAACCTTTATAGGCTTTCTTTCCGCATATCTTCGGAAAACAAGTTTGCCAGATTCGTTTACGCAGTGAAGTGCTACCCATCTGCCTTTACAGAACTCATAGATTTCTGTTTGTACATTAGGGCGAGAATAATATTCTTCCATAAAGGTCAAAGCAGTTCGGATTCCCTTTTCTTCACATTTCTTCGAATCTTCTCCATAACCTGTTCCGGTAAGGTTATGTCTTCCCTTCGTATCTCGACGGGTTTGACTATTGTGAGTCCTTTTCCGGAGAGAATTGCAATCTCGTACATTTGTAGACTATGGTTTGTTTGCCGCATCTTCTCAATGAGAATATACCTTTTCAAAACTCCTCCTCTGACTTGTCTTCTAAACCGTATGATGCCATCTGCTATGTGCTCAATACCCCATCCGAAGGCTTCTGATGTTGTTATAGCATATTGCGATGTAGTCATCACAGTGAAATCCCATTTTGAAAGTACCTTTTTAACAAAATACGAATGCCTCCTCGACATTACTGGTTTATCAAGCCAGAACGCTGAAAGCGAATCTATTACTAGACGAGCTCTGCCGTAACCGAGGTTCTTCTTTGCTTCAATAATTTTGTTGACTAATTCCTCTATGTCAAGGCTTTGCAGAGACCATGCGTCCTTTATGCCCATCAGCGCATCAATGATGATAAGTTTCTTTCCCTCAATCCCATCTGAAAGATTCAATCCCAGCTGGCTTGCCTGAGTAATTATGGATTCTCTACTTTCTTCAGTTGTAACATAAATGCAACGATCATCTTCTTTAATTCCCTGATGAATAAAGTGAATGCAAAGGATAGTCTTGCCGGTGCCCGGTTCGCCCGTGACAGCAACTGTAAACCCTCGGGGGATGCCTCCGCCGAGCATTTGATCTAGTTCCGAGACTCCTGTAGACAATCGAGTAACGGACATTAAGACACCCGAAATATAATGTGATTCAAAGAAAAAGATAAACTCGACCCTAAAAGATACATCATTGGTTAATTTTACGAAGACTTTAAATTTGATGTTATAAAACAGTTGACTGAAAAACTTAAGTATCTTCAATTCAATAGGCTATTTCTGGTGATAAGTATGTTTTTGGGGATTGTTGGTAGTCCACGAAAAGGTCGTTTGACCGATCAACTTGTGACAAGGGTTTTGGATGGAGCAAAAGACGCTGGTATGGAGGCAAAGAAGGTTTACTTAATAGATTTTGACATAAAATACTACACAGAAGAAAAGATGAGTTGTCCGAGAGAATTGAGCAAATTGTGTGAGGAAGCCGATGCTATTGTTTTGGGCGCACCAGTTTATTGGGGGGACATCAACGGTTTGACAAAGGACTTCATGGACACTGTGGAGATTTCCAACGCTAATGGAAAGTGGGCTCTCGGTATTGCAGTTGCAGGCGGAACCGGGAAAGGTCTATGCTCCGGGATTCAGTCAATATACCATTTCTTCTATCACAGAGAAATGCGTGGTATAGATCCTACGCCTGTCTCAAGATTTAACTTCAAAGAAGCCCTTTGGAACCTATATTACTCTGGCAAAAAACTAGTTGCTCTTTCAGAGGAGAAAAAACCTTTCAGAAGTTTACAAGAACGAATTGAATATTATGAAGGGCTCGATTATATGAACGACACACCGTTGGATGAAATACTTCTCCTCACAAGACAACTCATCAAAATCTCAAAAGGAGAAAAACGTATAAAATCAGGAGAAGAATACGCCAAAGCTGAATTGCTCAAAGACCAAGGTAAAAGAGTCGAAGCAGTGGTGCACGCTGTAAAAGCCTATGAAATGCTTTATTTTGAGGAATGAAAAAAGTTTTTAGAGTTTTCGAATTGCCATCTCCGCTGCTAAGACTAAAGGTTCCCAAGTCTCACATACTGATGGAGCATAGCATGTGTCAGCTTTCGAAAGCTCGTAAACGGTCATGTAATTCTGGATAGCCAACGAAAGAGCATTTATCCTCTGTGTTACCTCTTCTCCGCCAATGATTTCTCCGCCAACGATACGTTTGGTTTCCCTCTCAACTATAAGCTTTACCTTTAGAGGACGGGCCCCAGGATAGTAAAGCGCTTTTGTGTGACCGCTTATCTTCCCAACAGCAACATCTATGCCGAATCTCGCTGCCCAAAACTCTGTTAGTCCAGTTGCGCCTACTTCAAAGTTGAACATTCGAGAAACCCATGAAAAGAGTGTCCCAGGAAAGATCGCGTAGCCACCTGCAGCGTTTATACCTGCAACCTTACCTTCTCTAACAGCTGTTGAACCGAGCATCGGCAGGGCAGGTCTATGAGTCACCATATGAGTTGTTTCTGCACAATCTCCAACAGCGTAAACATCTTCTGCGCTTGTTTGCATTCTAATATTGGTCTTTATGCCGCCTGTTTCGCCAATGACTATGCCGGCTTTTTTAGCTAATTCAACATTCGGTCTAACTCCAGCTGCGTTGACAACCATGTCGGCTAGTATTTCTTCTCCGCCAACAGAGACAGCGTGTACCTTTTTGTCTCCAAGAATGGCTCCTGCGTGTTTCCCCAGTATGAGGTTGACGCCTTTTTCTTCTAAGATTTTTTGGATTTCTTGAGCCATATCTTGGTCTAAGAGTCTTGGAAGAACCCATGAAAGCATCTCAACAACCGTGGTCTTTATGCCCTTTTCCATGAAAGCATCGGTAGCTTCTAAGCCGACAAGACCTGAACCAATGACAACCGCTGATTGCGCCTCCTTCATTGCATTGGCCAATCTTTCACCGTCTCTTAATGTGTGAAGATTGAAAACTCCTTCTTTGTTCATCCCCTCTATAGGCAAAGTAAAAGGAGCAGCACCTGTAGCTATGATAAGGCTATCATAAGCCAAAGTTTCTTTTTTTCCATCTCTTGTCTCAACTTCAACTGTTTTGGCTTTTGTATCGATATTTGTAGCTGTGGTTTCTGTGCGTAAATCAAACTTCATCATTCGGTAAAAAGAAGGCTGATAAACCACCAAATTCTCGAAAGATGCTATTTGACCACTTAAAACAAAAGGTAGACCACACCTGGAATAGGCTCCAAGATTCTCTTTAGTTATAAGCTTAATCTCGGCTTCCCTGTCTGTTTTTCGGGCGGCCACCGCAGCGTCGACGCCAGAGGCGTTCGCTCCGATTATAACTATTTTTCTAGGCATCGTCTAGCTTCCTTTAGCAAGTTCTTTGTGCCATTCTACGGCTTTCTTGAAATCCATTAGAGTTTTCAGCTCTTCTTCCAAATTTGTTGGAGAAATAACTATGAGCCATCCCTCTTCATAGGGGGACTCATTAAGTATCTCGGGGCTGTTACCAACTTTCTCGTTGACTTCTTCGATTTTTCCACTTAGCGGGGCGACAAGGTCTGATACAGATTTGACGGACTCCACTGTGCCGAAGGGTTCTCCTTTTATGATCTCTTCACCCACATTGGGGAGTTCAGCGAATACTATTTCACGAAGTTGTTTTTGGGCATAGTCAGTTATGCCGATCCTGGCTTTTCCGTCTTCTATTCTAATCCACATCCACTCCTTCGAGTAATACAGTCCTTCCTTTACTTCGAAATCTTCTATTTTTACCATTTTGTTCACCTTGGTATCTTACTTCCGCGCATCTACTTTTAAAATTAACTATGAAACCTAAAAAATCTTATTATGCGCTCTTTTATGTTATATTTAACACATAGACGTTTGACTAGTACATTTTCTATTTACTAAGGACTAAATTTAAATGTAAGAAGATACATTCATGTATTCTTTTACTGTAAAAGCCTTACATAATTGGTGAGAAAAATGGAGAAACTTAAAGTAGCCCTATATTGGGCTGCTAGTTGCGGTGGTTGCGAAATAGCTGTTTTAGATATCAACGAAAAAATTTTGGACATAGTTGCAAAGGCAGACATAGTCTTCTGGCCTGTAGCTATGGATACAAAATATAAGGATGTCGAAGCCATGCCAGACAAAAGTATAGACGTTTGCCTCTTCAACGGAGCCATAAGAACAGAAGAAAACGAGTATATGGCTAAACTTTTGAGGCGCAAATCAAAAATTCTCGTAGCTTTCGGTTCGTGTGCTTGTGATGGATGCGTCATAGGACTTGGAAACCTTTGGAATAAAGAAAAAATTTTTGAGCGTGCATATTTTGAAACACCCTCAACAAAAAATCCTGAGTCAGTAATCCCTCAAACACGCTTTAAAGTTAAGGAGGGAGAACTTGAACTGCCACAATTTTATGATACTGTCAAAACTTTAGCGCAAACCGTAGACGTAGACTATTTTATTTCAGGTTGTCCGCCGCCGGTTCCACGCATAATAGAAGCCTTTGAGGCAATCCTAAGTGGAAAACTTCCCCCGAAAGGCGCAAGTCTACTCTTTAATAAATCAATCTGTGACGAGTGCATGAGAGAAAAGAGGGACAGAAAACTCAAAGAAGTGAAGAGAATCTACGAAATAGAAGACGACTTCAAAACATGCTTTCTAGAGCAAGGAGTAATATGTATGGGTCCAGCAACACGAGGTGGATGTGATGCGCAATGCCTAAAAGCAAATGTACCTTGTACGGGCTGTGGCGGTCCAGCGCCACGAGTGGCTGATCAAGGAGCTACTATGATAAGCGGCTTGGCTTCCATAGCAGGAGACTCAAAAGTAATAGAGCAAATAGTAGACCTAGTTGGAACCTTCTATAAGTATTCATTGGCCAATTCCTTATTGCGGAGGAAGACGATTAAATGAGGGAAATAGTCATAAACCCAATCACCCGACTTGAGGGGCACGGAAAAATAACAATATTCTTGGATGATGCTGGAAATGTAGAGGAAGCTTACTTCCAAGTTCCAGAACTAAGAGGTTTCGAGAGGTTCTGCGAGGGAAGAAGAGCAGAAGACTTGCCAATAATAACAACAAGAATCTGCGGGGTATGCCCAGTCGCCCATCACATGGCAAGTGCAAAAGCTTTAGACGCTGCATTTAACGTTGACCCCACGGAAACAGCCAAAAAACTCAGAGAGCTCATGTATTGCGGCTATTACCTTTACGATCACATACTGCACTTCTATTATCTAGGCGCTCCGGACTTTGTTGTGGGGCCAGATGCTCCTCCAGCAAAAAGGAACATTCTTGGGGTTATAGAAAAGGCAGGTCTTGAAATTGGCAAAGAAGTGATAAAACATAGGGCTTACGGACAAAAAATAACAGAGATTTTGGGCGGTAAGGCAACACATCCAGTTAACGCATGCATACCAGGTGGAGTTTCAAAACCGCTATCTGAAGACGAAAGAGAAGATATAGAGAAAATGACGAAAAGTTGCGTTGAATTCGCAAAATTTACGCTAAAACTGTTTGACGACATAGTTCTAAAAAACACAGATTACGTAAACCTAATCAAAAGCGCACCCTACGCACTAAAAACTTACTATATGGGAACGGTTGACAGAAATAACAAAGTTAACTTTTATGATGGCGAGGTTCGCGTTGTAGACCCAAATGGGATAGAATTCGTAAAATTCAAACCAAAAGAATATTTAGACGTAATCGAAGAGCACGTGGAACCCTGGACCTATGTTAAACTACCATACCTTAAAAAAGTCGGGTGGAAAGGCTTTGTCGACGGACCAAACAGTGGACTCTACCGTGTCGGACCGCTTGGAAGATTAAATGCTGCAGAAGGCATGGCAACACCGCTAGCGCATGCGGAATACGAGAGAATGTATAAAACCCTCGGCGGAAAACCAATTCACAACACGCTGGCTTATCACTGGGCCAGGCTCATTGAGCTACTTTACGCTGCAGAAAGAGCCTTAGAATTAATAACAGACCCAGAGATAACCGCTAAAGATATCAGAAATAAGCATGGAAAGCCAGGTGAGGGTGTGGGAATCGTTGAAGCGGCAAGGGGCACATTGATTCATCATTATCAGCTTGATGAAAAAGCTTTAGCTAAGAAAGTAAACCTTATAGTGGCTACAACCCACAACGCTCCAAGCATATGCATTTCAATAAAAAACGCCGCAAAGAGTCTAATACATAGCGGCAACATCAGTGACGGAGTATTAAATATGGTGGAGATGGCTTTTAGAGCATATGATCCGTGTCTTGCTTGTGCTACGCATTTTGCAGTTGGAGAAATGCCTCTTAAAGTTGAAATTTTCGATCATGAGAAGAATCTTTTAAGAACAATAGTAAGGTGAGGGATCGAAAATGGAAGAAGTTAAAGTTGGAGTATTCTTGTCTGACTGTGGGGGTCAACTGGCTGGAATCCTTGACTTTGATGCATTAATTAACTATGTGAAGGCTGTTCCAGGGGTTGCACTTGTCGCTAGGGCGTACGAATTCTGGCGTGGTGAAGGACTGAAAACAATTGTAGAAGCCATTAGGACCAAAAAGATAAATAGAGTTGTGGTCGCAGAAGGCATCCCAAAACTCAGCGAAATAAACATAGCCAACGCCGTCGAAGATGCAGGTCTCAACCCGTATCTAGTAGAATTTATAGATATCAAAGACCATTGTGCGTGGCCGCACAGAAACACTCCTTCAGAAGCCACTGAAAAGGCAAAAGCCATGCTTTCAGCAGCCGTAGAATGTGCAAAGCTTCTAGAACCAATAGAAAAAATTGAATTTCCGGCAGTAAAATCCGTGCTAGTAATTGGCGGTGGCATCGCCGGAATGCAAGCAGCGGAAGACTTGGCGGAAATAGGCTTTGAAGTTTACCTTGTTGAAAAAGAGCCGTTTCTAGGTGGGTTGGCTGCACGTGCTGGGCGTTTCTTCCCAACAGATGACTGTGCTGCGTGTATACAATCTCCCTCTTCAGATGTAAAAACTATTACGAATACCTCGCGTAAATGTGTATACCGTTCTGGTTTTTCAGAAATTCCAAACCTTAATGTCTTGACAAACTCTAAGGTTCTTGAGGTCGAAGGTGTTCCTGGAAACTACAAGGTTACAATAGAGAGGAAACCTCGATACGTTAACGAAGAGAAATGCGTTGGATGCAATTTGTGCACTGAGGTGTGTCCAGTCAAGGTGCCAGACGAATATAATGCTAAACTTAAGAATCGTAAGGCGATTTACGTGAACACACCGCTTGTTTATCCGCCAGTTTACACTATCGATGCTGAAGCCTGCAAGTTTCAAGAATGCGCCAAATGCGTTGAAGTTTGCCCAACAAAAGCCATAGAACTAAACCAAAAAAGTAAGATTGCAACATTAAACGTTGGAGGCATAATAGTTGCCACAGGCTTTCGAGAGTTTGACCCAAGCGTTATAAAAGAATATCATTATGGCGAGTATCCAGATGTCATAACACATCTCGAACTTGCAAGAATGATAGACGGTTTCGGGCCTACAAAAGGTATGATTATCAGACCCTCAGACCGTAAGCCCGCCAAACGGATTGTTTTCGTCCAATGTGTTGGTTCACGTGATAGACGATGGAATTCTTGGTGCTCAAGTATCTGCTGCATGATTTCGCTGAAACATGCCACACTGATTAAGTCAGCCTACCCAGACACTGATATATCAATTTGCTACATCGATATAAGAACGACTGGAAGGGACCACGAATACTATTATGAACGTGCAAGAGAAATGGGAATAAAATTTGTAAAAGGTAGACCAACAGAAATCGAGCACGACCCGGAGGTAAACATGTTAATTGTTGATGTTGAAGATGAGATTCTCCGCAGGCTCCTAGAGCTGGAAGCTGACTTGGTTGTTTTAGCTCCATCTATGATACCCGCTGAAGATGCAAAAGAGCTTGCTGAAATTTTAGGCTTAGAGCTAGATGAAGACGGCTTCTTTAAAGAATACAATGCCAAGCTTAGGCCAACGGAAACCAAGCGAAGGGGAATATTCCTTTGCGGAGGAGCAACATTTCCAAAAGATGCACCCACAACATCGCTTCATGCCCATTCCGCGGCAATTAAAGCTGCAAAATTCCTTACAAATGGCAAAATAGTCAAAGATCAGAGAACCGCCATAGTGAACGAGGATTACTGCGGCGACTGTGAGTTCTGTCCAGTGATATGTCCTTATGGTGCAATAAGCCTAGTGCCAAAAGGCGAAAAACATTTTGTTGCGCATGTCTCAGACCTTCTATGCGAAGGATGCGGTATATGTGTGGGCACATGCCCAGTAAACGCCATTGAGCTTAGGCATTTGCGGCCAAACCAGATGTCAGCTCAAATTAAAGCTTTAATGTCTATAAATGGTACATCAAAGCCATTAATTTTGGCTATATGCTGTTCGGAATGCGGTAACGCTGCTGTGGATTCTTCTGGGATGGCTATGATGCAATATCCAGCCAACGTGAGAATTATGAAGGTTCCATGCACTGGCATATTACAGGTTCAGCAAATCCTAGAAGCCTTTAGAGCTGGAGCCCAAGGCGTAATGGTTGTAGGATGCAAGAGTAATGGGTGCCACTACGAAGTTGGGAGTCAACTAGCCCAAAAGAAGGTGGAGCTGGCGAAGGCATTACTTAAGGAATACAATGTAGAGCCAGAACGCTTAGAAATGTTTAACCTAGTTTACATCGAAGGAGACAAATTCGCCGAAGCTGCAAAAATGATGACTGAGAGAATAGAGAAGCTTAGTCCACTTCAGCTCATGTAAAAGGCAAAAGGAGTAAAAAAATAATGGCATATGAAAAAAGAGAAAAACCGCCCATAGAATTTTCGAAAGAAATCGTCAGTAGATTAGGCGGGGAAACAATAACCTTCTGCTATCAATGCGGAACATGCGCCAGCAGCTGCCCAATAGCCAAAATCACTGAAAAGTTTAATCCAAGAGAAGTCATTCGACTAGCGCTTTTAGGAGAAAGAAAAGAGGTCCTTTCAAGCGGCGCAATCTGGCTTTGCTCCTCATGTTACAACTGTCAAGAGCGTTGTCCACAAAAAGTTGAAATCGCCGATGTGATTTACGCATTAAGAAATATAGCCATCCGAGAGGGGAATATTCCGAAGATTTATTCAGAGTTTGCAAACGGCTTAATAAATGAAGGCCGAATAGTCCCAATCTCAAAATTCATTGAAAAGAAAAGAGCAGATTTCGGCTTGCCACCAATTCAACCCGCTGGTGTTGAATCATTAAGAAAAATTCTTTCCGCTACAGGTTTTGCTCAGCTGCATCCGAAAAAGGAGGGAGCAACATGACAAGCTACGCTTTGTTTTTAGGCTGCACCATACCAGCTCGACAACCACACTATGAGATATCGGCTAGAAAGGCGTTAACAAAACTTGGAATAGAACTCGTTGACTTAGCTAACATGACATGTTGTGCCCCACCGCCACTACAATCAATAGATTTGGAAACTAGCTTAGCCATTGCTGCGTACAACATTTGCCTGGCTGAAGAAGCCGACATGAACATCGTAACGTTGTGCACGGGTTGTTTTGAATCTTTGGCCATGGCAAACACTTTGCTAAAGGAAAAAAAAGAGCTTAAAGAAAGAGTGAATAGAATACTATCCAATGCAGGAAAAGAATTCCAAGGCAAAAAAGAAGTCAAACATTACTTGCAAATCTTAACGCAGGATATTGGCCTAGACTACCTAAAAAGAAACGTAACCAAAAACTTAAGCAACCTAAAGGTAGCCTCATTTTCTGGGTGTCACTTGCTTAGACCCAGTACGCTTCTAAGGTTTGATGATCCAGAACGCCCGCGCGTCTTTGATAATCTCATCGAAGCTTTAGGTGCAAAAAGCATATGGTATCGCAACAAATTGAAATGTTGTGGAGGACTTTTGAGAGGTTACGCTGACGATGTTGCCTTGGCAATAGCCAGAGAGAAAATAGTAAATACGACAACGGCGGGAGCCGACTGTGTGATAACACTATGTCCGTTCTGTTTTTTGACTTTAGACTTAGGGCAGATGCTGATGAAGTCGGCGTATCATGAAGAATATAATATGCCGATTCTCCATTACGCTGAACTTTTAAGCCTAAGCTTGGGAGTAGAACCTAAAGAGCTTGCACTTGAATTTCATAAAACAAGAGTAGACAGTGTATTACAGAAAATCACCTAAAAACACATCGTTGTCTCTTTTGTTTGTGGAGTTGCAAATCATTAAATTTAAGAATGTATTTTTGGAATATCGACTTGAAAAACAATATTATTAATGCATTTAGCAATCATGTTTTGGAATTGTAAATTTTTAGCTGGTAACTCCAGTTTTTGGCATATATCGTTGCATATTTCCAAGTCTCCAATATTTATACAGTGTTTCCTCTCACAAATCATTATGCTATCTGAATCTACTTTCACCGTGACTTTTTGGTCTTCACAGCAACACTGAACAAAAACTCTGACGTAATTCTTGTCCTCAAAAACATCGATTAACGGTTCTTCTGACTGTGGAAGAGGTGTTAAGAATTTAGCTAGCGGTTTTGACTCCATGTAGTCCCAACTGATGTATTTTTTTAGAATCTTTTCCATAGGATCCAAAGCAATGTAGCAGTTTTGCTCTTTTTCATCTTCGATTAATTTTTTTACCAAGACTTTGCAGAAAACATCTATGTTTCGCAATGCCTCTTCAAAATCACCCATGTTTTATCCCGTTGCTCTATTTATAGTATTTATTTTTTTCTATATTAAGCTTTTCATGTTAAGTTTAGCATAAAATGTGCGACAAAAAACAAAACATCAGCAAAATCTAGGCTCTTTTCTTTACCGACAAGGGCAAGGTTCTCACATGCTTCACTATGCGAATAATGTCTCCCACATGCTTACTTGGCTTCTGTAGGGCTCTGTTTATCGCTATGTTGGCAATTGTTGCACCTAAGTCTGCAATTTTATTTAAAGAAGAGACAACAGCCCGTAGATAGGGGACTTCAGGAAGCTCTCGTATAAGTTCGTCTGCCTCTCTTTCATGAACATCTTTCATTTCTAAAATTTGATTCGCAACCCTAAGATCTCCAGAAAAAACGCATTCCAAGGCTTTTTGGAAAACTGTCTGCGTTATGTCGCTGAAATGATGAATCCTTTCAAGAACACCCTTATCCAACCCTCTCCTATAGTCTTTAAGCGCCTGGGCTCTTTTTGCTATGTCTTCTGAATAATCCGCAATTAATTCCATATATTGTAGTATCAAACGGGTGGCGGGAATAAAAAGAGCATCTGTTGCGCCTATTTTTTCTGCTACATCGGGTATTGTTTGTGCGGATAAAAGCAAACGCAGTGAAAGATAATATATAGTATCCGCCTCATCTTCTCGACTTATAGCTTCATTCGCTAATGCTTCATTTTCTTCTACAAAAGCTTGCATTGCTTCAGACAAAATTGTTGAAGCTATCAAGGATAAACGTCTAATAAGCATGTCCATCTTGAATCTTGTAGGGTCAACCGAACATTGCAAAAGAATAGTTTTCGGCGTTTCTTCCAAAATGCCTAAGCCTATTAGTTTGCGAATTACTCCTCGAACCTCGTCGATGTGCTCCTTCTTTATTCTGGTTGAAGATGTTATCCTTATAACATCACGCCCAAGTATGTAACATCCAACAATTATTCTCTCGAGCATGCCGGATTCATCACATGCATCAGCATTTATTATGTATTCTTCGGCTTCCTCCTTCTGTGCGATATGACTTGGAGCAATTTTTAATGTGCCATCCTTTTCTGGAATAAGAAATACGAGGTCTCCTGCGTTTATGTTGTTTTGCTTCACCCACTCGCTTGGAAGCGACACTGTCACAGTGGAATATCCTACTTTCTGTACTTTCCTGCTTTCCAAAAAGCACCATCCCACATAGTATTTACTATTATTATTTTTATATACACTGATATATTTTTCCGTTTCTGCTGTATATAATCTCAAAAATGATTTTTCTTGGAAGGATATTTATACTTCTATAGTTATTAGCGTTAAACGTGAATGAAACAGGAGGCTTCATACATGGAAAGACCAATTAGAAGTTTACTCAAAGCAATTTCTTGGAGAATTATCGCAACTCTGACAACTATCCTTTTGGTTGTCGTATTTAGCAGAGATTGGACTTTGGGCGGCGTTGTTGGCATCTCTGAACTTATTTTTAAAACTGTCGTTTATTATTTTCATGAACGTTTTTGGAACCTGTTAGATTTTGGCAGAAAGACGAAAAATTGATAGTGGTTGTATCCGCGCTTTATGGTATTTACTTTATATTTTTTATAAACATTAAGTATATATTTTTCGCTTGTGTTATATATGATTCAGATATAAAGGAGATTGATAAAAATGTCCGAATGGAAAACCATAAGCATAAGACAAGAACTCATAAAACAAGTCGAAGAAGCAATCAAAACGGGACGCTACCGAAGCATATCCGAATTCGTTTCAGAAGCCATCCGCCTACGCTTAGAAGATCTAATGCGCGCTAAAGGAATACCTGCCGAAAAAAGAAAAGAACTGCTACTAAAACCAGAACTACTTCTGTATACGCCAAAACACACATGGGCGCAAATAACACCCGAAGGGAACATACGCGTCGGCGTATCCGACTATGCTCAGAGACACTTGAAAGGCATAGCAAACATCATAACAGAACCAGTTGGAAAAGAAGTCAAAAGTATGGATCTGTTCGGTTGTGCAGAAACATGGATGTTTGTATTCGATTTGTATGCACCGGTCAGTGGCGAAATAGTCAAAATTAATGAAAGGCTAAAGAATGAACCTAACCTTATTAATGAGGATCCATATGGAGAAGGATGGATAGTGGAAATTAAGCCCAACAACTCAATAATTCTCGAAATAGAACTCGAAAGATTGCTTAGCGCCAGAGAATACAACAAATTGGTCAGTAAGCTGGAAGGTAGACTACAAGGATAAAAAATTATTTCCTTTTTTTATTTTTCGAAAAGAGGACTTTTCAGAAAATGTCTGTATTTGCAACTGACAATAATGGGTTTAGCGCGTTAATCTATCCATGAGATGCCCATTTGAGTCGTAGAGTTCAATAAATAGGGTTATTGGGTTCCACGCGTGTGTTGCGCAGCTTAAGCATGGATCGAACGCACGTATCGCTGCCTCAATTCTATTCAATAAGCCTTCGCTTAACATACCTCCGCTCATATATTTCTTTGCCACTTGCGTTATAGCCATGTTGTATGCAAGGTTATTATGCTCAGTCGCGATTATTAGATTAGCCCACTCTATTAAGCCGTGCCTATTAACCTTATAGTGATGTATAAGCGTGCCCCTAGGAGCCTCCGCGACCCCAACGCCCTCATACCTGTTGACGGAGGCTCTAGCCTGAATATTATCAGAATACGTTTCTGGATCCGCCAAGATCTCCCTAACCTTCTCTATGCAGAACAGTATCTCAATTAACCGCGCATAATGATATAGCATAGTGTTTTGGACGACGCCGCTTTTACCCCATTTCCTAAATTCTTTCAGTTCCTCGTCAGCTAATGGTGTGCCACATCGAGAAATAATATTAAGTCTCGCCAGAGGCCCAACCCTATAGATCCCCTTCGGGTATCCCAGCGGCTTATAGTATGGGAACTTCATATATGACCAGGGTTCAACAGCCTCCCCAATATACTCATAATATCTTTTTAGGTCAAGTCGGTCACTAATTATTTGTCCTTTATCATCAACGATTCTCATTAGTCCATCGTAATGTTCCAATTCGCCTTTTGGTGTCACCAATCCCATATAGTATGTTGGGAAGTCTCCAAAACTCTTGATTTCATCGCTCATCTTCTCTAAAAATTCTCTAAACCTGGATAGATTCTCAAGGGTTATTTTTAGGGCGTCATCATGTTCACTCATGATTCTCTCAGACTTATCCTTTGAGAGCGGCACCGCAACGCCCCCTGGAATAATCCAATCGCTTGAATGTATCCTCTTACCAGCCAAGTACTCAATTATCTTTTGCCCAAAGGCTCTGAGCTTTATTCCCTGCTTAGCTATCTCAGGATACCTTTCCATCAATCCTAAAATATTCCTTTTTGATGGCTCTGAATCCATACCTAGAAGGAAATCCGGCGAAGAGAGGAAAAAGAAGCTCAGCGCATGCGACTGGATTATCTGCCCCATATGCATTAAGCGCCTTAGAAGCTCAGCGGCTCTAGGTATACTCACAGCCAATATATCGTCGCATGCCTTCACGGATGCTAGAAGATGGCTTA
This sequence comes from Bathyarchaeia archaeon, assembly GCA_038826015.1. GTDB lineage: Archaea > Thermoproteota > Bathyarchaeia > Bathyarchaeales > DTEX01 > JAWBOR01. The sequence goes on from JAWBOR010000006.1 coordinate 26,369, forward strand.
CAGGACATATCCCACATGTCCTAGACATTATGCTTGGCATCTCGTAGAAGGGACGCTCCTCACAGAATTTTTCGAAGCCGCGAAAATCTGTTACGTGCATTCTAGCCTCCTTAACGCTTCCATCGTCGGATAGGTGGATTGTAACCTTAGCGTGTCCCTCAATCCTAGTGACCGGATTTATCTCAATTAAGTTCTTTCTTCCTTTAACCATATTTTGCTTTTCCCTCCATATTCGGTGCTCTGCCCGCCAATATTTCGGTTAGGACATAATTTATGAGGTCTGCTGATGGTGGACACCCCGGAATAAAATAATCAACCTTAACAACTTCATTTAATGAGCCTGCACGCTTTAGCAATTTTGGAACATCGTTTGGGGCTAGCGGTTTCACATCAGTTAATTCGATGTAGGCTCTGCGGAGAATCTCTTCAGAACCATTATCCAAGGTATTCCTTAATGCGGTCACGTTTCCAGTTACTGCGCAATCACCTATGGCGATAAGTATTTTTGTGTGCTCCCTAACCGTCTTGAGCAAATGTAGCTGTTCCTCATTTCCAACAGCCCCCTCAACAATAGTTACATCAACGTTCTCTGGGAAATCCTTAACATCCATGAGCGGGCTGTAAACGAGATTTATCTTTTCGGCAAGGTCTATTAGGCGCTCATCTTGGTCTAGAAATGACATATGGCACCCCGAACAGCCACTGAGCCAGACTGTTGCGAAATTGACTTTATTGTTTTGGCTCATCTATCGCCGCCTCCTTGAAATTATGAATTGGGCTATATCCTTGTCCTTTGTTTCCGAGATGGGTTTGTCTCTCACGTATATTGCTCCAACAGGACATACTTTAGCACATTTACGGCACGACGTGCATGAATTAGATGAGCCCCAATCCTCATCCATGTCTATAATTATCTGCGAGTCTTTACCCCTAGCTTTTATATCTAAAACATGGGCGCCCTCAATTTCATCGCACACTCTAACACAGTGAGTGCATAAAATGCACCTATTATTGTCTATAACTAGGGCGTCATGCGTCAAGTCTATTTTCTGCCTAGTCCACTCGCGCTCAATCCTCAAATGGTCGACACCAAACTCCCTCGCCAAATCCTGCAATTCACAATTGCCATTAGCGACACAGACGGCGCATACATGCGGCTTCTCTGAAAGTAGGAGCTCTATTGTCATCTTCCTATATTTCCTCAGCCTTTCAGAGTCCGTAGTGACCTCTATGCCGTTGCTGACAGGGGTTGTACAAGATGGGAAGAGTTTAGGTGAACCCTTAATTTCAACTACGCATAGGCGGCAACTACCATAATTACTTAACCCTTCTAGATAGCATAATGTTGGGATACTTATTCCAGTCCTCTTAGCGGCTTCAAGAATTGTTTCTCCCTCATAGGCGGCAACCTCAGCACCATTAATCTTCAATTTGACTGTTCCAGCACCGCTCATTTTATATAGCCCCCTTCAGGGATTCTTGAGATTTAAAACATTTTCCAGCTGGGCACCTCTTATCCAATATGTGAATGACATATTCGTCCCTAAAATAGCGTAAGGTTGTTAAGACTGGGTTAGGGGCTGTTTGTCCTAAACCACACAGGCTTACATCCTTCACGTGTTCGCCCAGCTCGCTCAAGATATCTAAGTCCTCTAGGCGCCCTTCACCCCCCATAATCCTCCCCAGAATATTCCTCATCTTTAACAATCCGACCCTGCAAGGAACACATTTACCGCATGATTCGTCGACACAGAAGTCCGTGAAGAACCATGCTGTATCAACCATACATGACTCATCATCTATCACAACTATGCCACCAGAACCCATGATGGCCCCAGCCTTAGTGAAAGACTCATAATCGATCGGAAGATCAAGCAAACTTTCAGGTAAGCATCCGCCTGAGGGGCCGCCGACCAGAACGGCTTTAAATCTTCTGCCAGAAGGAGCTCCACCGCCTATCTCGAAAACTACCTCCCTAAGAGCTATTCCCATCGGAACCTCGATAAGCCCTGGGTTATTCACTTTGCCAGTGAGCGAGAAGCATTTTGTTCCAGTGCACTTTGGCGTTCCTATCTTAGCGAACCAGCTTCCACCATTAAGTATTATAAGCGGAACATTTGCTAGAGTCTCAACATTCTGTATAAGAGTTGGCTTACCCCACAATCCCGATGTAGCCGGATATGGTGGACGCGATCTAGGCATAGCTCTATGCCCCTCAATAGACGCGAGTATGCCAGTCTCCTCACCAGCAACAAATGCCCCTGCGCCCAGCCTTAACTCAACATCAAAGCTGAACTGGGTCTCAAGAACATTCTCCCCTATAAGATTCATTGATTTAGCTTGTTTTAGGGATTCTTTTAATGTTTGAACTGCAAGCGGATATTCAGCCCTAACGTAAATATAGCCTTTTTCGGCTCCAACGGCATAGGCGGCTATGGTCATACCCTCAATTATCGCATGTGGGTCTGCCTCGGCTAGTGTTCTGTTAGCGAACACTCCTGGGTCACCTTCATCTAAGTTTGCCGCAACATATTTTGGTGTATTCTTCTCCCTAGCCACGAAATTCCACTTCTGTCCTGTGGGGAAGCCTGCACCTCCACGCCCCTTCAGCCCGCTTGCGATAACTTCATCTATCACTTCTTTTGGAGTCATCTTTGTTAGGCATTTTATTAGCGCCAAGTATCCGCCAGCCGCTATGTAGTCCTCTATTCTAAGGGGGTCTATTCTACCAGCATTTCTTAAAACAAGCCTAAGCTGCTTCTTAAAGAAGGCTTCATTCGCATAAAGCATCTCTTTCAGAGGCTTTCCGGAAACTATGTGGCTTCTCACTATCTCCCTAACGTTCTCCGGCGTGACATTTTGGTATAAATAGCTACCAGGCTCAATCAAGGCTACCGGACCAACAGAACATGTTCCTATACATCCGGTTCTTGAAACTTTACATTCGCCCTGAAGTCCAAACTCTTTAATGGCATCCTCAAACGCTTTAAGGACTTGTAGGGCGCCGAAAGGTAGGCATCCGCTGGAGCAGCAAACATTTATCCGATATCTATATGCCTTATGTCTTTCAATTTCTTTGGCGATTCTCAAAATATCCTCAGGTTTCAAAAACTTATCCTCCAAGAACCCTTTTTATTCTTTCTAAAACGACCTCTTTAGTTGCTCTCCCAACAACTTCATTATCGATGATTATGTTTGGAGCCATGGCGCATGCACCAATGCAGCGTGTAACAAAAAGCGAGAGCCGCCCCTCTGGCGTTGAGCTGCCACGCTTAACATTAAATTCCTTTTCAATTGCCGATATTATTTCTTCAACACCCTTCACATAACATGCTGTTCCCATACATGCTGAGATAATATGCTCGCCGGGTTTCCTAAACTTGAATAGATTATAGAATGATGCTACGCCATAAACATGGCTTGGTGGCAGGTTCATACGTTCAGTAATATGTGCTAAAAGATTTTTATCGAAGTATCCGTAAAGTTCATGCGCTGTGTGCAGAATTTCGAGAAGGGCATTCTTCTGATAATTATGCTCTCTCATTATTCTTTCAAGCGTCTGTAAGCGTCTATCTTCTCTTGACAAAGGGTTTTACGCTCCAAATATCTATTTCAAGTTTTACCTTTTTCAAATGAGGTATAATGGGGAAATATTTAAGAATTCATTCGCTATGCTTGCTTCAAAATTGATATATTGCGTTCAGTTTCATTAGATCATGGAACGTGAGGTTTAACCGAAACCTTAACTTGACCATCTGGGCTTATGGTAATTAAACCTATGGGTAAATTTATGGCACTCAAGATTTTCTCCAGTCTTACTAGATGTGGATGATCTTCTGGAACCGTTATATATGTTGGGGCAAATCCATTTTCAATGCAATAAACTATACATTGGCCTAGATTTTTGTAGCAATCAGATAATTCAAAGCCGCATCTAGTCATTACACAGTATGCCATCCTATATCCTATACTATATCCGTCCTCAACTTCATAAACTTCAATTCTGTCCTCTTGAGAGTGGATAATGCTTGTTGGGAATAGCGAGGATAACCATCTAGACAAGACCTCAGGGATATTTTCACCAGCCATGCTAATTCTATCCTCCAAACATGTTTCCAAGAATTTTCAACATTTAATTTATTTCAATGTGCATATATAATGCTTTAGATCTTGTAGTCTTGCTATAGAGAGCAATATTATGAGAAAAACGATAGAGAAAAATCGCTAAAAATACGGTTATCTGCTAGGGAATCGTGAGGACAAATATTCCGTATGAAATGGAAGTCAATTTAGCTATGTCGCTTATAGAAACTAGGTCCAAACAGAGGCCAAATGCTAGTTTTAAGCGCGCCTGTCTTGCGCCTATAGTTGTTAAAGCACTAATCTACATGCCTTATGCCCTATGTCTGCAACTATAACAGTGGAAACTTCAAAGCTTTAGGAGGAGTAGCTCTATTAAAGAAAGTTCTACAAGACTTCGAGATAGAACCAGAACGTATGCGGCTATGATGGATATCCTCAAGTGAAGAAAATAGATTTGCGCGGTCTTACTGGATATGGTGGAACAAATAAAAAAGCTCGGACCAAAACCATTAAAATACGAGAAGTCCGTTGTCTGAAAACGAAGAAAAGAAAAAATACAGCGAGGAAGAGATTAGAAAGATAATCAACAAGACACAAGATCCACTTGAACATTTTACATATAGGCGTTGCCAGCATCCGTCCTCAAAGGAGAGTTATGAAAGAATGAAAAAAGCGCTGATAGGCCCGATGACAAGGCTGGAGAGTCAAGGAAAAATTGCGACCATACAGTGGTGTATAGTGCACCTCTATATTTTTGGCGATTCAAATGACCTCTGAAAAAAGCGATATTGAAAAAAAGTTAAAGGTATGGTTCTCAAACGCGGAAAGAGTCGTCGTGGCAGGTATTGGAAATCCTATTCGAATGGACGATTCTGTTGGAATTAAAATAATTCGGGATTTACGTGGAAAAGTTTCAGAGAAAGTCTGCCTAATTGAATGTGAAACAG
>JAWBOR010000006.1:31408-32569 GCA_038826015.1 Bathyarchaeia archaeon
TTGATTTTGTCCCAACCAATATTCTCTTGATAGACGCTGCAGTGTTAGGTTTGAAACCCGGGGGCTCAAAGATTATTAAACCAGAAAAGTTAGATATGTTTCCAGCATTTTCAACTCATCATCTCCCTTTACGGATGTTCTGCGGATACCTTTCGGAAACCACAAAGGCAAAAATAATTTTACTTTTAATAGAGCCTGAAGATGTTGGTTTTGGAGAGGGATTGACACCGAAGATTGATGCCACCGCGACAAAAATAGTCAATATTCTGATTAAAGTTCTTCCCTAAAAAGGATAATGAAGTGGATAGTAATTAATAGGGCGCTATTTCGAGATTCTAGAACATAAATATTGAAAGACTTTTTTAGAATACTATCTCACGCGTTGGAGCCTATGCCATTTCTTTTAAGGTTACATGCAAAGACAACGTTCTTTTCTGGACGCGACACTTTGGTTGCAATCACAAGCTTCATAATCATTCGCAGTCGTAACGTTTGTTCCCATCAAACATTACTAAGCCCGTCTCCTCCGACCGGATAATGCCATCTCTCGGAGAGCAGCCTCATATAATGAGTCTTTGCAAATTGATGCAACCAATGAATTTCGCCATATCTTTCTTTAAAGGTTTCGCCGCTAACTTTTTCAGCACCACTACTATTTAAGAATAGGATGTTATGACGCGTTTAAAAGCAACTCTCTCAGGTATAGTTCAAGGTGTTGGTTTTCGACCGTTCGTTTACCGAGTTGCAATTAGAAACAACTTAAGTGGCTACGTCAGGAATAGAGGCGACTCATGTCTAGAGATACTCGTTGAGGGCCAAGAGGACGACATAAAAAACTTTCTAAGAGAGTTGGTTGAGAAAAAGCCGCCTCTATCAAGAATATATGAGATTGTCACAACGCCTCTACAGGGTGAAAGGGAGCATAAAGGCTTTACTATCTATAAAAGTTCTGAGAAAACGGAATTTTCAGGCTCAATTATACCGCCTGATATATCCATATGTGATGAATGTCTTGGAGAGCTGCGGGATTCTCAGAATCCAAGATACGACTTCTTCTTTATTACATGTACAAATTGCGGTCCAAGATTCACTATCATTGAAGATGTTCCCTATGATCGGGAGAACACGACTATGCGTGAGTTCCCAATGTGCGACTTCTGT
>JAWBOR010000007.1:0-32493 GCA_038826015.1 Bathyarchaeia archaeon
TTGGCAGAGATTATTCCCGAAGTGCTTAAGTCAGTTGCGTCAGAATATGGAATAGACAATGCCTTTACTGATTATCATGACCTTTTAGACATGGCTGAAGTAGAAGCCGTAAGTATTTGCACACCTACCGCTTTTCATGCTCAACCAACAATTGACGCAGCTAAAGCAGGTAAACACGTCCTTTGCGAGAAACCAATGGCTATGAACTACAAAGAAGCAAAAAAGATGGTTGCTGCATGCGATAAAACAGGTGTGAAGCTAGGTATTTGCAGTGCACGCGCTAGAACAGGGTCGTATCCGATAAATGGGGATATTGATTTAGCTAGAAGTTATATGCAAAGGCTTGGAAAGATTTATTACACCAGTATGAGTGGCCCGTCTCGTTTCAGAGGAAGACCTGGCTTAGATATTTTAAAGGATTCAAAATGGTTTCTAGACTCATCAAAGGCTGGCGGGGGAGTTCTTGCGGATCTTGGTTGTTACAGTTTAGATCTTCTACTATACCTTATGAATAACCCTCAACCTGTGGCAGTCAGCGCCTTGACCTTTAAAGGTGTAGGAAAAGAGATGAAAATTAAAGAAACTTATGATGTTGAGGAGCATGCGAGTCTTTTCATTCGATTTAATGAAGGTTTCGCCACTACTTTTGATATCGCTAATGCTTTCAATATATGGCGAGACGATTTATGGAGAGACAACCTTCTCACCCTCACGATTTTGGGAACTGAAGGCGGTCTGAAACTTGAAGGCGATCTAGCCTCAGGAAGAGTAACTTTTTGCACTGAACAAGAAGAAATTGCAGAACCCAGCGATGCAACGGCCAGAGAACGGCGAGGAAGACGTGCGATAAGCGTTGATTTACCCCCGTCCAAAAGGAATATTCATGAAGACTTCGTGGCTGCTTGCCTTGAAAACAGATTGCCTGCGACTCCTGGGAAAGAAGGATTAAAAATTATGCAAATTACAAGTATGGCATACATGTCAGCTAAACTAGGTAGAGAGGTGACTCTTCGAGACCTAGAGTCATAAGACAGACGAGTAAAAGAAATATCTCAGTATCCTTATTGCTTGCTGTCAAAGCAATATTGAATCCATCTATTTCACATAATAGTATTGTCCTGTTCTTTTTTGGTATTTGTCAAGTTTCGAGTCTTCCTTGTTTACACGCGGCCTTTTCGTAGAAGGGTCTCTTCTGAAAGTTATGTTCATTTCTTTTAGGAACATGTTCATTCCGTTGAGGAGACTTGTAGGCGTTTTAGCTAATCCCTTAACACCAGGCTCGCCCGTGAAAATTATTAGTCGGTCAGCTAAGAAGTCTTGAGCTACAACATCGTGTTCAACAACAAAAGCTGCGACGCCCCTGTCTTCAACAATGTGTCTAACCGTTCTGGCCATAGCTAACCTTTCCTCAACATCCAAATATGCGCTCGGTTCATCCAGAAGGTATAAATCCGCCTTTTGCGAGAGACAAGCAGCTATGGCTACCCTCTGCAGTTCACCGCCACTGAGTTCTTTTACCCATCTATCTAGAAGGGGACTTATGTCTAAGGAATTAATGATCTCGGTTTGATACCAGCCAGATGCGAAGTCTTCTTTTGCTATGCTTCTTAGAAGTTCTTCAACGGTTCCTTCGTAGTCGGTGGATATATACTGTGGCTTATAACCAACCCTAAAAAGGTTCTCTGTAGGTGATATGCCAGAATCAGGCTTTTCGATTCCTGCCAGAAGCTTCACAAATGTTGTCTTTCCAATTCCGTTAGGTCCAAGTATCCCTATAACCTCACCGTTTTTTGCTTCTCCGGCCTCAACCTTCAACGTGAAATCGCCATAAGTCTTGGTCATCTCGCCCCATTTCATCATGGTTATATTAGTCGATAAACCTGTCGCAGGTGGTTTCACATGAAATATTATTGGTTCTTTTCTGAAACGTAGGTTCTCGTCTGGTACGAAGCCTTCAAGGTATATGTTGATTCCTGTTCGAACCCCATGAACGTTGGAGACTATTCCATAAACGTCGGGTTTCCCATAGAAGACGCAAACATAATCAGAAAGATAATCAAGAACAGCAAGGTCGTGCTCGGCCACAACAACCATTTTGTTTGCTTCTTTAAGGCTCCTTATAGCTTTGGCAACTTCAAGCCGTTGCTTTACATCTAAATAACTGGAAGGCTCATCGAAAAGATAGACATCTGCCTCTCGGCATATCACAGCAGCTATGGCTACCCTCTGCAGTTCACCGCCGCTCAGAACATTGATTGGTCGATCCCAAATAACATTTAATTGCAATCTCTTAGAAATCTCTGCAAGTTGACCTCGTTCATTAACTTTTTCTAACAATTCATTTACTCTACCGCTTATAACCTGCGGAATCTTATCCACATACTGCGGTTTGTGAACAACCTTCAGTTCTTTTTGACTTAACCTTTGAAAATATGTTTGAAGGGTGGAACCTCGAAAATACTGAATGATTTCAGGCCAGTCAGGCGGTTTCTCAAAATTTCCCAGATTTAATTTTATCCCGCCTGAAAAGATATTGAGAACAGTTGATTTTCCGATACCGTTTTGTCCCACTAAACCGAGCACAGCTCCTGGTGAGGGAACTGGAAGTCTGAAAAGTTTAAAGGCGTTGGGCCCAAAACGGTGGGTGCATTCTTCTTGCAATTCATCTGGCAGATTGATTATGGATAAAGATTTGAATGGGCATTTTTTAACGCATATGCCGCAGCCTGTGCAGAGGATTTCAGAAATCACGGGCTTGCCGTCTTCAAACCGTATGGCTTCAATCCTACTTCTCACTTGTGGACAAAATCGATAACATGTTCTATCACAACGCGTAGGCTGACATTTATCGCGGTCAACAATAGCGATTCTGATTTTTCAATCTGCCTCCGAAGATATCTAAAATAGCAACGCGCAGATAATAAACTTGTCCGATTATTTCTTTAATCTATAATAAGAAATAAATAAAGGCGAACATTAAATTTTTCTGGAATGATGTGTGGCGACGGCGTGGAGCTTTCGCTGTGACACAAAAGACTTTAAGTAGCCAATACTGACCATTTGCTTTCCCCCCTTTCACGAAGGATTTTATAAGTTTCAGCTCTTTTCATTGTATTTTATTAAAAATCCTTAAAGGAATGAGGGAAAATGAAACCCAAAGTGATAGTGTCAGATAAAATTAATAAAGAATGCAAAGAAATCATCGAATCTTTAAATGATGTTGCACAAGCCAAATTTACTTCATTTTCAAACACTAAAGAATTTTTGGGAGAGCTTGAGGACGCTGCAGGTTTGCTTGTTGTCTTAGAACCAGTTAACGAAGAATTATTGAGGTTTGCTCCGAAATTGAAGATTGTTGCCCGATACGGAGTCGGCTACGATACCGTAGATGTAGAAGCATGCACGAAAAGAGGAATTTATGTCACTCACACCCCAAGCGTTCTGTCGCATGCTGCTGCCGAGTTTACAATAGGCTTGATAATTTGCGTCTCAAAAGGAATCGTTCTTGCTGATCACTATGTGAGAACTGAGTGGGCTAAAGCGGATAAAACCCAGCTGCACATGGGCGTAGATCTTATTGGTAAAGTCCTTGGCATAATTGGGCTTGGCCGCATAGGTTATGAGGTAGCTTTAAGAGCCAAGGCGTTTGGTATGAAACTAGTTTACTATGACGAAATACGAAAACCCGAAGCTGAGAAAGAGCTGAACATTCAATACATGAATCTTAACGATCTTTTGAAGACATCGGATTTTGTTACAATTCACGTTCCATTGACAGCAAAAACACAGTCATTCATAGGTGAAAAAGAACTAAGACTTATGAAACATTCAGCTTATCTGGTAAACACATCTCGGGGACCAGTGGTAGATGAGACCGCTCTTTGTAAGGCTCTGAAGGAATCTTGGATTGCAGGAGCAGGCTTAGATGTTTTCATGAAGGAACCTTTGCCTTTTGAAAATCCGCTGATCAAAATGAAAAACGTAGTATTAACGCCTCACATGGCTACCTACACGATCGAAACCAGACGTGCAATAGCATCTGTGTGTGTCGAAAACATTAGAAAGGTACTCTTAGGCGAAGTTCCGCCTAATCCAGTGCCGGAACAAAAAGGAAAAAATTTAAAAAACAAGTTATCTTTTTGAAGACATATTGTATTCTATTGTTTGAAAAAGGTCAATGAAAATGGGAAAGCATAAACAAAAAATTTTGGAGTTCATTTCTGAAAGAATAAGACTTAACATTGCTAGTCTTAATTTTTTGTTGGTAATGCTGCTTTCGTTAATGATATATTTACTCACTAAAGGTCCACACGTTGCTCAAAACCATTTTGTATTTCTAGCCGAAGCTTTTCTCAAAGGTAAATTAGGTATACTTAGCTCCTCAACGGGGTTAAGCGAACTTGTCCCGTATCAAGGTAACTATTACGTCGTTTACCCTCCAATGCCCGCTGTGCTTCTCTTGCCATTTGTAGCTGTTTTCGGTACTTCCTTCGACCAAGGAGTTCTTTCCATAATCATTGGAAGTCTAGCCGTGGGAACAACTTGGCTGATGCTTAAAAAAATTGGTGTTAACGGCAACAAAGCCTTTTGGTTAACGGCGCTCTTCGGTTTTGGAACATGTTTCTGGTTTATCACGGTCATCGGTTCGTCATGGTACATTGCTCACGTTTCAGCCGTTTTCTTTTTGACATGTGCTATCATTGAGGCTCTTGGCAACAAGAGAAATTTTTTAATCGGTTTCTTGCTTGGCTGCTCTTATCTATCCCGTCTCCCCACTGTTTTATCTCTTCCGTTTTTCTTATTATTGATTTATGATGAAAATAAAGAATGGAATGTGCGGCTGAAAAAAGTTTTCTCTCTATTTCTGGGCTTAGTTATTCCCGCTGGATTAAACGCCCTTTATAACTATGCTCGATATGGAACGTTTTTTGATGTTGGATACTTCATGATCCCCGGCGTTCTGGAGGAACCGTGGTACAGCCGTGGCATATTTCACTGGAGCTACATCCCAAGACATATTTACGCAATCTTTTTTCAAGGACCAATTCTATTGTATGAACCTCCCTATTTTAAGCCTAATTGGATGGGTTTGGGGTTATTTTTCACCACTCCAGCTTTTCTTTACATATTTAAAGGGTCTTGGAATAAATTAAGCAAATTCGCTGGCATAGCCGTTCTAAGCATTCTTCCACCTATAGTTACTCATGGCACTGTGGGTTTCACCCAGTTCGGTTACCGCTTCAGTTTGGATTTCACCCCATTTCTAATAATGCTAACAGCTAAAGGTATGAGAGAAAAACTTGGCTGGTCTGAAAAAAGTTTGATTATATTGAGTATGCTGATAAACCTGTGGGGAGTTATCTCGATAGTTAAATTTGGTTTCGTCGGCTATAATTAGTTGTCAATTTGCTGGTCTATTTAGATACAATTAACCTTAAGACATGTCTCATATAGTTGAGGATTTGAACCATGTTCAGTTTGGTTTCTCCCCTTTTCCTTTTTCCAAATACATAAGGCAATTCAACAACCTTTTCGTAAGAACCTTTGACGAGAATCTCTAACAAGATTTTAAACCCGACTGGATTTAACCTTGTGTTTTTCAGCACTTTTCTTCTTAGCATGAAGAAGCCTGACAGGGGGTCTGAAATCTTTCGGGTCTCATGAAAGATGATACGGGCGGGAAATGATGCTACTTTTGAAATAAACTTTCTTTTCGGGCTCCAATCCATTATACGGCTGTCCTTCACGTATCTGCTTGCAATCACTATATCGGCGCCCTCATGAATTTTTCTGACCATTTCCTGCAGAAGTTCCGGAGGATGTTGTAAATCTGCATCCATTACTCCTAAAATGCTTCCGTTAGCGTGATTAAAACCGTCAATTACAGCGGAAGCCAAGCCTCTTTTCGATTTACGACAAACAAGCCTTAGATTCTCTATTGTTTTTGAAAGTTGATTTACAGTTTCGCTTGTTCCATCTGGACTGGAGTCGTCGACAACTATTATTTCGAAGTTATCTCTTAGAGCGCTTCTGATTTTTTCAATGAGAACCTGTACATTTTCTCGTTCGTTGTAAGTTGGAACTATGATGCTTACTTTATCCAACGTATCCATCGCACCAAAAATCTGAAGACACTGACTATTTTTATTTAATAACAATAAATAATAAAATACTAATCTTTAAAACAATGTTGGGTAGGTGCCTGGAATGGTGCTTACAGATTTCAATTTGCTTATTTCAACATCGAGAGGAAACGAAAATAACGCCTGTGCAGAAATCTGGTTTCTGCTGGGAGAAATTGGGGATAGAGAAGCCATTGTCGAAAAGACGAATGTTTCAGGCTTAATTGTGGCAAAAACAGTTTTAGACCCGTTTAAAGTTATTGACGATTTAAGGAGAATACTTAAAGAACACCCCGATGAGTTTCGTTATACTTTAAGAGTTGTGCCAATTGAAGTTGTTGTTCGCACAAAACAAGAAGAAATAAGCCGAGCTGCAGCGGAAAAATCTTCGAAAATATTGGAAAATGAATCCTTCCGGATTACTGTTGAAAAGAGGCATACTGAACTTTCAAGTAGAAAAATCATAGAAGCCATTGCAGAAAACATAAATCGAAAAGTAGATTTAGAAAACCCTGATAAGATTGTTCTCATTGAAATCCTAGGCGGGTTAACTGGCATCTCTATTGTTAAGCCTAAAGATATTCTTTTCATTGTAAGGGAAAAAATCGGTTGGCTAACGTTGCGTAATCGAAAGAGCCGCGTGTTCAATTAGAAGACTTGTTAAGGCTTCTTTTTCCGTCTTTCTTAGCGTCGCCTCAAGTTCTAGATTTGTTATTCCGAAGGCTTTTTTAATTATTTCCATTTTTTCATCTGTCAATTCAATGACATCGTCAGCAGGTTCACCAGCTACAATTTTGGATATGTAATCTAAAGATTTAACAGCTTTCAACCGTGTCTCAGCTATGATAAGAACAACTATTTTGTTGGTATCCCGCTTGATTCCTAGAATCTCTAAAGCTTTCTTGATTTGATGCTGTCCAGAAGCGAATAGAAGCGCCTCTACGGCAAGATTTTTAGACCTGTTTAACCCTGTTTCAAACGCTTTGAAAGCGTTTAATAAAGAGAAGAATAAATGATCAAACCCCGCGATGAACATCGCATCAAAAAATTGGACTTGGGAACCCCCGATCCCTTTTTTAATAAGACCGAGAAAGGAGTTGATATGGTCAACTTTGACGTTTTTAAAGCCTGCGATAACGATATGATACCCATGGATCTCAGTTTCTTTCATTCTAACTATCCTTCCAAACTTCTTGTTTCTTAAGTACAGCGCTTTAAAAAGCGGATTCCAATATTGTCTAAGTCACGGATTTATCTTAAAAAACATAAATGAATTCAAGACAGTTTAATTTCAGTTTCTGTAATCAAGCCAGCTCTTGCAGAGCCCTCAACCTTTCAACTAGGTTTGGATGGGTTGAGAAGACTTGCGCAATCCTGTCTGCAGCGGTTACTTTTCGGCTTAGATACTCAGCAACCAGCTCCTGGTCAGTTTTCAACATGCCTATTTGGTATGCTGCCCCTGCATCTTTGCCGGCGCTATCAGGATCAGATATGAACAAAGCCTTCATAGAACTGAGACTGCTCAGATTTCTGTAGCGTCTTCTTGCTCTCTCGGTTGAGTAAGCTATTTTAACGAGTCCTTCTGAAAGTTTTCGAGCTCCTTCATCTACAACTGTTGCGCTGTGTCTATCAGCGTAATATTCTCTCAGCCGGCTTAGATAAAGTGTGAAAAGCATCAGAATCCAATAGAATATGATGCTTACGAAGCCGACGAGAGCTAATAAGCTTCCGTTTCCTCTTTCATCTCTGCGACTGTAGGCGGATGACCAGATTAGGGAATAACCTATGTAGTAGAACAATGCAGGTAAAATGGAGACAAACATCATAACTTGAACGTCACGATGCTTCAAGTGGCCTAATTCGTGTCCAATCACGGCTTCAACTTCCTCAGAATCCAAGGTGTCCAAGAGACCAGTTGTCACAGCAACTCTTTTTCCTGTTAGCGGCGAACCATAAGCAAATGCGTTTGGTATAGGAATCCTGGCTACCATAACTTCTGGTGGTTTTATTCCGCTTTTCTTACTTATTCGCTCTACCATATTATGGAGTTCTGGTTCCTCAGAAGGAGAGACCTTTCTAACGCGGTACATAGCATCAATAAGATATGGCGCAATAAGCCACTGAAGAACATTAAAGCCCACAACGAAAATTCCGAGAAGCCAAAAATCAAATACATTAAGTAAAGAAAGGACTACCGTGAAGAATAATGTGGAAAGTCCTATAATAGCAGCTAATGTTCCAATCATTGTGGCTCTTAACTTCAGTGCGTTCATTATACCACCGAAGAATTTTAGAAAAACAATTCCCCGATATATTCTTTACTCTACCAAATTATTAATTAATCGGTGTATAAATTATCCCTTTCTGCGTTTAGGCTTAATGAATCAAGAATCTCAGCTGCTTTTTCCTTCACTATCTTGCCTAATCTTTTAGAAACATAGTTTTCATCAATCATTTTGTCAAGTTTATCTTGGTCAATTTGCTGGATTTTCCCATCTGGCCTGAGGCAAATGTCGGTTTCTAGATCAACATATCGAATCTTTGTAGGATACAATTCTATCGGCGTGTTTAAGTTAATGTAAGTGCCTTTATATATTCCGTCTTTAGAATAGTACCTAGTTCGAAAGCTCCATCCGCCAATAGTCATATCAGTTACGGCGTAATCTCCAGGCTCTTTCAATGTTCCCAACCCGTCGTAAACGCCGGGTTTCAGGAAAACCCGAAAAACCCTGATATGCCCTTTTTCGCTGTCAAGTTTTGTTATTTTTGCTTCGCCTAAGCTAAAGATTTTTCCATCGATCTTCACATGTTCTATGCCTATTTGGGAACCCTCGCTAGGGAATTCTCGGGCAACAGTCTCTTTGAAAAGGCTTTCAACTTCTTTATAAGAGCAGCCTTTTTCAAGCATCTTCTCGGCCATTTCAACCAAAGAGAAAACTCTGCTGTTGCAAGCTTTGTAGCAATGATGCCCCTCCAAAGTAGGTGTTACTAGACTTCTGATAGAATCCAGTTTCTTTTTTGATGATCCGGGAAATTCAATATCCAACCGTATTTTTCTCTGAGAATTTGAAGTTCTTTTTGCTCTTAGAGTTTCTTGAAGGTTAATTCCGAGTTCTGTTTGGCTTTCCATATAATCGATTTTAGCAATTGTGGAGAATCGCCTTCTAATGATTACGTCGTCAAGTTTATCTTGCAGTAACGAGGCCAAGGTCTCCGCTGAGCTTTCGTCGCCAACAACGTTTACACCCTGTCTATCCAATCGGTCGTAAATATCCAAGTCAGGTTGTACGATTTCATCTAACTCATCTTGAAGGTTAAATCTTTCTTTTATTGGCATTGAGGGTTGAATTATTCTGAAGCCGTTTTCAAGTAATAGACGCGTCAGCGCCGTGGAATATATGCCTCGAATTCGAACATTTATCATCGATTAATCCCCTTTTTTCCACGGTTATCTCTTTATTATTTGATAGATCTTATTTCTCTTTTCAACTTTGAAATTGACGCCTAGGATTTCGGTTGTGAGCCACATATTCGCATCGAGATGTTCTGTTACTGCACGAGTCAAATAAGCTGACTCTCCTTTAGCTAAAGCAACATAGGGAACTAAAATATCAGCCATGTGTACGTCTACTGTAGCTCCAGAATCAATTTCATCTAAGAGCTTTTTAGCAGCTTCTTGAGCCACAGCTTCACTTGGTTTACCGATTTCACCGATAGCGTCGCCGCCAAGTAATACACCTGAACTAGTTTTCGCCCAAAGAACAATTGAGCTTCCTTTTTGCAAGGGATTGGAGAAATCGTTTACCATTTGGATCCTAGGCTGGTAACCTCGAGCTTTCAATATTCTTTCCGCTTCTTTCGCTTGTCGCTCTGCGACTTTTCGGTCTGCGAGAAAGGTACAGACTGAGATGCCTCCTATAGATTCAATTCTGCCGAATTCTTCTAATCTGATTGGTGAAAGTTCTTTGCATGGTTGAACCTTGAGTGTGGCTTCACCCATGCCCTTTGGATAGTAGCCATATTTGTGAATTTCAATTGAGGCTTTTATTCCCATTCGTTCAAGCGTTGGGAGAAGTATGTATGTAAGATAGTTTGTTATCGGCGAATTTCGAACATCTGTTCCGCCTTTTAAAATATGTAAATTCACTGGCTGCTTTGCGAAAACGCATAGCGGCAAAACAGTCATTATTAACATTGGTATGCTTCCAGCTGTTCCGATTTCGGCTTTGATTTCGCCGCCTTGAATCTCCTTCGGTTCAAACCATATTTCCTGTGACCCCAACGAAGCCCCCTTTACATCTGCGTTACAGAGCTTTGCTGCTGTCAGCACTGCTTCTAAGTGTTGGGGTTTCAGTCCTGGTTCATCTCGTTTTTTCCGGATATTATATATATGAAGTGATTCGCCAAGTATTCCCGCTAATGCGACTGCCAAACGCAGTATGGTTCCACTTCCGCTTTTTTGTCCCCCGTCTATTTCCAGCATTCGTTTTCCTCTTCACACACTATATCAAGATAAAACAAATTAGGAGGAAAGATAAAAAGTTGTTAGACTAAGGAAGGGATATTCTAATGAACAATGAGAAGTCAGAAGTTGAAGAAATTTTAGGACGCCTCGATGAGCTTCTTAAAATATTGAAGTTTCTTTCCGAAGACCTTACAGAAATTTCAAGAAACCTAAAAACCATGGTGCGCCAACCTATTATAGAGCCCCAAAGTACTATATCTTTTGAAGAGCCGAGTTTTCCAGTTTCGCCTGGCCCAATGCGTGCGGTTGAGGATGTTCAGAAAATGTTTCCTCAAGATTTAGCAAGGATGCTCTATTTTGAAGTGACGGAAGACTACATGCTTATAAAACCCAGACAGTATCTCGGCTCAGAAAACTTTGCGAAGATAGCCACTATAGTCAGAGACCAGCTCAAAGGCGAATACGTAAGCCAAGGAAAAGAATCGCACTTCAGAGTACCGAGAAAAATTTAGTTGATGATATTCCAGTTTCATCTTATTCATGAAATTCATTGACATAACTAGAGTGCTGATTCTTGCCTAAGATTTAAATTATTTGGAATCATTATTGTCTATCGTATCTTCTCCATTCTTTTGTCGACATCTTCTAATCCGAGACGTTTAAGCTCCTCGGACTTCGGCACACCGTTTTTGTCCCATCCTATAGCTTCGTAGTATTCAGTCTTAGCTTTCTCGATTCTTTCATAGTCTACGGCTTTTCCACTGTAGGGTCCTTTTCCTAACGGTTCATACCATCTCTGCGGAACTTCATCTTGTATGCCTGGCTTCCATTTCAGATCTGGACCGCCTAAAAGTAGGACAGCTCTCTGCATGTGTAAAATTCTCCGAGCAAGTGTTCCATACCATTCTTCAGCGCTTATCTTCCAGCCCGTAACTGATTCGAGAAGTTCCCAGAGAAGATTTTGAGTCTCTTTTTCGAAAAAATTGAACCAGCAGAAGACTCCTGAATCATAGAGCAATATCTTAAGTTCGCTGTTGTCATGGTCTAAAGGCATATGAGCAGTTGACGTATGGTCGCCACCCTGAACAGAGCATGGGTATGACGTGTAATCTGGATAGTCTTTTCCGCTCCTTATTCCATGAGCACCTATTCCAATCCCTTTGGACACGACGGCGTAAGGCAAAACATTCACTTCTTTGATTTTGCTTAGATTCAAAGCAGCCCTATACGTGCCTTCGGCTAGCACATTTCCTAATCCTTTTCTTTCTGCTATCAGCCTCATTAAGGCAGCGAAAGCTTCGACGTTGCCCCAAGTAAGGTCAATGCCATCCAAATCTTCTTTTGTCAATATACCTCTTTGATACAACTCTGCAGTGAAACCTAGAAGGTTGCCGACCTGAATCCCGCAGAAACCTAGATCTTCTGCAAGCGATGTCAAATAGATATTCTCTTCTGGTTTAAACACGCCTAGATTTGTTCCTAGATAGGCTTGATTCTCATAGTCTGGATTATCGGTTATGGCGCCCTTTAAAGGACCAGATTTCACAACACCTATCTTTAAGCATGTGGTTGGGCAACCGAAATCTCCCCAGAACCTTTTAACCCATAGCCTCTCGAATTCTGGCGCACCGTAACTTTTTTCATCATGCCATTCTTCCTGCCAGTTTCGGACTGGTTCTGAACTTAATCTAGCGCCAACATCATAGCCTAAGTTGCCTGTTCCCCAACGTCTGAAGATGGTACTCCTGAAATTTATTTCTGTCATTCTATCTATAATAGCTGTAGTCCTTTCCATATCCACAACATCCGGAAGTGGACCTGTTCCCGTTGCTACAACAGCCTTTAAGTTTTTAGACCCCATAACAGCACCATAGCCGCCGTATCCTGCGCCATGCGTCCATTTCGCCATGACAGCTGCTACTCTCGCCTTGTTTTCAGCTGCTGGACCAATATATACGGCTGCGGGGTCTTTCCATAATCCGTGTCTTGGATTACGTTTTTCAAGGTTTTCTCTTCCTTCCTTTACTAAGGCTTTTAAGGTTTCTTTACCGTTCTTCCCCCAAATGTGACTTGCATCTTTCACATCAACATCGGAATCTACTATTGAAAGATAAACAGGTTTTTCAGATTTGCCGGTGAAAATTATGCCGTCATAACCTGCACACCTTAAGTTGATTGGGAACTCGCCTGCAACAGTTGAGCCTACTATACCATTACTTTGCGGAGACTTACCAGAGACGCAAAGCCTCCCACCAGGAGCATAACCCGTTAATGGACCAGTCAATAGAAGAAGAATATTTTCTGGTCCTAAGGGGTCAACGGTCTCCCAGCGTTCGCCAAGCCGATCCCAAAGGATTTTGGTTGCTAATCCCCTTCCACCCATATATTGTCTCAAAATTTCTTCGCTGAACTTGACATCTTTAATATTAGTGGTTGATAAGTCTACTTCCAGAAGTTTTCCGGCGTAACCCCGCATACTAAATTTCCTCCTTATGTTCTTCACCGTATAGCTGGGCAATTAGGTCTCGAGTTATTTCTTCAGGTGTCCTAGCATATAGTTTAAGTGTATAGTCTTCTCCTTTCTTGATGCTATGTAAAGCGTTCCATCTCCCTTTGGCGCATGCTTCAACGCATTTTGGTTCTCCCCCGCAAAGATCACAGACTACTGCATAGTTCTCAGTTGGATGAATATACGGAATCTTTCCAGGACAAGCCGTTATACATTTTCCGCAAGCGATACACTTATCCTTATCAACTAAGACCGCTTCTGTCTCTCGGCTCACAGACATTGCATCTACTGGACAAGCCTTAACGCATGGATAATCGTGGCACTGAACGCAAAGATGAGGCACTTCAACTCCTGGAACAAGCATGAAAACTCTGACCCGTGAAGCTTCAGGCCATATCTTCCCTTCATGGCTTAGCGAACACGCAATTTCGCATAATCTGCATCCACTACAGTTCAAATAATCCCTATAAATCCAAACATGCTCATCTTTAGGCAAGTCTTTTCACCATTTTCTTAATTCAAGATAATATTTTTAATTTATTCAAGAGTAGTAGCGTTTATAGTTTTCTATCTTTCAAATCTTATTCTACCAAAAAGGCTGAAAAATAGCTCTTAAATAAGCTTTACTATCTCCCACCCAGCTTTTTACAGAAAAGTTTGACTTCATTTGTCA
This sequence comes from Bathyarchaeia archaeon, assembly GCA_038826015.1. Lineage (GTDB taxonomy): Archaea > Thermoproteota > Bathyarchaeia > Bathyarchaeales > DTEX01 > JAWBOR01. The sequence goes on from JAWBOR010000007.1 coordinate 13,770, forward strand.
TTTTAGTGGTGCGAATAGTTTAGATTTTTCTTCTGTCAGTCGCCTAACATAATGCTCGCATTCACATTCATAACTAACCGAATCATCGCTCACTTTCATCATTATTTTTCCACATTCGTCGCATTTCAAAGTGGCTCTCTCCTTTCTATCTGAACAGTATTCTGCCGCGTGCGTTAATTTAATGATGGTGTAACCTTGCCAGCGATAAAAACGGTAACATAAACCTTATGCCTAACTCTTAATAACTGTGGGAGTGAAAAAATACATAGCTATCATCTATACTATAAATTCATAAAACTTTAAAATCTTTCATAAAAAACGATATTTACATGTAATCCCCCAAGTACCCCACCACAGCCCAGCGAAACAGAGAACTGGGGCACGGAACTCCTCCCACGTGCCCCAGTTACTAAATTTTTCGTTTTCTCGTCATGAGTGTATGTTATAGAGATGGTTTTTGAATTAGTTATCTTTTTTAAGAGTTTTTGTGTTTATTTTGGGTTGGTAAGGCTTCATTTGGTTAAGATAAAATTGTGGTGTGTGCTTCAAGGTGGCTTTGGTTAAATGAGGGTTAAAGCAAGGTTTCTGGGTTTGGAAGCTGGTGGGAAATCTGTTGTCGTCTTGAACCGTGAGGATGCTGAGGATATTGGGGTTTCAAGCCTAGGCAGAGTTAGGATACAAGCCAAAGGAAAAGAGATTGTGGCAATTGTTAATACAGCAACAAAACGCATAGAGGAAGGCGTCATAGGCGTCTATGACGAAGTTAAAAACAGCTTAAATTTGAAACGGGGCGAAGAAATTGATGTGGAGCTTGCCCCCTTTCCTTCCTCAGTATATTCTATAAGGAATAAGCTAGGTGGAAGAAAGCTGACCTATGAGGAAATCCTCGAGATAATTAAAGATATGGTTAAGGGGAATCTCAGTGAAATTGAGATAGCATCCTTTGTCACGGCGCTTCACATCTTTGGGTTAGACCTGGATGAAGCTACAAGTCTTTCTCTTGCTATGGTTGAGACGGGAAACACTTTGAAGACAAATAAACCGCTGATCGTGGACAAACATTCAATTGGCGGAGTTCCAGGAGACAAAACAACTCTGCTTGTCGTTCCAATAATCGCGGCTTCTGGTCTGACGATACCTAAATCTTCCTCAAGATCGATAACGTCTGCAGCTGGCACTGCTGACAGGGCAGAAATTTTGATGCCTGTAGGCTTAGGTATTGAAGAAATGCGTAAGGTTGTTGAAAAGACCAATGGATGCATTGTCTGGGGCGGAGCCTTAGATCTGGCGCCGGCAGACGATATATTCATCAAAGTTGAGCATCCTCTTTCGATAGACCCGCTTCTTTTGCCTTCGATAATGAGTAAAAAGAAAGCTGTTGGCGCGAATCTTCTAGTTGTGGACATACCAACCGGAAGAGGGACAAAAATAAAGACGATTGGAGAAGCTGACCTTTTGGCTAAGGATTTCATAGAGATAGGTCGTCGACTAAATATAAAAGTCCAATGCGCCGTAACCTACGGCGAACAACCAGTTGGATACGCTATTGGACCAGCTTTGGAAGCACGAGAAGCCTTAAGTGTCATAGTAGGGAGAGAATATATACCTGATTTAGTGGCTAAGGCAACAGACATAGCAGGCATACTCTTGGAGATGAGCGGGAAAAATGATGGAAGAAAATACGCTTCAGAGCTTCTTAAATCGGGCAAGGCCGAAGAGAAGCTTCGTGAAATTATAGAAGCTCAAGGAGGAGATCCTGCTGTTAAACCTGAAGACATAGAAGTTGGCGACCAAAAGTTAACTGTTCGCTCCGAGAATGAAGGATACCTTCTATGGATTGATAACGCATCGCTTGTTGAGGTTGCGAGGCTTGCTGGTGCACCTAAAGACGCTGGCGCAGGAATTCTGCTTCACAAAAAGATAGGTGATAGGGTAATCAAAAATGAACCCTTGCTCACAATTTATGCTGAGAAAAACGCTAAGCTGCAACGAGCCTTAGATGAGTTTGAAAAAGTTCCTGTTCTTCGCGTAGGTGATAGGATGGATATGCTTATTCACGAGGTTAAAGAGAGACCCGTAACTAAGAAAGCCTTTATTTTAGACCGCTAGCGAGAGGCTTAGAGTTTTGTTAAAGGCTGTAACCTTTGATTTGTGGAATACTCTAATCCAAGTAAAAGATTATACAGAACCAAGAGTCAAATGTTTGGCTGACGCTCTAAATGAGATGGGTCTCTCAAGAGAATGCGATGAGATAAGACAAGCTTATAGGGCCTCTCATGAATATGTCCATAAAATTTGGCGAGAAGAGAACCATCGGCATGTCTCAGCTGAAGAAAGATTGAATCACATCTTGAAGACCTTGTCTGTAGAATTGCCAGTAAATGTGAAAAGACATGTTCTTAAAGAAATGAGGGGTTTCATTGTTTCGGACCCGCCTCTGTTAGTGGAAGGCGTAAAAGAGACGCTTAAGATTCTTAATCCAAAATACAAGATGGGAATAATCAGTGACACCGGTATGGCGCCAGGAAATCTTTTGAGAAAGGTGCTTGTGGGCTATCGTGTTCTTAGATTTTTTGATATCGCTGTTTTTTCAGATGAGGTGGGGTTTTATAAACCTCACAAACTCATGTTTGAAACGGCATTGACACATCTAAAAGTTAAACCCTTCGAATCTATTCATATCGGAGATCTTTTGCAAACCGATATTGTAGGTGCAAAGGCAATAGGCATGAAAACTATATGGTTTAACAAAAAAGGAAATGCCAACAATATCCAGCATGAAGCTGACTATGAAATCAGAAAGTTCCCCGAGATAATTAATATTTTGAATGCCATCCCATAGTTTTAAGTATCACTGATTCATTGGTAACCAGCGTTAAAAACCGAAGAGGGACATGGAGACTGGTTAAAGACAGATTTGAGTTTGCAATCGATATGCTTGCCTACGCGGTGATTATTTACATGTTTATTTCCATATTCTATTTGTACTTCGCTGTCGGCGGATCATGGGATCTTGTGGGAAAAGCTCTCCTCGACAATCGAGTAATCGGCTCAATCATCATAAGCATCTCTTCCGCCTTCATAGTAGGAGGATTGGCAGTTGCCATTGCCATTCCAACAGCGTATTTTTTGGTTTATAGAAATTTTCGTGGTAAGAGTATGCTGGAAACTTGATTGATTTGCCTCAGATGTTTCCCCCGGTCACAGAAGGCCTAGTTTATCTTCTCATGTTCGAACAGATAGGACTGGCTTACACCTATGCAGCGGTAATCATAGCGAAATTTTATGTTTCAGCACCTTTCGCCATAAGCTTCGCCACAAGACGCTTCAGAGAAATAAGAGAAACTGGATTAGACATAATAGCCAAATCTCTAGGCGCAAAAACCAGAAACATTCTAGGCCGTGTTCTGTTACCTCTTTCGAGCCGAGATTTGCTTGCAGGTTTTTCCTTGACTTGGACAAGAGCTATGGGAGAATTAGCTGCCACTTTTGTTTTTGCTGGAGCCATAGCATGGAAGACTGAGACTATTCCTGCACTTGTTTATCTAACATCGAAAGACGCCCCCAGATGGCCATTGCTGCATCAATTATCGCGGAGACGCTATCTATAATCGCCCTGCTTTCGTTCAAATGGATTGCGAGGGAAAGAAAATGAAGAAACTTTTTGTCCAGGGCATTAGCAAAACTTATGGAAACATTAAGGCGCTTGACCATGTTGAGTTCTCCATTAACCCAGGAGAGCTCATGGTTATTATGGGTCCTAGCGGCTGCGGAAAAACAACATTGTTGCTGGTTATTCTAGGAGCTTTAAAGCCAGATGAGGGACATGTCTGGATAAATGGGAATAATGTTGATAAACTTCCGCTTGAAGAAAGAAATATCGGCTATTTGCCTCAGGATTTCGGTCTATTCCCCCATCTGACTGTATATGATAACATAGCCTTTGGACTTCGAGTAAGAAAATATTCTAAAGAAACAACCCAGAAGAGAGTAAATGAACTTCTACTTACCGTAGACTTAGAAGGCTTAGAAAACCGCAAGCCAAATGAGTTGAGCGGAGGCCAGAAACAACGTGTGGCCCTAGCAAGGGCATTGGCGATAAATCCTTCGGTGCTTTTGCTGGATGAGCCGCTGAGCAACATTGACGAGGCTACAAAGTCAGAATTCCGAGTTAATCTAAAAGAGATACAGAGGAAATCACGGGTCACGACTCTTTGCGTAACGCATAATCCTGAAGACGCTTTTCAACATGGAGACCGCATTGCCATCATGTATTCAGGAAAGATAATTCAACAGGATACTCCAAAAGGCATTTTGAAGAGCTCTGAAAATGAACTTGTAAGAAAACTTATTGCACCCATGTATATTCTATGGAACAACAAAATATAATTCCTTTTCCATATAGTAAGAGATACATTCTTATTATTGATTAACAATGATATACTTTTAACAAGAAAACTTTAAAGTGGCCGAGAAAAATATGTCTCTTAATATAGATACATTATAAAAGTGGTTTAGAATGGCTGAAAAAATAAATCCTCTTGACTCGGCCTTACAACAACTTAATATAGCTGCGGAGATGCTTAATCTTGACCCTGGCGTTCACGAAATCCTCAAACATCCTAAGAGAACTCTCACGGTTTCGATACCAGTAAAAATGGATGACGGGGAAATCAAGGTTTTCACGGGTTACAGGGTGCAACACACTGATGCTAGGGGACCCTACAAAGGGGGAATTCGTTACTCGCCTGAGGTAGATTTAGATGAGGTTAAAGCCTTAGCAATGTGGATGACATGGAAATGCGCCGTAGCAGATATTCCTTATGGCGGTGCTAAGGGAGGCGTATCCTGCAATCCGAAAGAGATGTCCGTGGGTGAATTGGAACGGATGACTCGGAGATACACTTCTATGATTCTACAGGTGATAGGCCCATACAGCGATGTTCCTGCACCTGATGTCTATACAGATGCTCAAACTATGGCTTGGATCATGGATACCTATAGTCAAATCAAGGGATATTTGGTTCCTGAGGTTGTTACTGGTAAACCTTTGCATTTAGGCGGCTCCGAAGGAAGAGAAGAAGCAACAGCACAAGGCGTCGTTTTTTGCATAAAAGAAGCTTGCAAAGACCTAGGAATCAAATTTAAGGATGCCACTGTGGCAATTCAAGGCTTTGGAAAAGTGGGATGGAACGCGGCTAAACTGCTTCATAAAGAGGGTTGCAGAATTGTCGCACTTAGCGATTCAAAAGGAGGAATCTATAATCCTAAAGGCATAAATCCCATTGAGGTTTCAGAATATAAAAGGAAAACGAGCTCTGTCTTAGGGTGTGGTGAATGCAGAAACATAACCAACGAAGAGTTATTAGAGTTGGAATGTGACATTTTAATTCCTGCAGCTATCGAGAATCAAATTACTAAGGCAAATGCCGGAAACATTAAGGCAAAGTTGATCGCTGAAGCTGCTAATGGTCCAACTACTCCAGACGCGGGAAAAATCCTTATTGAAAAAGGAGTTTTTGTGATTCCAGATATCCTAGCCAATGCTGGCGGTGTAACAGTGAGCTATTTCGAATGGGTACAAAACCTCCATCGTGAACACTGGACTAAAGAGGAAGTGAACCGTAAGCTCAAAGATAAAATAATCAATGCTTACAGAGATGTCGACGCCCTAGCAAAGAGAAATGAAGTAGATATGAGAACAGCAGCTCTCATGTTAGCTGTGAGAAGAGTTGCTGATGCCTTAAAGTCTCTTGGGCTGTGGCCTTAACACATAAATAAAAAAGGTTCAAAAAGGATTCAGATACTCAAAAATTTAAACACATAAAAATTGTTAATCAGCTTCATGATGTCTAGCTAAATTAAAGTAGTTGACAGCAGTTGTTTGGAGGCTGCTTTGTGAAGAAGCAACACATTTCCCCGAAAGAAGTTGAGCATGTCGCGTGGCTCGCCCATGTAGAACTTTCAGAAGAAGAGAAAACTCTCTTTACAGAGCAGTTTAATAGGATTCTTGATTTTTTCAAGAAAATTGATGAGATTAATGTAAAAGATGTGCTGCCGACCTATCACGTCTTAGACCTCGTTAACATTTACCGCCAAGATGAAGCAAAAGAATCTTTGCCAAGAGAAGAAACTCTAAAAAATGCGCCCAAAAAAGAGGAGGCTTTCTTCAAATCACCTAGAATAGTGTAAATAGAATATGAGGTCGTTCTATGCTCAAACCATATGCGTTGACTGCAACCGAAGCTACAAAAATGATAAAACAACAGGATTTAAGAGCTGAGGAATACATCGCGTCTATCTTAGAGAGAATGGACGAAGTAGACAAAAAAATTCATGCCTTTCTCACGGTTACGAAAGAAGAAGCCTTAAAGAAAGCGAAAGAAATCGACGATAAAATTCGGAAAGGTGAAAAACTGGGACGCCTCGCCGGTGCAGCCATAGCTATAAAAGACAATATTTGCATCAGAGGCGTCCGCACGACATGTTCCTCTCGTATGCTGGAGTTCTTTGTTTCTCCATACGATGCAACGGTTATCGAGAAACTGAGAAACGAAGATGCTATAATTGTTGGAAAGACTAATATGGACGAATTCGCGATGGGAACAACCACTGAGACCAGTTATTTCGGCGCTACCTATAATCCATGGAACCCGTTGAAAGTGCCTGGTGGCTCTTCTGGTGGAAGCGCTGCCGCAGTTATATCTGAGGAAGCCACCTTAGCCCTCGGGTCGGATACAGGCGGCTCAATAAGGTGTCCTGCCAGCTATTGCTCGACAATAGGGCTTAAACCTACCTATGGGTTGGTGAGCCGTTATGGTCTCATTGCCTATGCCAATAGTCTCGAGCAGATTGGTCCTTTAACAAAGGATGTGGCTGACTGCGCATTGCTTCTGTCAGTTGTAAGCGGCTACGATGCCAAAGATAGCACTTCAGTGGATTTGCCTACAATGGATTATGTGCGTTTGCTTAAAGACGATATCAAAGGGCTTCGAATCGGTTTGCCCATTGAATTTTTCAGCCAAGGCGTCGAAGAGGATGTTAAGAAACATGTTTGGGCTGCTGTGCATAAGCTTGAGGATCTAGGAGCCGTCTATGAGGAGATTTCTCTTCCAAGTTTGGATTATGCTTTAGCCGCCTATTATATTGTTGCGATGTCTGAGGCGAGTTCTAACCTGGCGCGTTACGATGGTTTGCGTTACGGATACCGCGTTGAACATGATGATGGAGACTGGGCAGCTGTGTACGCGAAGAATAGGAGAATAGGTTTCGGAACCGAAGTTAGAAGACGGATAATCCTTGGAACCTATGCGTTGTCAGCGGGTTATTATGAGCAGTATTATTTGAAGGCGCTTAAGGTTCGAACGGTTATTCGCAGGGATTTCGATGAAGCCTTCAAAAAATTCGATGCTTTGATAGGTCCAACTATGCCGCTTCCACCCTTCGATGTAGGAGAAAAAATCGAAGACCCTCTCACGTTATATATGTGCGACGTCCTCACTGTTCCCGCGAATCTAACAGGTTGCCCTGCGATATCCATCCCCTGCGGCTTCAGTAACAATTTACCAATCGGATTACAAATAATCAGCAAGCCATTTCGTGAAGACATAATATTACGAGTTGCTTACACATTCGAAAAGAACACAGATTTCCATAAAAGACGCCCAAGTTTATAAATGAATATTTTTTGGCATCCTAATTTATTCGTGAATAGACATAAATTTCTTAAATCGAAAAGCCATTTTTAACTAATCTGCGGCGAGGGTTAAATTTGAGTGAGAGCGAATCTTATTCTCCTAACAATTTTATTTTAAGAATCACTAGAGAAGAATGGTTTAAGCAAGTCTTTACGATTAAAAAATATTATCCTGGTATTGGAAGACGCTGGGAAGCCGGCGGCGTAATACTTTTAGCTCGAAAAACCGAGAATGGAGATTCCTTCGTTGGCTACGGTATTCTAGAAAAATTTGTGGAGAGTAATCAGTTGCCAGAAAAAGAAAGGGTAGAATGCGAAAATATGGGTTGGAAAGGTGTTTTGGTCTTTGAAGAACTGTATAAGTTTGAGCCTCCGCTTCCGATTAAAGAAACGTTCCTGAGCGGCTCAAATGCCCGAGGAAGATGTCTACATGGCTATCCCTTGACACAAAAACAGGTCAAATCTATACTGGATAAAGCTAAAGAATACAGCGCCTTTAACAAAGTCAACTAACTTTTTTCTTCTAGAACTGTTTTTGCCACTCTGATTTTGTCTTCAAGGCTTTTCATAACTGTATCCGTGACAACCACTTTGATGCCAAGTTCTTCAATTTTTTCTTTTTCATGCCTATCCGCGACATCTAAAACAAATGCGCCAAGGAAATCCCTATAAAGATAGGCAACTGAAAAAGATGAAACCTCTAACCCTAAACCCTTCATCAATTTATCTGCTGGACCCTTAATCGGAGCACCAGCCACAAGGGGGCTAACAGCAATCTTCCGAGCCTCGGTGCTTCGCAATGCTTCTCGAACCCCTTTCACTGAAAGGATTGGTCCAATGCTGACAATTGGGTTACTTGGACAGATAATAACTAAATCGCTGTGAAGAATTGAATCTATAACTCCTGAAGCCGCAGTGGCATTTTCAATTCCCAAAAATTTTAGGCCCAGTACTGTGTCTTTTGCACCGCGCCTTACGAGATATTCTTCGAAATGCATGGAGCCAACATTAGTTACAATCCATGTCTCAAATTTCTCATCGGTCATTGGAATAATCTTAACTTTCAGCCCGTAATCGCGGCATATTTCAGCTGTAACCTCAGATAGTTTAAGTCCTTTCTTCAGCAGTACGGTTCTATGCAGATGTGTCGCGAGGTCTCTATCGCCTAGGTTAAACCACGTTTCATGCCCATATTTTCTAAGCATCTCGAGACAATGAAAGGTGTCTCCTTTGATTCCCCATCCTTTCTCCTCGTCGACAATACCGGCCAAAGTATACGTTACGATATCTATGTCAGGTGAAATATGCAGCCCATATAATTCAATATCGTCGCCTGTGTTCACAATGACCGTTAATTCTTCTTGTGGAATAATCTTCACTAATCCAGATAGAAGCTTTGCCGCTCCAACACCGCCAGCTAAAGCCGTTATCAAAAGACTTCACCCCACCTATCCTTGAAAACTACTTCTTTAAGAGGTTTCCGAGGCGTCGGCTCAGGCTTTTCAGATGGGTAACCTAAAGTTATTAAAGCTTGAGGCTCAACATCAACTGGAATCCCTAAAACTTTTCTGACCACTTCTTGACAGAATAACGGAGCACAGAACCAGCATGAACCCAGCCCTTCGGAGTGGGCTGCTAATAGCAAATTTTGGATGGCTGCTGCCAAACTTTGAGTAGCCATTAAATGTTCAAATCTGCGTCTTCTTTCGTCAACGTATTCATCCATCTCTTCCAAGGTGACGCAAGCAAGTATAAGTATAGGCGGACGAACAAAACGGTTTATTGAAGCCTCAACAAGGTTTTTACGAACCTCTGGAGACACATTATCTCTAGCTAAGTCTTCAGCCCATTCATTAGCCATGGCCTCCGCCAATTTCTGCTTCATTTCCTGGTTTGTTATGACAATGAAGCGCCATGGTTGGGCGTTGTGAGCTGAAGGCGCCCATGTTGCAGCTTCCAAGACACGATGAATAAGAAGTTCTGAGATCTTCTTTGACAGGTATATTCTGATGCTTCGTCGGGTTTTGAGTAGATGCAAAAAGTCCGAAGACACATGCACAACCTCATCACGCATCATAGAAGAATTTGCCTTTATATTATTTCTTTGTTAAAAAAGTAAAATGAATACCTATTTGTCATAATATTTTTAAAGGGTTCTCATTAGCTGTCTTCTTGTTTTCCTTTCTTGTTATCTAATGTTATGTTTTGAACCCCAAAGAAGTCCGCTAGGAAACTGTTGAAACCAGTATTTCCAACAAGGGCAGCGATGAAGAAACCTATGAAGATTATTTCCGCCCATGCTTTTGGTAACACGAAAATGAGTAAGCCTGCTCCACCGCTTCCAACAAAAAATGGTAGCAACGCGATAAAGTATAAAATTGTGTATATGCATTCTGGAACATAAGATATCAGAATTAGTGGAACGGCGAGAAGCGATTTATTTCTTTGTTTCATGCCTACATTTTTAAATAGTAAACCAGCTGATATGCCCGCTATAGACTTCCCTATCGGAAGCCCGATTAGACCGACCCACGAGCCAGCGCCAAGAGGACCATAATAGATTCCCGGTAAGATACCAGCAATCAATCCGGTTAGGAATCCTATTAGAGGCCCTCCGTAGATAGCTGCTATGAAGGTCGGTATGTGAGATAGATCTATTGAAACTCCGGGAACAATAGGTCCCAGGTAGTTTGAGATTACGAAGAGAATGTTTCCAAGGGCTCCCATCATAGTTATGAAAGCAATGGTTTTTGTCTTCATTTCAATTCCTCGTTAGGGTTTTTGATTAAAGGTCTTCTTATTTAAGAGTTACTACTCGAAAATGAGTAGATTCTTTTTGAATCGGAGATCTGTCAGTTACGAAACAAAAACATAATTGTTAAAAGTGAAAAAATAATGATTGTTAAGCCATTAACATCCAAAAAGATTTAATGAGACAAAAGTGAGAGCTTCATATTCCTAGCTCTTGGCTCACGTTTCGGATTCCTTCTAAGGCTATTTTAAAAAACTCTTCGAGAGTCATCCCGATTTCTCGGCATAGGGCTATTCTGTTTCTGTCGGCGCCTCTGGCGAAGTCTTTATCTTTGAACTTCTTTTTCACAGTTTCTACGGATATGTCTTTAACCTTTTTTGAGGGCATAACTAAAGCGCACGCGATTATTAACCCCGAGACAGCGTCTGAAGCAATGAGAGCTTTCTCCATGTTTGACTGGGGAAAAACTCCACTATACTTAGAGTTATGCGCTTTTATAGCTCTCAAAATCTCGTCAGGGACTTTTCCTTTGAGAATCTCTTGGGCCAAAATTCCGTGTCTTTCAGGACTCTTCGCTGTCTCTTCAAAATCTATGTCGTGGAGTAAACCAGCTAATCCCCATAAAATTTCATCTTCCTTTAAATGTTGAGCTAAAGCCTTCATTATGGCTTCAACAGCAACCATGTGAAGGAAAATGTTTTGATGCTTGATATTTGTTTTTACGAGTTCGATTGCCTCATCATGGTTCAAAGATTATCCGCTCATGAACCCTTTGCATATTTTAGTCAATTTTTAAGAAAGCTTCATATTTAACAGTTTTTCACATCAAGTAGATTTTCTAAGAAAGATTACTAGAATAATTAATGGTTAAAAAATTATTGTGATAACGATTTGTGCATACAACATATTTTTATAGTTTATAACATCCTGATTCCTGAATAAAAGTGAATATGTCATGATTCCACGTGAAAGGGTTAAGAAGGCTTTACAGCATCGTGAAGCAGATAGAATCCCAATTCATGACTCAATCTGGTCGGCAACTGTTGATAGATGGCATAATGAGGGCTTACCTTCCGGAGTTACTCCCGATGATTATTTCGGTTTCGAGTTGGCTAATTTTAAAGCTGACACTTCGCCTCAGTTTCCTGTTGAGGTTCTTTATGAAGATGAGGAATATATCGTTGAACGGAACAGTTACGGCGGCGTTAGGAAAAATCACCGCGATCTTTCCACAACACCGATGATTATTGACTACCCTTGTAAGAGCCAAAAGGATTGGGAAAAGATAAAACCCAGATTGACACCTAGCGATTACCGTGTCGATTGGATTACAGGCTTACAAACTTTTCATCGTGAATATAACCGAGGAAGATTTTTCACCTTTAACGCTACGGTTGGATATGATAAAGCCCAAAATTATGTGGCTTCAGAAAGACTTCTCAAAGCCGTTATCAAGGAACCTGAATGGGTCATAGATATGTACCGAACCGACGCTGATCTTGTCATGAGTATGTGCGATCGAATGATGAAAGGAGGATTTAAATTCGATGGGGCCTTCCTGTATTGCGATCTTGGTTATAAAACAGGCTTATTTTTCTCCCCAAAGCATTACGAAGAGGAGCTACATCCGGTCTTTAAGGATCTTTGTAGATATTTCCATAGCAAAGGGATGCTGGTGTTTCTCCATTGTTGCGGAAGGATTGAGACTCTCATACCGTTCTTCATTGAGGAAGGAATCGACTGTCTGCAACCCTTAGAGGTTAAAGCCGGCATGGACTTAATTGAACTAAAAGAAAAATATGGAGACGAAATCAGTTTTATGGGCGGCATCGACGTGAGACTTATGGCCTTAGATGATCCAAAACCTATAGAAAAGGAGATCCAAAACAAGATTTCAGTGGCCAAAGAAGGCGGAGGATACATATATCATTCAGATCACTCCGTGCCTAAAAACGTCAGCTTCCAACAATACAAACGTGTAATGGAACTCGTAAAGAAACACGGAAATTATTAAAAACTTTAAAGGCAAGATAACCTAATAAGTTTCAAAAACTCATAAATTAAAGAAATTAATTAACGCCCCGGTGGCTCAGCGGTTAGAACACAAAACGTAACAAAAGCAACGGCCTTGTATTGCGAAATGCAAGAAAGCCGTAGATCGCGGGTTCAAATCCCGCCCGGGGCTCTTCAAAATATGTCAAAAGGGTTTTGGGGATGTTTTCAGTATAAGGATTTGGTTAATCTTGTTTTTCCATCTTTTTATTCATTAAATCGTCTGTTCTGGGACCATCAGTGGTTATTCTTTCTTCAACATAAAGTTTTAATGAACGGGGCGTAGAAATTTATAAAAAAGATGGTGAAAACATTCCGACTACAAGCCAAGTCTTTAATATTGCGAAAAGCGTTCTAAGATATAAGATTGGTCGCCCAAAGCCTTTTTCAGTTGTATACCTAATTACGTATAGATGCAATCTCAGATGTATATTCTGTAATTTCTGGAAAAAGAAAAAAGTCAAGGAACTTAACACGGAAGAAGCGAAAACGATTATTGATAATTTGGAAGGTTCAGGAATAACAATATTCAACTTTTGCGGGGGCGAACCGCTACTTAGAAAAGACTTGGAAGAGATAGCCACATATGCCAAGGTCAAGGGAATGATTACCGGCGTCAACACAAATGGTACTTTGTTGACACCCCAAAGAGCTGAAACAATCGCGGAAGCGTTTGATTTCGTCTATGTTTCTATTGACGGGTTTGAAAAGACGCATGACACTATTCGAGGTCTAGAAGGGACTTTTGAAAGGGCAATTACAGGGTTGAAAAACTTGATCGAAGTAAGAGGAGATTGTACAGTGGGCGTAAATTTTGTTTTAACCAATAAAAACTACGAAGAATTTCTTCCCATCTGTAGTTGGCTTAAAGATTTGGGTGTAGACGTACTTTTCGTCTCCACGGTTGGCGAAAGCATCGATGGAGGCAACTTCGCCTCAATTTATTCTATACCTAAGGACAAAGTCGATGGATTCATAAAGAAAGTTCTAAATGAGAAGATGAAGGATCCGAAATTTCTTATATCTTCAGAGAAATTCATAAAGCTTATCCCAAAATTTGTAAAAGGCGAGATGCCACATATCTGTGACGCTGGACGATTATATCTAGGGATTGACAATGTTGGCAACCTCTTTATTTGCCCAGGCGTATCGCCTAGCTCAAAATGGCGAATAGGCTCACTTTTGAACTCGTCAGCAGAAGAACTGCTTAGATCCCGTTGTTTTGAAGGCGTTCTAAAATCGACTAAAGACTGCAAACCATGTTTGTTAGGTTGCACCGTTTCGCATTCTTTGTTATTTAGGAGCTCATTTGTCGGTCTATTAAAAGAGGGGTTCAGATACTGGAAGGCATCTCGCTGCATGAAATAACTCGTTTGGTCATCAACTCCAGTCAGTCGAAGATTCGGTTTAAGCCTGCATTTTTCGATGTAGAGAATCCCTATGGGGCTCCGATCTTATTTTCCTTAGGAAGTATCAACGAGAAATTTTATCCCATGCAAAGCTCCATGTTAGAAATTATGATCAAAAGCAATCATTTTATAATTTAAACAATAAAGACGCGACGCATGATGCTGTTTTAATTGTTTGACATATTTGTGATCTTTATCTTTACCAGCGCAATTGAGGCCAGAATAAAAGCTGGGATTGATGCTAAGAAAGGTGAATGTTGCCCCATACTATTGTATAGGTATCCTCCGAGTATTTGGGCTGGAATCGCTGTGGTCAGAGAAAAAAAGCTGAAGAGCGCCATCATCCTTCCACGTGTCTCTCGTGTTGATAGATTAGCTTGAAGAGCTGTCAGAGAAGGACCTAATAGCACGCTGCCTGCGCTGCCTATGACGCTCCACATTACGAGGTCATCCATCCCTTTCGCTCTTACAAATATCAGCTGAGTCAATGGAACTGAAATCGAAGCATAAATCGCACTTTTCTTTAAACCAACCTTTTCTGCTATTCTAGTGGCTGGTAGAAGAAGAATCACGCTTATTGCTCCAGCAGCATTCGTGACCAGACCATAGTATTCTGGCTTGACGTGTAAAGCATCGACCACGTAAAGCGAAGTATAGGGCACAGTCATTCCTGACCCTATGCTTGCCAGAACGGAATAAAAAAGGAGGTTTTTAGCCCCACTGCTTGCATTTTTCAGGAAATACACATTATCTTTAGCGAAGTCTAAAATGAAATGATAAAATCCCTTTTCCGTTCTACTATCGTTTCCTGAATATGTTTCTTTTAGTTTAAGCGCCCTGTAGGAAACCCCAAGGATGCCGAAAAAACCGCTCAAAAAATAAGCTATGCGCAACCCCAACAAGTTACCAAACCTTTGCATCAGCATCCCTCCAATGTATGGGCAGAATATTGAGGGCATAGAGGTAACTAATGTAAAAGAGGCTACGCCTCTTGTACGTAGCTCTGGCTGCATAGAGTCGGTTAATATAGCATTGAAAGCCGGACCATAAATCCCAGCGATTGAAGCTAACATGATTGGTATTATAAGCAGCTCATGTTGGTCAATAAAGATGTACACAAAGGCAGATGCGGCGCTAAGAAAGCTGAAGATTACAATAACTTTTCTTCTCCCCCAAGAATCGGCTACATATCCACCTATCAACTGCATAAGCGCTGTGATACCCGAGCTCATAGCTAAAAGATATCCAATGAATATGGAGTCTGAACCAACACAAGAGAAATAGATGGATTGATACGGATTAACCACAGCGCCGCCAATACTCCAGATAGTAGCGCTAAACGCAAGAACCCAAGCATCACCGGGAAGATATAGCATATTTCTGAGGTTGTTTCTAATATTGGGAAACTTCAACATTTATCGTGCCCTTAACCATACACGCAAATAAATATAATAATTTCTGTCGGTCGTCTTTGCTGGATTGACCCTTTTCCATTTCTTAAAAAAATAGATCCGATCTTTTAGACAATCTCTTGAATTTATTTATTGGCATACTATTAGACTTCATTTTATACTAATTCAGCTAGTCAGATGATTCCTAATAGGGTTTACAAGCTTATTTTCAATTTTTCTTTTATACGATACCCGATATGAATAGTAAAAAGAACAAAGAAACCGAAATTGGCGTGAAAGGTCAAAATTTAGAGCCGAAAAAATAATTTTTAAACCCAGCCTTCCAGATTAACGTTGCACTACAAAGGGCCTAAGTAGAACAGACGGCGGGTCACTGAGGTTTGACGCCTAGTTTTCATTAAGCTACCCCAGCTTCTTTCCTCGTATCCGCATCCCTCTGAGCGCCGAACGTCTAAGCTTAGGTTGCTCCCTCCCGGGCCTGGCCAGGTTCGCCTAGTAAACGCGGTTACGTCCTCCCTACAGAGGACGCTCCGAGACCGCCAGCCCCAGAGGACGGATATTCATTGTTGGAATGCTGGGCAGCTCAATGATCTTTTGCGCCTTGCCTCAGCTCTCGGCCCGTCGTATAGAGGGTTTACGGTCGAGGCTCGGATAGCCTCTCAAGGGACCCCTAGCCCCCCGCCTGAGACCCACCGTCCAAAAAGAATTTATTATTATGAAATTAATAAAAGCTTCTCGCCGAAAGCAAAATTCATTGTTAAAATGAGGCTCGCCTAGCCTGCTTTAAGAAACCCATAAGCATAGGCATAAGCGAAGTTCCATTTTTCAAGGTTCCTAGGCTTCCTTTTTCACATTCTTTCTCTGAGAACTTTTTGGCGCCTTCGGCTTCTAGAAAGTCTCCTGCAATAAGTAAAGGAACAGGATCATCACTATGAGCTTTCAGTCTACAAGGTGTTGAATGATCAGCCGTAACGCATATGAGACAATCTTTCAGATCTATTTGAGACAAAAGATTCCCAAAGAAGAACTCGTCAATTGCTGCAATGATTTGGGCTTTAAGCCTAAAATCTCCATCGTGAGCAGGCTCATCTGGACCTTTAAGATGAATATAGAAACAATTAAAAGAAGACAGAAGACTCAGTAATTTTTCAGCTCTAAGTAAACAATCGGCTTTGATGTTGCCCGAGGGCGGCGGAACATCAACAGGATGCATCCCAGCTAGTCTTGCAATGCCCTTTTCAACAGGCATATCAGCTAAACAAGCAAAGCGGACACCATATTTTTCATTTATATTAAAAAATTTCGGTAGCTCGTCACCAGCGTCACGTGTTAAGACAACGTTAGCTTTCAGTTTTCCCTCAGCTTCACGTTTCCTATTCACTTCATGCTCATCTAAGATAACATGGCTTTTCTCAATAAACTCGTTTACAAGTTTGGCTGAAAACCTGGATGCTTCAGTGTCTTCTAAAGGTTGACAATCATTCAGAACCATTTCAACCTTAGCCTTCGCCACGCCAAGACCAGCAACTAATTCATAGGCTGGATCAGTGTTCGAAATTTTCCCAGAGAGAGGTTTATCTCTGCTTCGGATTATTAAAGCGCCTCTATGCCCCATGGTGTTTCGGAATTCGAAATCAACTGGGTAAGAATTCAACTTAACCTCACGGTTTATCGCCTTAGCTAATTCAGCTGCTTCCGCCGTTGTTAAATTTCTTCCAACCCTTCGATCAACAATTTTTCTGCCTTGGCCTAAGGTTGCAAAATTACACCTTAAAGCAAGGTCACCGTTCCTCATCTCTAAACCGGCGCCGTAAACCTCTAAAGGTCCTCTGCCAACATGGTATTTATAGGGATCATAGCCTAGAATTGAGATTACTGCAACATCGCTTTCTGGAGCTATCCCTTTATCAACAGTGTACATTAACCCTAATTTGCCTTTGCTCGCCAGATAGTCCATGTGAGGTGTCTCAGCAAACTCTAGAGGAGTCTGCCTACCAAGCTCTTCAGTAGGCAAATCGCCCATTCCATCTATGACTACATAAATCAGCTTCATTACATCAGCCGCTCCTTCTGTCCTTTACCAAAAATAAATAATCTATTTAAAAAGTTTTCACAGAACAGCCGAAAAGACGGGCAATTAAAAACTGAGGAAAATCTCATCAGTTTCGATAGAAACTTTAGCTCTCTTCTGATATCTCAGCGGTGTCCGAGAAGCCGCTGCTCTCCCATGTACCTAAGGCGTTGTAGTTAACTAGTTCTATATGGGTGATCTCACGTATCCATTTGTAACCCCATTTTCCCGGGACAATTAAACATGTTTGCTCAGGTAAAGGCACACCGTCTCTCTCGTAGGCTATAATTACGTCTTCTCGCATAGCAGTCTTAATATCTAGATCAGTTGTATACCCATCCTTGGCATAGAAGAAAACTTTTATAGCCTCTGGTTTAATTCCAGCTTGCTCTAGAATGAAGCCAAGCCTCACACCAGTCCAGTTTCCTTTAGCAATAATCTTTGTAGGAGAACCAACGCAGATAAGTTCGGCGTAAACCGTAGTTTTAGACATTGCCTTAAGTTTGTTGAGTGTCAGGTTTAGCGGACGCTGAACAAACCCGTCCACCAGAACCCACCGTTCAGAATTCTCAAAGACTTCCCAAGGAGTAGCAGCAGAGAAACTATAAATCCAGATTGCAGTTCCAACACTTGTTACTATCAAAGCGAGTACCAACAAGCTAATTTGAATTTTTCTTTTCTCTATTCCAATTTCCTCCCTGTACTAGAAAATGGGTATAACAGCCTTATAAACACAGCGGCTCGAAACAAAAATAATCGTATATGTTGTGATGTTCCAGAAAAGGGAAACCTTTAAACCAATTCGACACTTCAGTATGTTTATTTATGTTTTAATTCTAGCTTTGCGTAAAACTATGAAGAGGATTGAAAGATGAATTCAACGATACGATGCGTATTCCCCAGCTAATCTTCGATTATAAGTTTGAAGGAGGATACTCATGCCAGTTTTTAAAGCTGAGCAATTAAAGAGAATTGGAGCTGAGATTTTTGTTGCTGCTGGAACACCCGTCGAAGAAGCAAAACTGGTCTCAGATTTTTTAATTAAAGCTAACCTTGTTGGGCATGATTCCCATGGCATACTTCGGATTATTCAGTATTTGAAGGAGATTAAGGCAGGGATTCTTAAACCAGGAGCGAAGATTGAAGTTGTACGCGAAACAGGTTCCACGGCTTTAGTAAACGGCAATTGGGGTTTCGGTCAAGTTGTGGCGAAGCGAGCTATGGAAATCGCGATTGAAAAAGCTAAAAAGAATGCTGTAAGCGTGGTGTGCGCGTTTAACTGTAATCATGTCGGAAGATTGGCAGACTACACTCTTATGGCTTCACAGAAGA
>JAWBOR010000008.1:0-30902 GCA_038826015.1 Bathyarchaeia archaeon
ATAATATACAGAGAAAAAAAAATCGGGCAACAATGTCTATGTCAATCTGTCTTCTGCAGGCAGGCTTACATCGATAGGAGCTGCATTGGCTGGCATGTTTCATAATATTAAAACATATTATGTCAAGGCTGATGGGTATTCTGAGACTGAACAGGAAAGAAAAGAGCATGGAATTACCATCTGTAAAAAAAGGGAATTGATTTTCCTTGAGAACTTCGAAATCATGAAGCCAAACGACCTTGAATCAGAAGTGATAGTGGAAATTTACAGAAAAGAGAAAATGAGAACCATAGACATAATTGAATTCTTATCTAAATCAAATGTCAAAGGGTTTAATGTGAACTTCTTCACCCTCAGAAGAACACAGAAGACGGCATTACTAATGAGACTTAACAGAAAAATCATGAACAAACTTGAAAATTTAGGCTATGTTGTGAAGAATAAAATTGGCAGAGAAAACGAATACAAACTCACCAAATCAGGGGAGTATATAGCTAATCTATGCGGGTTAATGCCTATAGATTCCTCTTGTATTGAAAGGTGATTTACATGCGTTGAGGCGTTTAAGCCCGCAGTAGTCTATCGCTATCTCCCTAAATCCCCCTTTTTTATGCTTCGTACACACTGCTAATGGACAAAACCCTTTTTTTATATGAAGTTCTGATCTGACGATTAAATTTTTTATCGTCCGCTTGCAGATTGGACAGAAATTTAACAAACTGGGATTTTTCCATGGGCTAAGTCCATGCTGAATTTATCTATGTTTTCTAGTTCATAGTCAACTATGTCTTCAGCCATCTTTTTCACTATTTCGAACTTAGCATTCGATTCTGGGATAACCTGCACCGCCGCAATAATTGGTTGATCTATGGGATAACCTATCTTACTTAGCAACCAGACATAAACCTCTTGAATTCCTTGCACTTGCTGATATAACTCCATCGCGATTTTGTAGGTTAAAAAGTTGTAAATTTTCCCAACATGGCTAACAGGATTTTTCCCAGCTGCTGCTTCTGAGCACTGAGGCCTATTAAGAGAGATGAGTCCGTTCACTCTGTTGCCTCTGCCCACTTGACCTGAGTCGGCTCCATCAGCACTTGTACCGAGGACGGTCAGATATACGCCGTCTATGCCTCTACCAGGCACATCTAACGTGTTCAATTGAACTTGAATCTGCTCGAAACTATTATTCTCTGTAACAAAGCGGTTTATGTCTTCAAGAATCTCCGTCTTTCTCTCAAAATACTGTTTTTCGCTTTCGATGAAACGGTCGATGAACGCCATGGAAATAGTGAGGTTCAGCTTATCTCCTTTTCTTAACCCCATAACTTTAACGTCTTCTCCGGTTTCGGGGAATCGCCTCTTAAAACCTTCCGAATTCAAGTATTTTTCGGTTTTAAGGACAGCCATTTCAGTCTTAGTCAAAGGTGCCCATCCTACAGCTGCAGATGTATCATTCGCTTCTAGAACCTTGCCTTTTCTTTTGAAGATGTCTGTGAGAGCTGAGGAACCCGGCTGTATCTCCACTTGGTAAACCACATGTTTTTCTGGATTCACAAACCTCAAATTCTTCTTGAACCACTCCTTTGCTGTTTGAACGGCTATTTCGTTCACAGGTATATCTATTGTGCCTACTTTGAAGGTTGCCCTATCCCCGAAAATTAATTTCATTGGGTTTTTAATGGTTCCTCCGCCAAAGCGTGTTTCAGCTTCTCCTGCAACTAATAACGACTTGTCGATGTTATGATGCATTATAGCGCCCACTTTGTCTAGGTATTCCTTGCTTAGCCTAACCGACACCTCATTCATTATCGCGTCACATATCGAATCAGGATGACCTAGCCCTTTTCTTTCAACGATTTCAATTTCTTGATTTACTAAAGGACACTGGTTTAAGGCGGTAACCAATATATTTCTCATGAGATATCCCGTCCATCTTATCTCTAAAGATTACAAGCCGACCAATATATAACTTACGGTATAATTATTCTGAAAAAAATGTATTATCATACATAAAATATTTTCATTATGCATCCTCCATTAAATCTATAGAAAAGTAAATATTACTGTAAAGCATCAACTATACATGAAAAATAACTAGAGGTTATTGGCGTGATCATCAGAGGCTCAATACTAAAAAGGATGAGAATAGAAGCTGAATTAACCCAAAGCCAACTGGCAAAAATGGTCGGCGTATCCCAAGCTCATATAGCAAAGATAGAAAGCGAAAAAGTAGACCCGAGATTGTCAACGGTAAATAGAATCCTTCAAGTACTAGCCGGCGGAAGAGGGAAAAAATGTAGCGACATCATGACTCGTGGCGTACTAACCACAAACCCACGGGACACAGTTCAAAAAGTAGGCGAAATTATGATGAAGCACGCTATTTCACAATTGCCCGTGATGGATGGAAACAAAATTGTTGGCATGGTCTCAGAAGAGGGAATTATGAAGAATCTTAGCCCTAATATAGCTGAAGAAACTGTTGAGAAGATCATGGAACCTCCGCTTCCCAGCGTCCCAGAAGAAACCGACATAAGTGTGATAAGACCCTTGTTAGAGAGACATCCAGGCGTCCTAGTTACAAGAAAAGGAGACCTTGTAGGAATAATAACCCGTTCCGATCTGCTTAAAGTCATATCAAAACTAATATGATGTTGATTTCATAGATTTTTATAGGCTGTTGGTGTTCAGCTTCAGTCGAACTTTATCTAATTAATATTAAATGTTCAAGTGACTTCGACTTTGCGTGGTTTCAGAGACAGGGACTATGTACAAACAAAAGAAGGTTATTTCTTCTGCGTTATTGGTCATCTTCATCCAGAAGACTGTGTCATCGCTTATTTGAAGTATGTTCCTGACCCTAGTGGGAAATGGAGCAAAGGAGAACTTAGGTTCAGGCGAACCATGCGCTATTATACGATTCTTAATCTGTTGGAGACACTTAAGTTTCTGGAGCATCATCAAGAATACCTTTATGATTCACCTGTCATGGGCATCAAAATGTCTGCTGTGCCTTTGAACAAGATTTCAGCTCACTTGAAGCCTGAGGAAAAATTCTCCCAGTTTACACAAATGAGGGAAAACGATGATCTTCAACTAAAAGCCGTTGATCTAGTTGCTCTGATCTCTGATGATAGCGGCGTTCCCTTCAGCTATTTTGGTGTAACGGGTTCGCTACTTCTAGATATTCATCAAGATTTTTCTGATATAGATTTAGTTGTTTACGGAATAAAAAATGGCGAAGCTGTAAAAAACGCGCTTATTCAGATGTATCATACAGATACGTCATCTGTTCGCAGGTTCGATAAAAGAAGGATAAGGCAATGGTGCATAGACAAGACTAAGTTGTATCCTCTTACGTTTAACGAGGCAAAAAAAATCTTCGAGAAAAAATGGAATCGAGGGCTGTTCCATGAAACCATGTTCTCAATTCATCCTGTAAGACTCGAGGAGGATGTTTCAGAAAAATACGGCGATAAAATCTTTAAATTTGAAGGAATGGTGAGAATTGAAGCCAGAGTTTCTGACGCTGTTGAAGCCGAATTTTTGCCTGCGGTCTACAATGTTGAAGATGTGAAAGTTCACGACGGCCCACAAATCCACGACGTTTATGAGGTAACATCTTATGAAGGCCTTTATTGCGGTATCGCCGAGAAAAATGATAAAATAATGGTTTACGGAAAACTGGAAAAGGTTGCTGATAGGAGAAAAGACGAAGAATATCATCGTGTTCTAGTTGGGTCGAAAGAAGCTATGGGGAAAGACTACATCAAGCCTATGTAATTCCTCTACTTATCATGAAATCTGATGGTTTAGCTCCTAGAATTAATCTAAAATATTCTGTGCCATCCTTCTCTATGACCTTTTCTACTTTTCCTTGAGCTATTACTATTTCGTTTTTTACAGCTTGTTCACAGAATCTTCCTCTGAACGAGGCTATTTCTTTTATTGATGGGATTTCGGCTCCTTCAAGGACTCTAACATCTGAGACTTCATATCTGCATGGTGTGAATATAGATTCTGTATCATCCTCGATTTGCGCTTCGATTTTCGCATAACCCGCGGTTCTATATAGACGGTCTCCATAATTCTCAGTTATTTCATTCCAATCCAAGATGAATCTAACAAAAAAGTCTCTGTTCCCGAATTTTCCTTGCGAAAACTTTCTTCGTTCCATTTTGAGAAAGTCTTCAAATGGAATCCATGTATCTTTCGAGCGAAATTCATAAAGTTTTTCCAGATCTTTTAGATTATAAGGAAAAACGTCGCTGTTCTTTGTCTGTATCAGCTGCTTTAAAGTTTCGTATACGAGTCTGCAGTTCTTTCTCCCATAAACCATCAGATCCATATCAGAGTCTTCAGTTTGAAGGTTTACAAGAACCGAACCGGATAAACCCAAATTGCCAAACTGTACACCCGATGAATCATGAAGGATTTTAGCAAATTCTGTTGACTGCGATTCAACTTGATCTAAATTTGTGCCTTGGAGTAAATCCAAAATCTTTTCGGTTGGCTTATAGAGTTTTGATACAAAGTTAGCGGGGACTCCTTCTAATTGCTCTCCAAACACGGGATCATAATACAGATAATGAAGAAATTTGCTTTTGAGAATTTTTTCTCTTTCGTTTAAGGAATAAACCTTGGAATAGGTTCTCTCTCCTCGCTTTCGGTCCCCTAAGGGATCTTCCACATAACGTAGGTAAGCTACTACTCTATCAGGGGGATGAACAAGCCCTTTAACGTCGAAGATTAAGCCATCTATGGTTTCAACGAAGTCTCCTTCACGGGTTTTAAGCCGTTTCATCATAGACCACTAGAACTTTAAACCACATAGTAATGCAATCATCAATGCCGCAGCCGTCAAATCCGCGGTTGTTCCAGGGCTGTAATCTTTTCCTAGGTTCTGTAATTTTCCGTCAAAATCCCACAAGGCTGCTTTTCCTTTCTTTGTAGTTAACCCGCCAATTCTCAGAACTTGTTCAGCCATCTTCGAAATCCACGCCGTTTCTTTTCTGCCCAATTCAACAGCTTTTTTTATATTGTTTGTTTGTTTGATCCCAACCTTTCTTGCAATGAAAGTATCGGGGATTTTTGACAATATTCGGAGAAAGGTGTGAACAGTTGCTACGTTAATGTCACGAGTAAGGTTGAATGTCTCCATCAGTTCTTTGTAACCGATTTGAAAGGAGATTTCCATACCAGTTACTAACTCGCTTGCAATACTGTCATAGGATGAGGCTTCCTTCATGACGGCGAAAAGCGAAACTCCATTCGCCAAAATCTTACGCTTTGCCCGTTTATCCAATAAATCTGGAGCTTGAACATCACTGATCCTACCTAGCTCATGAGGAGAACTTACCAATGTTATTGCTTCATAAACGTTTACAGCATCTTCTGGCGTAGTTGACGCCATAATTTCTTTCACATTGTCTCTTAGAAAATCTGGAGAGACCATGTCCCTTTCAACATAGGTTTTTGCGGCAGCGGTCGCTAGAGGTATAAAGAGAAGACAAACACCCAGATGAGTGTTGCCGCCAAGGTGCGCTTCGGATATATCAGAGACCGCCCTTTCGACCAGTTTTCCAACTTCGAGTTTTGAAAGCTCAATATTTCTCTTAGTAACCATAAAACCTTTCAGAGCCGCCTTCTCAATTGAAGACCCTAGGACGATCGAGCCTACCAAAAAATGCTCATATCGGGCATCTGAGTGATCCATGGTTCTATGCACGTTTCCAGGTTTAGGCCAACCGCTAACTTCTAGTACGGCGGCAAGTTCTGCAGAAACCCTTATGCGCTTTATTATTTCGTTTGCGCGCATTTTTTCACATTCACTAATACTTTGGTATTTGCGCTATTGAATGGTCAGTCGTTTTACAATAATTCTTAACCTTCATATTTGTTTACGATGGGCATTTTCCAACCTATGCCGAAGGCTTTATGTGTGATTTTTATGCTTGGAGCGGCTTGGCGTCTCTTATATTCGGCTTTTCGTATTCGTTTATAGGTGTCTTCAACAATTTCCCGTGGATAACCCATATCGATCAACTCCTGTTTGCTCCTTCGATTTTCAATAATCTCGTTAACAAGTGGACAAACGACGCTGAAATCGAAAGGCGTATATTGGCCCTCTTTAAGCTCCGGTGAAGGCCTCTTCTTAAACACGTTTTCCGGTATTACCTCCCTACCAGCTTTTTTATTCACATACTCTGCCAATCTATACACTTCCAGCTTGTCTACATCCCCCAAAGCCCCGAAGCCTGCCACCATGTCACCATATATTGTGCAATAGCCAAGTGCAAGTTCAGTTTTGTTCCCAGTGCCTAATACCAGTATTCCCAAATCTCTTAGTCTGTTTGAAATATCCATGAGGCTGTTTCCCCTTATGCGTGGCTGAATATTTTCATCAGCAATTGGGTCGTCATTATCTTTTTTTATGCCGAAGTTTTTGCGAATTTCTTCTAAGGGCTTCTCTAGTGTACGTTTATAACTTTCAATGATATTCTGTATAGAAAATTGAATGAAACAAATACCAAGGTTCTCAGCTAGTTTTTGTGCGTCTGTTTTACTGTGTTCGCTAGAGATATTAGAAGGCATAGAAACGCCGATTACGTTATTTTTGCCTAAAGCTTCAACTGCTATACACGTAGTTAACGATGAGTCAATCCCCCCGCTCATGCCGATAACGGCTTTTCTGAACCCTGTCTTCCTAAAATAGTCTCTAACCCCCAAGACTAAGGCATTAAATATTTCTTCTTCTCTGTTAAATGGTGGAGGAGTGATTTTAGAAGATGATCTCGTCTTTAGATCTAGGTCGATGTTGATCAAGTCTTCTTCAAACTGTTTGCCGAAACCTATAAAATTTCCAGAAGCGTCTACTGCACAGCTTTGTCCATCAAAAACAAGATCATCTTGACCACCGACCATGTTAACATAGAAAATCGGGACATTGGCTTTGACTGCCTTTTCTTTTAAGAGTTTTTCTCTCTCAAATCTTTTTCCCACATAGAACGGTGAGGCAGACACATTAACAATCAAATCAGCTCCTTTCTGAGCTAACAAATCTGTGACTTTTATCTCGTATTTTTCATCCCATAAATCCTCGCAGATTTCGACGCCTATGCTGACTTTTCTTCCGTTTATTTCCACTGTAAAGGGTTTAATATCTCCTTCTTTAGCTGGTTTAAAGTACCTGTCTTCATCAAAAACATCGTAGGTAGGTAAAAGTGTTTTATGAGCCGCTCCAACGAATTTATTCCCCTCGAAAACAGCTGCAGCGTTATACAAATTTCCATCATTGTCATAGTCGACAAAACCGACCACACCAATCATGCCAAGGTTACCTTCAATAATTCTGTTTAAGGCTTCCTTGTTCTTTCTAACAAAGGCTCTTTCGTATAACAGATCCTGAGGGGGATAACCGACAATAGCCAATTCGGGAAACACAACAAGATTAGATCCTCTTTTTTTAGCTTCTTCAATATAATCCATTATTTTCCTAACGTTTCCTTCTAAATCGCCAACTGTAGAGTTTATTTGAGCCATGGCTATTCTCATTTGCATTGCAGAGACCTCCGGTCTTAGTTGAATTCAAAAATATCTAAAGTTTTCCCAAATAAAATCTATGGACTTTTACAAATCGCTTTTATGATCTATTCATAAATGAACTTGACTCTAAAATCCTCTTTAACTACGTTAAGAACGACGTTTGTAACAGTTCTTTTTATGTAAGGTAAAGTCAAGAGTTTTTTTACGAAGATGTTCAAACTTTCTCTGTTTTTGAATCTTGCGATGACAGCGACATCGAAATCTCCTGTGATATCATATACGGAGACTACATTGTCAATCTGCGCAATCTCGTTTTCCACATCTACGATGTGGGCCCCCTCGCTTTGAATTAAAATCAGCACCGTCATCGCATATCCAAGTTTGAAAGAATTCAATATCACTGTGTATCCTTTCAATATCCCTTTTTCTTCCAAATTTTTGATGCGGTTATATGCTGTCCCCACGGATATTTCCAATTTGCTAGCTATTTTGTTAAAACTCAAACGGGAATCCTTTTGGAGTAAATCAAGTATCTGAAGATCTAGTTTATCTAACTTTTCAGACAAATTAGATTCCAATGATCATTCCACGCGTGTTCATTTGAATAATTATTCAATAAAAACCAAAATATTTAAATATTTTTATTTTCTAACCGAAACATTTATATATAAACTAATAACTAGAAGTCTTCTCATTGAACAAAATGGTGAGAGATTTGGAAAAGCCCGAAGACCTTAATAAAGCTATTGAACTTTTACAAATAAATAAAGTGCGATGGATACATTCAGCTTTCATAGACATACGTGGCTTGATGCAGGACATGGTCATTCCAGCTCGAGATTACATCGAAGGTTCCGCCTTCACTTCAGGAATAGGATTCGACGGTTCTTCAGTGAGAGGCTTCAAATCCATCGAAGAATCAGACATGATCTTCATGCCTGACCCAAAAACTCTAGCTATCCTTCCGTGGACTAGTGATGAAAAACAGAAAAGCGCTATTATACTTGGCGATGTCTATGAGGCCTATGGCGGCAAAGAACCTTCCGTAGTCGATCCAAGAAGTTACGTCGCGAAAAGATCTGCGAAAACAATTGAAGAAATGGGGTACACTGGACTCTTCGCGCCTGAGTTGGAATATTTCATTTTCTCATCAATCGATCCAACTAAACTCGTTTGGGATCTATGGGTAAGTCCCAAAGGAGGCGAAGGCGATTCTTGGGGAGCCCCAAGAGTTGTACCTCAGTCACCTGAAATCTCTAGTGGTGGCTATATTCTTAGACCTAAAGAAGCATATTATAGGTCTCCCCCAGAGGATACGACGATTGAGTATCGTAACGAGGTTTCTTCAACGCTTGAGGATTATTTTGGCTTCACAGTTGAGAAGCATCATCACGAAGTAGCTACCGCCGGCCAGCTGGAGATTGACTTTCGCTTTGGACCTTTAGTGGAAACAGCTGATAAAGCTTTTTACTATAAGTTTGTGGCCAAAAACATAGCCAAAAAATATGGGCTAATAGCCACTTTTATGCCTAAGCCTGTTTATCTAGACAATGCCAGCGGCATGCATGTTCACGTTTCCTTATGGAAAGGTGAGAAAAACGTCATGTATGATGAAAGCGATGAATATGCCGAGCTCAGTCAGACGGGCAGATATTTTATCGGTGGATTATTGGACCATGCCAGAGCTTTAACCGCTGTTTGTTGTCCGACAGTAAACTCGTTCAAAAGACTTGTTCCCGGCTTTGAAGCTCCAATATACATCATGTGGTCACGACGCAATCGGTCTGCATTGGCACGGATACCCGTATATTACAGAGGATCAAAGCATTCTGCACAAAAACGTGTCGAGTATAGAGGTGTCGACCCATCGTGCAACGCTTATTTGGCATTGTCATGTCTTTTAATGGCTGGTTTTGATGGTGTCAAAAGAAAAATCGAGTGCGGTGACCCTGTTGACGAAGATGTTTACAAACTGTCTCCTGAAAGGCGTCGAGCTTTGGGGATAAGGGAGCTCCCGACCACATTGAAAGAAGCCTTAGAAGAGATGAAAAGTGACGACGTGATCCATAATACGCTTGGTAGTCACATATTCGATGCGTTTATCGAGTACAAAACGAACGATTGGAACCAATATTGTCTTTATGTAACACCATGGGAGATAATGAAATATTTAGATTATTAAAAAATAAAGGTGGTGAATTAAATGAAGGCATACATATTTATTAAGACGAAACCGGCTACATCTTTAGAAGTTGTTAAGAGGATAAAGAGTAAAGTCAAGGAAGTTGTTCAAGCAGACGCTATTTATGGCAGATTTGATGCGGTTATTATAATAGAAGCACCAAATCTTGAAAGCATTAATGAAATTGTGTACAAAGTCATTGAGAAAGACCCAAACATAATCCACACAGAAACTTCTCTCGTACTATAGAATCAAAATTGCTAGGTGAAATGAAGTTGGCTTCCAAAGACCTGCGTCGCAAAGTCTTAAGAGCTTTCGTGATGGTTACGGTTAAGCCTGGGACCTCTGAGGAAATCGTAAAATCTAGGCGGATAAAAGGTGTGAAGATGGCTAACTCTGTTCTTGGTAGATTCGATGCCGTTGTTGTTGTCGAAGCAAGCAGTCTTGAAGAGCTGAGAAAGATAATCTACGAAATGGTCGAGCAGCATCCCAACGTGATTCATACAGAAACCTTAATATCGATTTTCCACCCATTGCCCCAGTAACATTCCCTAAATAAAAACTTTGAGAGGGGAAAGATAAAATAGACAAATCCAAAATAGACCCGAAAAAACTGTACTTCAAGTTGCCTTTGAAAACAGATCCTATAATAGATGACACCACGCTGAGAGATGGCATACAAATGCCTGGTCTAGCAGTGTCTCCTGAAGATGCAGCAGAGATAGCTCGACTTTTAGATGAAATCGGAGTTGAGAGAATAGAGCTACACCATTACCAGCAGCCGGACAAGAAAGCTGTGAAATTGATTCAGCAAATGGGTTTGAATGCCAGAATAGCTGGCTGGTGCAGAGCAGTTAAAGAAGATATTGATGATGCTTTAGAATGCGGTTTCGAAGAAGTGGGGATTTCTCACCCTGTTTCAGACATTCATTTTAAAGCTAAGTGGCCTAATAAAACCACTGATGAACTCTTAAATAGGGTTACTGAGATTGTCGAATATGCTGCGAAGGACCATAAACTCAGAGTCTTCGTTCATGGTGAAGACAGTACAAGGGCTGATTGGGAATTGGAAAAAAGATTCATTGACGCCGTTTCCGATGCTGGGGCTGAGTGCTATAGAATATGTGATACGGTAGGAATAGGTTTATCTGATCCCGACGCGCCTTTGCCTAATGGCATTCCCGCTAAGATAAGGGCAATTAAAGCTGAAACCAAAATAGGTGCTGTTGAAATTCATGCTCACGATGATTTCGGAAACGCCGTTGAAAACACCTTAGCAGCTATTAGAGCTGCATCAGGTGTTTGGGACAGAATCTACGCAAGTACAACGTTTCTAGGCATTGGAGAAAGAGCTGGAAACGCTGAAACTGAGAAGGTCTTAATGAACCTTTACATGCATCATAATATCAGAAAATTTGAGGGCAAAACTGAAAAGCTAACGACGATAGCTAACTTTATCGGTAAGGCGACAGGTTATGTAGTTCCACCAAACAAAGCTATAGTCGGTGGATACGCGTTCGCACATGAATCCGGTATTCATACTCACGGTGTTCTTAGTGACCCATTGACATATGAGCCTTATCCGCCTGAGCTTGTTGGGAATACACGTCGGTTAACAATAGGAAAACAATCAGGCAAAGCTATTATTAAATATAAAATCAAAGAGGTCACAGGAAAAACTCCAAGCTCTGATATGCTCATGGCGGTCGTGAAAAAAGTTAAAGAAATTTACGAAAATGGAAGAAAGGCCTCTCTAAAAGAGGAAGAGTTCAAAAGAATACTTAGAGACATTGGAATGATTTAGGCCAGTCAAATCCTCGTTTTAAGTTTATTCGCTGCATCCACCATATTTCTAAGTTTTTTTATCGCGATCTCATAGCCTTTTTCTCGTGAACCTGCCACTACGAGAGGTCTAAAACCGCAGTCTGGTGTAAAAATTAAATCTTTATGTTCTTTGAACTTCTCCATTATTTCTAAAATTTCGTTGGGGCTCTCTACTTTTGGGTTTTTGCTAGATAGGCATCCGACTGATAAAAATTTCCCGTTTTTTCCCAAGTCTTCTCTCTTATATGTACCAATATTTTTTGGTGAGTTGTGAAACTCGTGGCTTAAGAAATCTAATTCAGTCTGTAGCAAGATATTGGCCAGTTTGGGGGATATTGCTCCACAGATATGTGTTCCAGTGATTTTTTCTCCGCAGGCTCTTCTAAGATAGTTATATGTTTCGATAATGTCTTCTTCGCTGTATCCGAAGGGTATTTTGACGCCCACAATTACTCCTAAAATAGGCTCATCAATCGATATCATGCTTGCCTCTCTCGCCGCAGCTTCACAGCTTTTATAAAGGATTCTCGCCAACTGTTTAACCAATTCAAAATCAGAAAGGGCTGTGTTAAAAGGAAACATCCCAGTTTTCGTTTGAACATAAGAAGCCAACGTGAAGGGACCTGTTATAGCTGCTTTTAGCTTGACTTTCTTTTTGCTACCAACTTGTTCCAGATATCGTAAAGTCCAATAGAAAGGTTCTAAACCAAGCGGCGTAACATCTTCTTTTATCTCTTTTCCTTTGAATTTGTAAACGCCGTTTTCCACGATTATTTCCGCGTCTTGTTTAACCAAGTCGTCTAGGAACTGTTTACCCATATCGGTTAGCTGCGGGTAAGCTGGGAAGTCTATTCCGATGCCTATTAGGTCTTCTATGCATCTTTTTCTGTTGCTCGGAGAATCCTCAAGCGGAAAGCTCCCAATGGTAGATGTTTTGATACCTACTAATTTCAGGAATGCCACCTAGGAAGATAATTCAAAGGTCTACAAGAAAAATCTTCTGCTTCCAAATTAAAGAAAGTTACTCTCCGTCTGTAACTGATGTTTTGTTTATTTTTCTAGTTTTTCTAGCATTTCAAAGCCTTCAAGACGAATCATGCTTTGGCATTTTTTGCATAAGATAACAAGTTCTTTTAATGCTCCATCTTTCTTAGTGTTGACTTCGATGGTATCATATATGATTCCAGACTCGTCATCAGGAGAAATTATTATTCCACATGAAGGGCATGGGAATTCCCCTTCTCCTTCAATCTCGTTCAGATTAATTCTAAATGCTGACTTTTGGACCATAGTGTTACCTTCCGTGTTTTACTCTATATTGCAGAAAGTTTCAAGTGCTTATAAAACTTTAGGATTGAAAATCTGTATCTCCAACTAGTAAGATAATTTTAAAAATTCATATCACAACTTTAGCGAGTTTACTTAAATTCCCAGAGCGTCCTCAAAACTTGTGTATGAAGGGTTCAAGCTGCCATGCCGAATCAAAAATTTGGGAAAGGTTAAACGTCAAATAGGCTGCATAACGATTAAAATATGGCGGCCCTTTCCTAGAAAAAAGCGTTAAAATTCCGCCATCATGTTCTATTTTGTATCCGCATTCGGTTGCTTCATGCCCCCTAATCATAAAACGAACTTTTAGCATCTTGAGAAAACTTTTTGTTACATCTTCACCGAAGAGATTCCCTGCACCTCTAGGCGAAGGATGTGTTCCAACGAAATTCTCAATTGGGTCGCTCCACAGGATTTCTTCCAGGTGACTTTCAGCAGGATGTTTCTCATATGCGTTTGCTATGTCTTCCAGGTTTTTTGCTTTACTCGGGGCTCCTCCGTGAAGCATTATGCATCTTTGATCTACAAGTACAGCTATGTAAAAACGTCTGAATAATTGGCTTAGTTCCTTGTAAACAATGCGCCATTCAACGCTGAATTTTCTTTGCAAATGATAGGGTAAGTCATGAGGAGAAGCTAGCAGATCTTCTGGTCCTTCATGGTTTCCTTGAATTAATACGACTTTATCTGGGAACATGTTCTTCAGGCTAAGAACAACGTAATAAACCTCAGGTGAATAGGGTCCTCGGTCGCCGTAATCGCCTAGAAAGATTAAATATGTCTCGTTTCTATTTGAGGCTTTCTGAATAAACTTTGATTCTATTAAGGTGTGTTTAAGGCTATCTATATCACCATGTATATCTCCGATGACCGTTGCCTCTCCTGATGGAGGCATTAAAATAAGCCTACCAATAATTTGCGACTTCCCAAAATAGTCTTTTTCTTCTGACAGTATCTGATATGTTTGATTAATTAGGCGGCGAAAACTTTGGGCATCTATATAATTCGCTTCTTCAACCAGTTTAGAAAAATCATCCATTTAAGTTTCCTGTTTCAAAAATAGAGGAATTTATATTAATGTTTTTAGTTGATAATGCATCTAAACACACTTTTAACAAGCAGTGAAAAAGGTTGTCTATTCCGAAAGTAAGCTTTGAAGAGACCTTAGGAAAATCGGTTCTGCCTGCTAACTGTATTGGCTGTGCCTCTTGTGTAGTTGTGTGTCCCTTTAAATGTTTAGAATATAGTAAAGAAGAGCCCAAGCTCGTAAGCGACTGTAAAACATGTGGAATCTGTGCTCAGACTTGTCCCCGTTATACATCTTTCATTCCCGATTTGGAACGATTCGTCTTTAACAGAGAAAGAAAAAGCAGCGAAGAATTCGGCATTTATAGACGCATCGTTATCGCGCAAACTACCAATGACGAGATATTGAAGAGATGCCAAGATGGTGGGGTCGTCACAACTCTTCTAATATATGCTTTGGAAAACAGATTAATCGAAGGTGCAGCTGTAGCTGGGGTCAGCGACAAAGAACCCTTAAAAGCTATTCCACAACTGGCTACAACCGTAGACGAATTATTGGAATGCGCCGGAACAAAGTACACTTATTCGCCTAATATAATCGCCTTTGACAAGGGGGTTCAGCAAAAAAAGAAAAATCTAGCTTTCGTGGGAACCCCCTGCCAAATAGAGCTAATACGGAAGATTCAAGCTGTTCCATTAAAGAAATATTCCGAAGCTTTACGAGTCGCAATTGGGGTTTTCTGCAGCGAATGTTTTACATATGAAGGTTTTGTAACCAAACTGATCCAAAAAAAGATGGGCATCGATCCAGGTCAAGTTAAAAAGATTAACATAAAAGGCAAGATACTCGTAACAGCCAAATCAGGCGAAGTTAAAACAGCTCCTTTAAAAGATGCAAAGGAATATGTTAGAAAGTGCCTTCATTCATGCACAGACTTCTCAAGTGAGCTAGCAGATATATCCGTAGGCGGATTAGGCTTAGACGGCTGGACGCTTACAATTCTACGTACTGAGAAAGGCGAAGAACTATTCAGAAAAGCTGAATCAGCAGGAATGATTAGAACTAGGCCTCTTGAAAAGGAAGATGAACCAATCTTGGATATGTTGATGAGATTCTCAAAGAAGAAACGTGAAAACGCAACGAAATCTGGTGGTTAAACTGTAAAATCCTCGTAATGTAAAGGAATTATCGAAGACCCATGGATTTCGCTAACACTTCCATATTAATTCTGCCTGCTGTGAAAGTATTTCCAGTTCTCGCGTTGTTGATTGTTACGACCGCTGGCGCAAATATGCCTGGGTCAATCTTGTAAAAGTCAAGTTCAGCTTCTCGAAATATTTCTGCAAATGGTCTTCCGTATTGTTTAGACGCGGATGAAACTGACTGATTTACAAGGTTTTTAAGAGCCCCATCGTCTTCATGGCTAACAACATAGTAGGCTACTCCACCATAGAGTATGGCATCGTTTATTCTTCCCATGGCTTCAATATTATCCTGGTGAACAGGCATGATTGGGGCGCAACCCCAAGCTGACATCACAAGTTTCGGATCTAACCCCAGTTCATCTAATTTGTGGATACCAGTCTCAGCAATTCTTCCCGCGATCTGTGTGAATCCGGCGACTGAAGATGTTGAAGTTAATATTATGAATAGTCTATCAGGCGGTATTTTGCACGACTCAGAAATATATGTTACGACTTCCGTAGACGGTTCCTTCGACGTTTCAAGCACAAGAACCGCCCCATCCGATTTGTCTCTGTAGCCTATTTTATCATATATCGACTTGGGCTTTAAGGCTAAAGCTCGAGCTGGACCAGAACCCACAGCTGTGTAGTCGCCAATTTTGATGCGCCAACCTGCTAGTTGAGAACCCAAAGTTGAAACCGCAGGATGATCCGTGAACACAGAAATTGACGGAATACAAATGTTATTTAAATGCATGTAAGTCACGTTTACTTCACCAAGCCCACCTAAGCAAATTTCAGTTATTTTCCTGCCTGCTAAGAATCCTCCTTTGGCTTTTAATCCTGCATCAATTATGCATGTGCCCAATTTGTTTTCTGTTACAGCAACACCGTATTCATCTGATTTCTCGCACAATTCTTTCGCCAGTTTTACAGCTCTACGATTAATGCTAAACTCAAACATTTTTTCTCTGTTGCAATTATAGAAAGTTTGCCATATAAATAATAAAAAATGAGCCCTAGTGACATCGAAAAAGTTGACATAAAATGCAGTTTCTATATGCTCTAATTTGCCTAGTTATTTGTCGGATCAACATGAATAGCACAGTGTTGGCAACCTATTCCTTACTGACTTTTTCTTTTACCTCTTCAGCTATTCTGTCTGCTTCTTCTATGGATGTGCCTATGACCACTTCTCTGCGAAACTCGTGTAAACAGTGTTTGATCCTACATCTTTGGCTTTCAAATCATGAACGCCTAAAACACCTTTCACCGACTTGTAATTCTTCTTCGATTGTATGAGAAATGAATTAGACGTTTAGTTGATTTAAATTAGGAGGTATCTTAAAGCGTAAAGTTTTTGCACCATCTTACTTTTAAATTTCTGGCACATAACAAATATGGAAGCCGTAAAGTCACAAACGGCGAAACGAACATGTTGGAAACGACAAAAGAAGAACCCGCACTTACAGTTGAACGCGAGATTTTAAGGGTAAACCTTGATAAAAAATCTGTCGAATCTACAAAAGATGAAATTATAGTGGAAAGTCGGACAGAGCTTTATGTTGATGATGAGTGCTATGCCATTTTTTTCTCTTCACCGTTCCAGATTAAAGAGCTGATAATCGGGCATCTAATAACTGAAGGAATAATCGAGAAATTGCAAGATATTTTGAGCCTAGAGATTTCAGAAGGAAAGGCATGTGTTCATCTATCTAAAAAACTCGAAATGAGTTCTGCACGTAAACCTCGTTTCATGCTAACGTCATGTGAAAGTGGAGCAGGAAAAATTCCGCCTCAGCTCTTGAAGAAGATTATGAAGGCTAAAAAAGCATCGAATATCAGATTCAGCAACCATGTAGTCTCCAAAGCTGTTGAGACTCTAAATTCTCTGTCTCTTTTATTTAGGAAAACTGGGGGAACACATGCATCGGCCTTGCTTGATGAGGACGGGAAAATGATGGTGTTCGCTGAAGACATAGGTCGACATAACGCCGTTGACAAAGTCATAGGCAGAGCTGCCCTAGAAGGTGTTGATTTCAGTAAAACCTTGTTAGCTTCCACAGGAAGGCTTACTTCCGAGATAGTTGTTAAAGCAGCGATTGTTGGGATGCCAGCCATAATCTCTCTTTCAGCACCTACGGATAAGGGAATAAAAATCGCTGAAATGGCTGGGTTAACGCTTATTGGTTTCGCTAGAGGAAGAAGATTTAACATATACACACATCCAGTCAAAATTCAAGAAACAAGCTAAGCAAAACAAGAGAAATCGATTTAAACCGCAAAAAACATGTTCTAAATTATGAGCAATCAGATTAACATTCTGGGTTTTGCCGGCAGCCTACGCAAAAATTCTTACAATAAAGCACTATTACGCGCAGCAACGGAGCTGTTGCCTAAAGATGCTAAACTCGAGATCTTTGAGCTTGAAGGTATTCCTCCATTCAATCAGGATTTGGAAACCCAAATGCCGGAAAAAGTCAAGGAATTCAAAGCAAAGATAAAAACTGCAGATGCAATTCTAATCGCCACACCGGAATATAATTATTCGATACCAGGTGTACTGAAAAATGCTATTGATTGGGCTTCAAGGCCCTACGGAGATAATTCTTTTGAAAATAAACCTGTAGCTGTGATGAGTGCATCTGGAGGAATGTTGGGTGGTGCAAGAGCGCAGTATCAGCTTCGTCAAACCTTCGTTTCCCTCAATATGTATCCAATTAACAAACCAGAAGTAATCGTAGCCCATGCAGGAGAGAAAATAGATAAAAAAGGCAGATTGACGGATGAAAAAACAAGAGAATTGATAAAAGAGCTGCTTAAAGCCCTAGTTGCTTGGACAAGAAAAATGAAAAATAAATATTGAATAAACAGCTTTTACAAGATATTTTCGAATTTGAATGGGCATTAAGCTTTTTTGAGGCTTCTATAGAAATTTTTCGCCTCGCGTTGTTTTACTTTATGTATTCTGGTGTTTCTTCTTTGATGATGCCGCATTTCTCGCATCTTTTATATATCTTTCCATTTAATGGTGAAAACCCTAGCTCAATCCATGAATGCCTGCATCTTTCTCTTTGCGTTAAAATCGCTTCTTGTTTCATAGCAAGAGAATCCTCTAGAATTAAATAATATGCTTTATGAATTATTAGTCTATTGACGGAAGCAAACGAAAAGAAAGACAGGTTTTTGTTTCTTTAATTCAAAATCAAACATTTCTCTTTAGTTTCTCTCAAGATTACATCTAAATTTTTAATAGTCGAAAGTTTCAAATTCTGAAAAGAAGGAACGTGTGGGTGCTAGAAAAAGGGATGAGAAAAATGAAAAAGATAGTTTCCCTGCTGTTAGTCACAATATTCCTTATGTCCATAGTCATTGCACCAAGCTCAGCGTCTTCAACAAAACCTAGACCAATTCTGTCAACAGATGGTGACCTAAAAGGAATCGATGGCACACCAAACCTTCGTTCTATAGTATTAGAGGGTGCAAAGCCTGATGATGGAAACCCGTGGACTGTACCAGTTAGCGACGATTATCTCGGAGGTTTCTATAACTTAGACTTTGTTCGCGTCGCTGAAGGTGTACACTGCAACATCTGGATAGGATTAAGCACCGATGTATGGCCAGGAGGTTATCAAGACTACTATGACCCTAAAGGTCCGGGATTTGCCGACGACGAATGGCATTTCATGTATCCATGGACCCAAACGGGGTGGCGTTTCTGGCCTGGATACCACGACGTAATATATGGAGAAAACATAACCTATCTTGTAAATGAGTTTGATAACAACATTTGGGAAACTGTGACCACATTCTTCGGCATGTACGCAGATAGACCCGGCCCATTAAATGATTACAAGATACAAATACTAATATTCAATATCAGAGATGGGCTTTTCTATGATCCTGAGAACGCTCCTTGGTTTATAGAAGGATACTTCTGGGATTATGTAAGCAATCTAAATAATGCGAACATAATACATATCGATACATACCAGTGGTATAGACGGCTTGGACCAAACCCGCAACCAGATCCCGCAGGAGACCCACCTCGCCCATATGAGTATGAAAGTACTTTCGCACATGAATTCCAGCATCTCATTCATAGCGACATAGACCATGATGAGACATTATGGGTTGACGAAGGCTGCGCAGACTTAGCTGGGTACGTATGCGGATATGGATTCCCAGCGAGCCACATTTCGGAATATTTGATTTATTGGTGGGCCACTTCATTGGTAATCTGGCAAAACCAGTTATCTAACTACGGAGCTACTTTTCTTTGGACTTTCTATGTCTATGAGCATTACGGTAGTCAAAGGATTATTTGGGATATCGTTCATGAACAAGCAAACGGAATCGAAGGATATAATAATGTATTTAAAGCGCATAAAATCCGCAAGAATTTTGATCAGGTATTTCAAGAATGGGCTGTTGCAAACTATCTTGACGATTTGCGTTCTCCAAAAGGAATCTACGGCTATTACGCTTTAGATATACCCTCTGAGGATACAGAATGGTGGGATCTACCTTATTCACTATGGATCTGGGAGTATTTGTATCCCGACTTCTTTGATACACAAGTCACAGCCTATCCCACTGTGGGATACAATTATCCGTTTGGAAGCTCGTTGCCCTATGTGGTGAACTATGTTGAATTTTACAATGTGTTACCAAACCCGTATGGCTATTTAGAAATCTATTTTGATGGAGACGACTACGCTGGAGTACTGGCATACAGCGGCACATATGAGTGGTATTCAGATGGAATAGCTTACTCATGGTTCAGACTAGGTCAAGCATTCAGCATACCTGTAACAGGTGCAACGCTTAATTTCTGGAACAATTACGATATTGAGGAAGATTGGGATTACGGTTACGTAGAAGTCCATGATTTGGACACAGATGAATGGTATACGCTTCAAGGGCTCACAACAATCTCAACGATTCCAAATCCCCAAGACAACCCGAACTGTCCAGATGAATTTGAACCAACGACTTATCTAGCTGCTGTGAGATGGAACGCCTTCACAGGGTCAAGCGGCGGATGGTATCAGGAAACCATGGACTTGACATTATTTGCCGGGCATGATATAGAATTGTACTTTACCTACTGGACTGACCCATACACTCTTGGACGTGGATGGTACATTGACGACATAGAAATACCTGAAATCGGTTTCTTTGATGATATTGAAGATGGTCCAGATGGCTGGGATGTCAACGAAGGCTGGTATATAACAACTGGAGCGGTGTTAAACTGTTTTCAAGTGAATTTCATAAAAGAATTTGAGCTCCCTATGGGGCGCCGAAATCTCGTGTATCACATGAAACTCGATGATGAAACCGAAGAAGGCCTCATACAAATGATGATGTTTAATATGAGAAACGCCATAACAACAGTTGTGATGGTAGCCGCCAACCAGCCAGGGTATGAGCACTCATTCGAAGCTACCTATGTATTCGCAGCTGAATTACATGCCTACTGATAACTTCCTTCTCTTTTTTTAATTTTATGCAAAAATGAGATTGCTAAAACTGGAGATTAAAAATGGATTTTTGAAACCGTTAAGTACGAAAATGCCGGTTGTTTAACAAAAGATGTGGTAAAGCCACATTGATTGATTCACCAAGGCAGCTTGCCGTGTTTTTTGACGTATTCGACTAGTCCACCTTCGGATAGAATTTCCCAAAGCGCAGGCGGCATAGGTTTAATGGAATAAGTCTTGTTTTTCGTAAGGTTCTCAACAAAACCTTCTGTTAAGTTGGCTGCTATTAAGTCTCCTTCGCTGATATCGTCTACGTTTTTGCATTCCACCGCTGGCAGACCAATGTTTATGGCATTTCGATAGAAGATGCGGGCAAAAGACTTGGCTATAACGGCGCCTAAGCCGAGATGTTTCAAGACAAGAGGTGCTTGTTCACGGCTTGAGCCGCATCCGAAATTGTTTCCTGCTACTATCACGTCACCCTTTTTGACTTTTTGTGCAAAATCAGGTATCACACCTTCCATCGCATGTTTAGCCAGCTCGTCAATGTTAGTTATGTTAAGCTTGTACTTTCCAGCGATTATGAGATCTGTGTTAATGTTATCGCCGACCTTCCAAACTATGCCTTGAATCTTCATCGCGGCTATTTCTCCTTCAGAATTCTTCGCGGATCGGTTATCTTTCCCTCAAGGGCTGTTACTGCGGCTGTAGCAGGCGAAACCAGGTAGATTTCGGCTTCCATGCTTCCCATTCTTCCTTTGAAGTTACGATTAGATGTTGAAACACAGACCTCACCTGAAGCTAAAACACCTTGATGAGCCCCAACGCAAGGGCCGCATCCAGGATTACAAACAGTGCAGCCTGCGTTGAGAAATATTTCGATTAAGCCTTCTTCTAACGCTTGAAGATAAATTTTATTCGAAGCAGGTGTTACGATCACGCGAACCCCTCTCTTTATTTTTTTGCCTTTAAGTATTTCAGCTGCTACATGCAGGTCTTCTATACGGCCGTTTGTACAAGAACCGAGAAAGACTTGGTTAACCGGTATGCCTTCGACTTCTTCAACTGTTTTTACGTTGTCAACAGCATGAGGACACGCAACTTGCGGCGCAAGACCTGAGACATCGAAGCTGAGCTCCTTCGAATATTCAGCGTCTTCATCGCTTTTAACCCCTTTCGCTGTTTTTAATCCTAGGCTAGCTCGATAATTTAGGGCTTTCTCATCCGGTTCGATTATGCCAGCCTTAGCACCCATCTCAACGGCCATATTTGACAGAGTTAAACGTCCTTCAACGCTCATCGCCTTTATGGTTGAACCGCAAAACTCAATGGCTTGGTAAGTTGCCCCATCAGCTTTAACTGTTCCCACAATCTTCAAGATGACATCCTTAGGATAAACCATAGGCGGCAGAACGCCTTCAACATTGATTTTCATGGATTCCGGAACCTTAAACCAGAGCTTTCCAGAAAGAAAAACCGCCGCCAACTCGGTTGAACCTATACCTGTGGCGAAGGCGCCGATAGCTCCATAGGTGCAGGTATGCGAATCCGAACCCACAACTAAAGCTCCGGGATAAGCATGCCCAGATTCAATCATCAACTGGTGGCATACGCCTGAACCAACCTCATAAAAATGAGCGCCATGCTTAAAAGCGAATTCCCTCATTGTTTTATGAACCTTAGCAAAGGCTTCCGTAGCGCTTGGTGCTACGTGGTCAATCGCGAGAACAACCTTTGACGGGTCCCAAAGTTTCGATCCACCCATATTGTTGAAGGCTTCAATCGCTAAAAGAGCGGTTCCATCATGCGCCATAGCGCCATCAACACTTGCGATGACAAGGTCTCCAGTATAAACATCTCTTCCTGAAGCACGACTAAAAATCTTCTCTGAAACAGTCTTACCCATCTTTAAACCTTAACAACTACAACAAACCCACTAAAAAACATTTACGGTTTTGTTCTGCCTACTTCATTTGAGGGCTCAGCAAAAACTTTGAAGAATCCAACCGTGGCAGGGGTTGAAACAAAAAGCGAGTTATGTTCTTCTTCGGCTTTTTTGTAGGATTTTGTTTATGCCGTTTATCATGGCTTCGACGCTTGCCATGACAACGTCTTCTCGGGCTCCTCTTGCTGAGACAACGTTGCCGTCTTTGTCTTCAACCTTTATTATAACCTCAGCAACAGCATCTGAGCCTCC
The DNA here is from genome assembly GCA_038826015.1 of Bathyarchaeia archaeon. Classification (GTDB taxonomy): domain Archaea; phylum Thermoproteota; class Bathyarchaeia; order Bathyarchaeales; family DTEX01; genus JAWBOR01. The sequence continues at coordinate 22,778 of JAWBOR010000008.1, forward strand.
GGTTAAGGCTTCCAGCCGATACTCGGTTAAACGAACATTCGCCAAACTATTCGTAATCTTCTGAATAGCCTTGATAGCTGCGTCCACAGGCCCAACACCGGTCTCAGCGGCAACATACTCTTTCTCATCAAGAATGAGCTTCACGGAAGCCGTGGGAATAACCCTGATGCCGGTTACCACAGCTAAGTCACTCAACTCAACGATTCTTTCTTCCGCTATTTCGCCCATAACAGCTCTCGCAATCGCAAACAAATCAGCATCGGTCACAGTTTTACCCTTATCGCCTAAGTCTTTTACTCGGGCAACGATCTCATTAAGCTGGGCCTCTGTTGGGTGAAAGCCGCTTTCCTCAAGCTCGGCTTTAATGCCATGTTTGCCTGCGTGTTTTCCAGCTATGAGTTTTCGCTGTCTCCCAACAATCTCTGGGCCGAAGGGTTCAAAGGTTAAAGGTTTAACTGTAACGCCCCTAGTGTGGATGCCTGACTCATGAGCAAAAGCGTTCTCACCTACAATAGCCTTATTTGGCTGTATCACAATGCCTGTTAACCGTGAAACAAGTCTCGAAGTTTCATAAAGCAACCGCGTATTTATGTTAGTTTTCTTTTTACAAACGAGGTGGAGACCCATCACGACTTCTTCTAAGGCTGCGTTTCCAGCCCTCTCACCCAAACCGTTCACGGTCACATGAACCTCGCTCGCTCCCCCTTCCACTCCAGCCAGAGAATTGGCTACGGCTAAACCAAAATCATTGTGGCAGTGAACACAAAGTGGGGTCTTTACAACTTCTTTAAGGTCTCTGATCAGTTTCTCCATCGCTTTAGGTGCCATTATTCCCACTGTGTCAGGTATATTAATCCTGTCTGCTCCAGCTTCCTCGGCGGCTTTGCAGATTTTCTTTAAGAAATCTAATCTAGTTCGCGTCGCATCCATCGGTGAAAACTCGCATATGACCCCGTGATCTTTGATGTATTGAATAGAGTTAACAGCAGATTCTACGACTTGTTCCGGCGTCATGTTTAAGGCATATTTCATCTGAATCTCCGAAGTGGAAATAAACGTGTGAACAGCATTCACGTCACATGCTAAAGCAGCATCAATGTCGCTTTTCAAAGTGCGAGTTAAGGCGCAAACTTCGGCTTTTAAATCAGCCTTTGCTATGTCTTTTAAGGCTTTTTGTTCGCCTTGAGACGATGACGGAAAACCTGCTTCAATCGTGTCAACGCCTAATTTATCCAGCTGAAGAGCAATCTCCATCTTCTCTTCAGAGGTTAATGAAACACCAGGCGTCTGTTCACCGTCTCTAAGCGTCGTATCAAATATCCGAATATGATCCAAAAATCAAAAACCTCCATGATTAATTCTAAATATTTAATTGCATGATTTCCGCCGCTATGGCTTCTCCCATATCCATAGTTTTGAGTTTTCCGCCAAAATCGGGGACTGTTAAATCTTTACGTAAAGATTCCGTTATCCCTTTTTCTATGGCTTCTGCAGCCTTAAAACAAACTTCGTCGCTGTAATTTTCGCCTAGCCATTCAAGCATCATCTTAGCCGCGAGAATCATTGAGCAAGGATTAGCCGTGTGTTTCCCAACCCGCGTGGGAGCTGATCCGTGAATAGGCTCAAACAAAGCGAAATTATCGCCGACGTTTCCACCTGGCGCCATACCTAAACCGCCGACAAGCTGAGCTGCCTCATCTGAAAGTATGTCGCCAAACACATTAGTGGTTACAATCACATCGTAATTCTGCGGTTCCTTGATAAGCCTCATAGAAGTCGCGTCAACATATTGTTCATCGAAAGTTATGCTCGGATAATCCTTAGCAACTTCTCTGCTAACTTTGGCGAAAAGTCCACATGTCACCTTCATCACGTTAGCTTTATGAACAGCTGTAACTCTCCTTTTCTTGTTTCTTCTAGAAGCAATCTCAAACGCTTTTCTTACAATCCGTTCGCATCCTTTCCGAGTTATGACTCTTAATCCAATCGCTGTGTCGTCTAACATAAACTCGAAGCCTTTGTAAAGATCTTCTGTGTTCTCTCTGACGAAGACGAAGTCTATATCGTCTCTGACACATGGAACATTTGGATAAGCCTTTATAGGACGAATATTCGCATAAAGATCAAACATAATCCTAAGCTTGACAATGACATCAGCCGCAGTTTCACCTACCGGACCCTTTAAGCAAACATGAGAATTCTTAATGGCCTTTATGGTTTCTTCAGGAAGCGCAACACCATGTTTCTCATAACAAGCATCGCCAGCTTCCAACTCGACAAATTTAAAGTCGAGATTGAATTTTTTTTGTACAGCGTTCAGAACACGTAATGTAGTTTCAGTTAACTCAGGACCAATTCCGTCACCTGGAATTAATGCTATTTTATATCTCATCACTTCACCTTCCTCGTTCTTCTTAAATGTTCTATTAACCCTCCACTTTTTATGATCTCCAAGATGAAATCCGGCAGCTTAGGCGCATAAAAAACCTGATTTTTCGTCTGGTTTACAATCTTCCCTTCTTCAAGGCTGATTTTAAGCGAGTCTCCATCATCGATTTTTTTTGAAATATTTGAATGCTCAAGTATCGGCAAACCAATGTTTATCGCGTTTCTATAGAATATACGAGCAAAAGATTCTGCTATAATGCATTTGACGCCCGCGTATTTCAAGGCAATGGGCGCTTGTTCACGGCTTGAGCCGCATCCGAAATTTTTCCCAGCAACAATTATTACGCCATTTTGGGTCTTTTTCACAAAACTCGGATCCACACCCTCCATTGCATGCTTAGCTAACTCCAACGGATCAAGCAAAGTCAGATACTTACTCGGAATAATAACATCAGTATTCACATTATCACCGAAGATTACGGCTTTTCCTGAAACCTCCAAATTCAAACCTCCAAAAGTTTCCTTGGGTCAACAATTTCTCCGGTCAGAGCTGACGCTGCGACTGTAGCTGGTGAAGCCAGATATATTTCGGCTTCTGGGCTACCCATTCTTCCAACGAAGTTTCTGTTTGATGAGCTTATGCATACCTCTCCAGCCGCCAATAATCCCATGTGACCGCCAAAGCAAGCTCCACATGTAGGACCACAGACATAAGCTCCAGCTTTTATAAAAGTCTCTAGCAACCCACTCTGTAAAGCTTGCAAATAAACTTCCTGCGAAGCCGGCGTAACTAGCATTCTAACGCCTTTCCTGATTTTTCTACTTCTAAGTATTTCAGCTGCCAACTTCAAGTCTTCTATGCGTCCATTTGTGCAGGAACCCAGAAAAGCTTGGTTAATTTCAACACCTTTCACTTCTTTAACGGATTTAACATTATCCACTGAATTTGGGCAAGCAACTTGAGGCTCAAGGTTATCAACGTTAAAATCAATGGTTTTTTCATAGACAGCATCTGGGTCGCTTTTGAAGAGTTTGAATAGTCTTCTTTTTGCCGTGTTATTAACATAGTCTAAAGTAACCTTGTCAGGGTTGATTATCCCAGTCTTCGCGCCCATCTCAACACTCATATTGCAAAGGGTCAAACGGCCACTCATGTTCATCTCGTTTATAGCTGAACCTGTGAACTCCACGGCTTTGTATATTGCACCATCTGCACCGATTTGCCCAATTATGTTTAGTATGAGGTCCTTGGGCGTAACAAATTTCTGAAACGATCCAGTCACATTGATCCTGATCGTTGAAGGAACTCGAAGCCATAACTCTCCAGTGGCTAAAACCGCAGCCATCTCGGTGGAGCCTATCCCAGTTGCAAATGCGCCGAGAGCACCGTATGTGCATGTATGCGAATCTGCGCCAACAATGAGCTCCCCAGGTCTGACATGACCTTTTTCAACCATCACTTGATGGCATACACCGCCGTCGCCGACATCGTAAAGAAAAGGAATACCCTGTTCCTTCACAAAGGCTCTCATTATTTTATGTAATTCAGCTGATTTCACCGAGTCGGCTGGAACCTGATGGTCGAGAACAAGAATTATACGTTCTTTGTTCCAAACTTTTTTAGTTCCAATCTTATGGAAGGTTTGGATGGCTAATGGTCCAGTTATCTCATTAACCATCGCCACGTCGACTTTTGCTTCTACAATATCACCTGGCTTTACTTCTTCTCTTCTCGAAGCTGCAGCGAGAATTTTCTCAGATATATTCATGTCTTCTTTACACTTCTGTTATTAGACTTTCAAGTTACCTTTCGATTTTAGAAGTCTTCGTATGAAACCTCTCGTCTTCTCAATCCCCTTCATGAGAGCCTTCAACTCTTTTTCGCCAGAATCATGCACAGATACCCATTCCTTATCAAAATATACTATTATCATTTTTGGATTCACTTACTATTCTATTTCAACAGATTTCATTCCTCTCTGCAGAGCTGTTATTCCTGTTCTAGCAATCTCTTTTACTCCAAAAGGCCGCATCAAATCTATAAAGGCGTTTATCTTCTCCGAGTCGCCAGTGATCTCGATGATTAATGATTCGTGGGCAACATCTACAACGTGACCTTTGAATATTTCTGTATAGTTTATGACATCTGACCTGACTCTGGCATCGGGCGTGTTCACTTTGATGAGCGCCAGTTCCCTAGCTACTGTGCTTCTCGGATCAAGTATGCTTACTTTTACAACATCAATCAGCTTATTCAATTGCTTAACCACTTGTTCAACAGTCAATTCATTGCCCTCTATCGTTATCGTCATCCTAGCCAAATCTTTCTGCTCCGTTTCACCGACCGATATGCTTTCTATGTTGAAGCCTCGGCGTCTAAACATGTTTGAGACGCTGTAAAGCACGCCTGGTTTATGTTCGACAATAGCAGATATGATATACGTTTGTTTTTCTCTATCCATATTTATCAACTCAGTATAAGGTCTTTAAGCCCATTTCCCGGAGGAACCATCGGGAAAACATCTTCCTCAGGAGAGATGGGCACATCTATCACAGTTGTAACGTCGCTGTTTATAGCTGTCTTAACAGCTTTCGAAAACTCGGCGAGGGAACCCACGCGGAAACCTTGAGCGCCAAAGGCTTCTGCAAGCTTGACGAAATCAGGAGTCTTTGTCAGGTTAATGCTTGAATAACGCCGCTTGTAAAAGAGTCTCTGCCACTGGGCAACCATGCCTAACACAGAGTTGTTAAGTATTATAACAGTGACGGGAATATTCCACACAATTGAAGAGGCAAGATCCTGCTCGGTCATAAGGAAGCTTCCATCACCAGCTATGTCGACAACTGGAACATCTGGACATGCAACTTTAGCGCCGAGGGAAGCTGGAAAACCAAAACCCATAGTTCCCAGTCCTCCTGAACTGATGAAGGTCCTCGGTTTGTACACCTTCATGTAGAGAGCTGACCACATCTGGTTTTGACCTACTTCCGTGGTTATGATAGCGTTATCTGGCAGAAGCTTCCGAAGCTCGGCCAGTAAGGATGGAGGTTTTAATCCTCCCTCAGACTTCATCTCTTCATGTTGCTTCTTCAGCTCTTGGACTCTACTCAACCAGACAGATCTCTCCTTCCTCTTGAAACTTTGAACTAACCGATCATATATGACTTGTAAAGTGCGTTTTGCATCTGCGACTATAGGCACATGCGGTCTCACATTTTTTCCTATCTCAGCTGAATCAATGTCTACATGGATGATTTTGGCGTCTGGACAAAATCTTTTTACATCCCCTGTGCTCCTATCTGAGAACCTCATTCCGACAGCAAGCAATACGTCGGCTTCTTGAACCAGATTATTAGAAGCAATTGTCCCATGCATCCCCAGCATCCCAACTGATAGTGGATGGTTTTCAGGTATGCACCCCTTTCCCATAAGTGTAGTAGCCACGGGTGCAAGCAAAACTTCAGCTAAGGCTACAAGCTCAATAGAAGCATTGGAGGTTATTATTCCGCCGCCTGCCACAATCACAGGTTTCTCTGCTTGAGTTAACAGGTTAACCGCCTTCTCTATCTGGAGAGGGTGAGGTTCATAGTTTGGGCGGTAACCACGCAGTTCAATATTGTCACCGAAATCCATTTCAGCCGACTCTGTTTGCGTATCTTTGGGAAGATCAACAACCACAGGTCCAGGTCTGCCTGTTGATGCAATATAGAAAGCAGTTTTCACGGTTTTCGGGACATCGGAAGCATTCCTAATTTGAAAATTCCATTTTGTTATAGGTGTGGTGACCCCAATAATATCGGTTTCTTGGAATGCGTCTTTACCTAAGAAGGGTTTAGGAACCTGTCCTGTGAAGGCAACTATTGGCGAAGAATCCATATATGCGTTGGCAATGCCAGTGACAAGATTTGTTGCTCCGGGTCCCGAAGTCGCCATGCATACTCCAACGCGTCCACTTGCACGGGCATATCCGTCGGCTGCATGTGCGGCACATTGTTCATGTCTCATAAGTAAATGCTTAATATCAGAATCGTATAGGACATCGTAGATGGGTAATGTGGAACCCCCAGGTATGCCGAAGATCACGTCCACATTCTGCTTCTTCAAGGATTCAATCAATGCTTGCGCGCCAGTCATTTTAGTCATTATTGATACCTCTTGTTTTAGCTTTTAAAATGTGTTTGTTCATTGGTTTGGGTTGAGAACTTATATCCGCGGTATCGGAGGGTTTCTTCACTGTTCTATCTGTAGAAATATCCGTTTTGTTCTGTTTAGCAATGGAGGTAGCAATTCCTCCGTACCCGTCTATCCCTCACTTTTGGCCCTCCAAAGGAGCAAAGCACATAGTAGTATTCACTTCTGTCTTAAATACTTTTTGAGACAGGATTGTTTTCGGATCTACTGTTGTTACTCATCAGCACGTTCATGCCGCTTATCATTGCTTCAACACTTGCCATAACTATGTCACCATGGACGCCCATAGCTGTAGCAACACGATCGCCTTTTCTCAGTCTAACCATTACTTCAACCACGGCGTCGGTGCCGCCTGTAATTGCATTCACATGATATTCCTCTAGGCGTATAGGTTCCACCGCTGAAACAGCTTTTCTTACAGCATTCATAGCTGCGTCCACAGGTCCAATGCCTGTAGCTGCCTCAATGAGAACCTTGCCTTGGAGGTTTAGTCTAACTGAAGCCGTAGCAGTCACGTGATCTCCCGTTACCACCGTTAACTCTTCTAGCTTTATTGCACGGGTACTAGGCAGCCCCATTACTGATTCGGCTACTGCTTGTAAATCGGCGTCGGTTACTCGTTTGCCTTTGTCGCCCAGTGTTTTCACTCGGAGAGCTATCTCTTTCAACTGACCGTCTGTCGGATGAAGCCCCATCTCATTTAAGGCTGCTTTTATCCCATGTGACCCAGCATGTTTTCCCGCAACTATTCTTCTTGTGCGCCCCACAGTTTCGGGCGGAATGGATTCATAGGTTATTGGCTTAGCAAGTATTGCATGTGTGTGGATGCCTGATTCGTGGACGAAGGCGTTCTCGCCGACTATCGCCTTATTCGGTTGGACAGGCACGCCTGTTAAACGTGAGATTAACATAGAGGTGTCGTAGAGAAGCTCTGACTTAATAGACGTTTTAATGTTATATTGGATTTTTAAGGACACGATTACCTCTTCTAAGGCTGCGTTTCCAGCCCTCTCACCCAAACCGTTGACAGTAACATGGGCTTCTTCTACGCCTGCTCTCAACGCAGCGAGTGTGTTTGCCACCGCCAAGCCGAAGTCGTCGTGGCAATGAACGCCGAATAGAACATTCGGAAATGTTTTCTTCAACTCTGAAAAAAATGTATAAGATTTCTCAGGTGTCAAAACCCCGACAGTGTCTGGAGGGGTAACCCTGTCTGCGCCGGCTGAGACAGCTACGTCAATCATTTTTTTGAGGAAGTCTGTATCGCTTCTTGTTGCGTCTTCAGGACCAAACTCGACTATTAATCCACAGTCCTTGGCGTACTCGATGCATTCCTCCGTGATTTTCAGCACATCGTTTCTTGTCTTTTTGAGCTTATGTTCAATATGTATGTCAGATGCTGGAATCACTAAAAAGACAGAGTTGGCATTGCTCCTGAGAACGGCGTCTATATCGCTTTTGACGCCCCTAGCAAAGCTACATATCTCGGCTTTTAATCCTTCTTTAGCTATAAGCTTTATTGCTTCCATCTCGCCTTCTGAAGCA
>JAWBOR010000009.1:0-29268 GCA_038826015.1 Bathyarchaeia archaeon
AGCCATATAGGGCAGCGCATGGGAATAGAATAAGTTGGCTCCTACACCTAACAGGAAACCGAGCAGCGTTATCAAACCTATGGCTATTAATCTTTTTCCTAACATTTTTCTTCGCCTATTATCCAAATATGGATTCGAAGCTTCTGACAAAAAAAGAAATAGGAGCTATTTGAGCTCTCCAAGTTCTTCGGCAGCTTTCAGCGTAGGCAGCTCTGGGAACTTTTCCTTCATCTTTTGTTCTGCAACCACGGCTGCCTCGTTTAATATCTTCATTGCGTCTTCGCTTGCAACCTCGAAGTCTGGACCCATGCCCGAGGTTTGACCAGCCTCAATCATTATTTCATCAAGTAACATTCCGATTGCGCCTAGTTCTTGCTCAGCGTTCGGTAAGACCCCTGCTACCCCACTGCGGATGCTTTGTAAGACTTTCCCAACTGGGGCAAGGGTCGCAGCGACGTTACCAAGTTGGGTCACCGTTTTCAGCCTTAGATCGACCCTTTCCAATGCGAGTTCAGCATTCATCATAAAGGTAGCCATCTTTCGCAGTTCGGCAAGCTCATTAGCAAAGACATTAGCTCGTTGAATCTCATGTTTAGAGTAGGCATCCACAACCTTTGAGAAAAGAGACTTATCTCTCTCTGTTAAAAGATGTATCGCGCCGTTGAGATATTGAATCTGTGCCTCGATGCGTCTAGTAGCCAGCTCGATCTTTTGCCTTAATGGTGCTTCTGGTCTTAAGACTGCTTTTATCCCGGATGGATGTTCTTGCCAATTCTTACTGAAATTTGACATTCATTATCACCTTTGCACGGTACAACTCTCGCAACGATTATAACCATTATTATCATGCTCAGATTTACTGTGTTATATACAAGACAATTGGTTTCCCTTGTTAATGACGCTATTTTTTTGTCTTTTTTAATCCCAAAAACCGAGAAAACTTTCACTTTTTTAGCAAAAAACATGTCATCTTTACAAAAGAAAGATGTGAAGAAGCTAGGAACCTTGATTTTTATGGATAACTGATTCTCCATGTTTTTCGATTATTTTTTTCTTTATTTTCGTAGAGCTATCGATTTCCTCCTTCTCGAACTTCCCCATTCTGAAAACTTGGATATTAAGGTTTTTCTTGGCGATATAGTCTCGTAATTCTTTTTCCATTTTTTCTTTGTCGTAGCCTAACGCAATAATGTCTGGTTTAACATGGTCTATGACCCGGGATATGTCAACATCTTCGTATCCCAAGATTGCTTCGTCAACAACTTTTAAAGACTCCACAATGGCTCTACGTTGGTCTTCAGGTATAACAGGTTTGCTTCCCTTAAGCCTTTCAACTGTTTTATCTCGAGCTATCACCACTACAAGCTTCGCGTTTTCTCCACCTGTCTTTTTTGCATTTGTCAGATAATATACATGACCGTAATGAAGCAGATCGAAGGTGCCTTCAGCAAGAACTACCTTCCTCTTTTTGATCCTCATCTTGTCTTCACCTACCAAGAAAACTCAACAAAATTTAACATACGCAACGCGTCCAAAAGCCCCTCGCTATATGCAACCGAAACCAGACTTGTCTCAAGCTTCCTGTTACATAAATAGTATTTTGCATCCGCCAAATACCTTTTAGCTTCTGCTATAACTTCCTTGATCTGATCCTCATTTATATTTAATGGGTTTCGAGCGATCTTCAAATTTTCGAAAGCTTTTTCTGTCTTCTGGATATATTTCAAAGCCAGTTCTTCCATGGTTATTTCACCATATTCTTCACACATTGCGGTGCATGTGCAAATATTAATAAAGCTTCAGCCTCCATAAAATGAAGTCTCTCAGATGGAAAAACAAGCGTGTGCGGTGGGGAACCGAAATCATAGCTTAACATGTTTGTCAATTTTTCAGCCTTTACTGTCACATCTCCTGCTCCTGCTCTTGCTATGCCGACAACAAGGTTTTCAGCGGAAATAACATGCTTGCTTTTCTTTTTCTCTATTTCTAGAAGTAGTTCCAGAGCCTCTTTAACGGTCATATATTTTTTTTCTTCAGCTCTGATATCTAAGAAACATAACGTGTGAAGACTTCTCGCCTTGTTTTCAGCTATTACGTTATATGGAGTTTCAGAGATGAGATCGCCTTCAGGAAATGGAACGGTGACACTTCTGCCGAATCTGTAGTTTTGCAGACCTGAAAGCCCGATAACCGCTGAGATTATTGAGGCTCCATGAATGATTTTTGTCGTTATTCCCAGTTTTTCAGCTCTAAGTCTTAAGTCCACGTGTGTAGTTGCGATTAAGGGGTCTCCGGGAACCAAAAAAGCCACTTTTGCGTTCTCAGCTTTACATAATATGGGTTCGCCATTTTCTTCTTCCAAAATTTTCCGAGAAACAACAGTGACCTCTTTCCCAATGATTTTTCTAAAGCTCTTCATAGAGAAGCCGGCCATTAAACTTGTATAGAACTCTGCGAAGACGTAATCGGCTTTTTTGATTTCTTCAAGTCCACGAAGCGATATGTCTAAACCATTGAAAAGCCCCAGACCCACAAAGATAAGCTCGCCCAAACGTTCACCACCACCAAAAAAGAAAAGGTTAATAGACATTTTAATAAGTAACCTTTTTTATCAGAAACGTTAGGGGCCCGTAGCTCAGCAAGGCAGAGCGGCGGACTTGCCGGTTTAAGGCTAAGGTTGAAGCTCTTATACGCTTAAGCCTTATGGTGGAGACACCCGTAAAAGCCATGGAGCAACCATCGTTTCGGGAAGGTCGAGGGTTCAATTCCCTCCGGGCCCGCTTTATAACATTTATAACATTGCCGAAATTTTGCAATAATTCGACTGCTGAACATTGTTTTTGGAATTCTTAATTGGATATGTCATTTTTTATTTTTATTGTTTTGAGATTTTACCCCGACCATCTTGATCATTGAATTCTTAAATCGCAGTTTCTTTCGTGAAAATAAGTCTGAAAAAAGGTTTTTATGCACGGTTGTCGAAATATTTCAGAAAATTCAGAACTGAGACTGGAGGAGAAACCTAATTCCATCTGGAAGTGCTGAGTTTATCACGGTCGTGTAGCCTCCAAATTTTCCGACAAATAGCTATTAGGACACAAGAAATATGTAAATAATAATGTATCACTAGCGAGTTATCCTGTCAATCAGATTTCAACAAGTTATCTTTTGGTTATTATGACGTATGCAAGAAATTTCTATTCCAATGGAGCTTTCTTAATCTTAGTGAAGAATATCCACGGTATTGTTAAGACAAGGCCAAGGGGAATGAGCAAATGAATCGAGAATAGAATTCTTTCCTTGGGTGCAAGCGAAGTTATTACCTTAATCTCCCATTCAAACTGAACTAGGTTAAGAGATAGGTTAGCAACTACAGCTGTGAAATTGCTGATTGTTGTTGGAAAGAACTCTTTAGATAATTTGTTACTTATATCTGATTCCCACAAGACAATGTCTGAGTGACTTTCAAGAAACGCGTTCAGAACGGTTATGTTGCGAGATGCCACAAAAACCTCTGGTTCCTCAAGATTTGGAAATTGTTCTCTCACCCATGAAGTTGTCCAGTTTTGGAAATCGTCGAGAAATATATCGAGAAAGTAAACGTGCAAGCTGCTGTTGGACTCAATAGAGATATAGAGCCCTGTTTGAGGTGTTAGCGTTGATGTGGTATGTAGGAATACATATTTCTCAGGTGGCATAGGTGATGAACCACTTGTAGTGAATCCTGTTGTCGCAGGAGGAATAAGCGATATGATGCCCAATGCTAGACCCGTCATCAAGAGAACCGTGCCTAATCTTCCTATTAGAATAATCCACCTCATGTCCCAAGCCTCCGGTCAAAGTAGACATATCCAATAAGGAAGACAAAAGCCACCAAACTGTATGCAGCTCCAATGTAAAGAAGCACCTCAGAGAAACTTGGAACCCATATTTCTGTAGGAGTGAATGGTGAAATAGAACCCGCACCTGCATAATAATACCTAGCGTAATACCTACCTAAAGCTACGCTAGGGGAAATCACTGCATATACTTTGAGAGGAATGTCTGAACCAGTTGAGGACAAGAAGGTTGCCATCGAACCGATTATTCCTAAGGCGAAGTACAACACTATTCCAATCACGAGAGCCAGTCCTCCTCGCTTCAGAACGAGAGCAATCAAAAGCACGAATCCGGCTATCAGAAGAGCTGAGCTTAGGTTGGCCAGATATGTTAACAATACTGTGTAGAAGTACTCGCGGATGATGTCTGGTGCAAGAACGAAGAGAGCTAACAGTTGGATTCCCAGAAATAAAACTAACGCCATTCCAATCGCAGATAGAAGTTTAGCAGTGAGAATAGATCTCCTCTTCAAAGGATATGATAGTAAAGTTTGTATTATGCCTTTTTTCAATATCGTTTCCTAATCCATAAGCTACGTTTACCAGAATTAGAATTACAAAAATGAAAAGCGGTATCCCAGTTAAAGAATTAACTAAGCCATACGCGAATATTTCACTGGTTTGGGCAACGATGGCTCCTAAACCTGCAAATACAAACGTACCAAAGGCGTAAAGAAAAGCAAATATCTCTAGAATTGGAAAACGATAGTTTTCCTTTAAAGCAGCCGCGAAAACCTCTAAGAAAGGTCGACCTTTTGTCATCATCGGGGTTCCTCCTTCACCACTTGACCTAACTGCGAGCTTGAAAAGCTCTTCCAGCGAGGCTGTTCCGCTTTCTATTCCTGCGATTTTGGCTTTAATTTTCTTTGCAAGTTTCGGTACATCCTCATAGAGCTTTTCGTCTTTACCCATGTTTACGCCAACGGTAACTCCTCGACTGTCTTCTTCAACACGGTTCACATAATCCAGTTTTCTTATTTCCTCAGCGAGGATGCTCGGCTTATCTGTTGAAATTCTAGTGGTTTTCGCTCCCAGTTTTTCCGAAAGCTCATCAAGGTTGCCTGAAGCCCAAACCTTCCCTTTGTTGATTATGGCTACAGATCCACAAACTCTGCTAAGTTCAGGAAGAATATGCGAAGAGATAAGGAAGGTCACACCTTCATTTTTATAAAGCTCTAAAATTAGGTCTAACAAGTCGCTTCTGGCTTCTGGATCTAAATTCGCGGTGGGCTCATCAGCCACTATGAGACTTGGTTTATGAATCAGAGCATGAGCTATGGCGAATTTTTGAAGCATTCCAGCAGACAAACCTTTAATGTTTCTGTTATAGGCGTCATTCAGTCGTGTTAGAGCCAAGACTTCTCGAGCTCTGGATTCTGGTGCGCCAAAGATTCTGCATACCCTTTTCAAGTAATCAAGCACTTGATGGTGAGAAGGGAAATAAGCTCTCTCATAAATAACCCCTATCTTATACCTAATGTCAGGATTGTTCCAAGGGTCTTCGTTAAAAACTTTCACTTGACCCCTGTCCTGTCTGAGCAAGCCTAAGATTATTTTTATTGTAGTGGTCTTTCCTGCTCCGTTGGGTCCTATCAAACCCATAATGCTACCTTTCTCGACTTTAAGTGAGAGTCCGTCAACCGCGATGACATTACTGTATCTTTTAGATAAATCATCTGCCACAATCAAACTCATTTTGGATCCCTAAATATTTCTGTAAATTTAACAAATATTTCTTAATATCAAGCGACTGGTATATAAACCCAAATTAGCAACGAGATGCCTCAACCACTTTAATAGACCGCAACTACCACACATAGAAACATCGTTCATGGCACAATTACATGAGGATGCTCAACATGAATTTAAACGAGGATTTTGGGTCTATGAGAACTCGCTATAATAGTCTTTCTCAGGAATAAACGAATCATCCGATACTGTTATTTTGGTATTTATAATGAGTAATAAATCATTTAAACGTCTGATATTATGTTTGTATGGAGGCGTCTGATTGAATTTTCTCGTAACTGGCGGATGCGGTTTCATAGGTAGCAGCCTTGTAGAGCGCCTTGTGAAAGAAGGTTATTCAGTAACGGTTTTTGATAACTTGCATACTGGTAACATCAAGAATATTGAAGGATTGAATGTTGCATTCTTTAATAAGCCTTATAATCAGATTTCAAAATTTGCACCAAATATCGATGCCATATTTCATATAGGGATACCTTCATCGACTCCTATGTATAAGAGGAATCCATGGCTTGTAGGCGAAGCCGTAAACGACGCGATTACGATCTTCGAGTACGCCAAGGAAAAGAAGTGTAAAGTAGTTTATGCTAGTAGCAGTAGCATCTACAACGGCAATAAGGTTCCATACAACGAAGACATGCCTGTTTTCGTCACAGATTTTTACACCGAAGGACGATACTCCATAGAGCGGTTAGCTAAACTCTACAATATCCTCTACGGCGTCAAATCTGTTGGACTGAGATTTTTCAGCGTCTACGGACCTAAAGAAAGATTCAAAGGCGAATACGCGAATGTAATCTCTCAGTTTCTTTGGTCAATGTTGAAAGATGAACCCCCTATTATTCTTGGCGATGGAACCCAGACGCGCGACTTCATTCACATCGACGATGTTGTTGACGCTTTAATCCTTGCCATGGATAAAGACTTTGGATGCGAAATCTTCAATGTGGGAACAGGTGTCGCCCATAATTTCAACCAAATCGTAGAAATCCTCAATAAAGTTCTGGGCAAAAACATAAAACCCATATATAAACCAAATCCGATTAGTAATTATGTTTTTCATACTTTGGCGGATACGACAAAAGCAGAGAAGATTTTAGGCTTCAAGGCGAAAATAACGTTAGAAGAGGGCATAAGAAAACTTATCTCAAAAATGTAGTCTACTTCGTCTCTTCTGTTAATCTCCAAGAAAGTGATAAATCTGATTTTCTCATAGTCTATAATCTTAAAGGAGAGTTAAAGTATGCTAGTTACTTGCAGTGGAATTTTGGTTTTAGATATCATAGCTGCTGATCTGCCTAAAATTTCAGATGCTGGCGAGCTCACCTTCACGGACAGGGGAATAGAGGTACATATGGGCGGTCATGCAGCAAATGTTGCTGTTGATTTAAGAAAGCTTGGCTTAAAAAAAGGGGAAGTCAGCACTGTAGGTCCAGTAGGAGAAGATATCTTCGGGGATTTCTTGGAAAATGAGCTTGCGAAACATGGAATAATAACGCGTTTGCAGAGAGTGCGTGAAGTAGGAACTCAAAGAACATCGTGCTTGTAGTGAGGGGAAGATCGCAGATATCACGTTGACAACGGAGCCAACTGGTTCTTAGATCCAGAGTTTGTTTTATCTATCTTAGAAAAAGAGAAACCACGGATATTCTATGTTGGAGGAGTAGGTTTCACTGGTATTTGGGACGATCAATTGGCAAGGGTCCTTCAGAAAGCAAAGAATCTTGGATGTCTAACTTTAGTTGATCCGTTAACGCCTTATAAGCACGGTTGGAACTACATCACCCATGCTTTGGAATGGATAGATATATTCCACTGTAATAATGACGAAGCAAGAGATATCACTGGAAAGCATAACCCATATGAAGCTGCGCGAGTTCTAATAGACAAGGGGGCAAATCTTGTTGTTATAAGCCTCGGCGAAAAAGGGGCTTATAGCCGAAACTAAAGAAAACTTTTTCGAGATGCTGCATTTAAAGTTCCCACTGTTGATCCCAGTGGAGCCGGCGACGCTCTCTGCGCAGGTATTATCCGAGGATTACTTCGAGCAACAAATAATAAGAGATGTAAACTATCGGAGCTTACGAATGATGAATTAGCCCGAATCTTGCTGGAAGGTGAAGCTGCGGGCGCCGCATGTGTTACAATGGTGGGTACAACGACGGGTGTAACCGAAGAGAACGTGAATAAGATTCTAAAAGAACAAGGTCAAACGATTATGGAACGTTATTTAAAGATTACTCACATTTAAAAATATTATAATCCATAGACCAACAGGCTTTGCTAATGGAGATTACCAACGCTGTTAAAGCCTATGGCTTAAAGGTTCCGAAAAACTTTGGGGAAAGAGCCATAAGACTTGTCGCTAACTTAGGTCTTCTTAACAAAGATTTGAAGGTTCGCTTAATCGATGAACATATTTATGTCCCATTGAAGCAGAAGCCAACATTTGAGCAAGTCACAGAATTTGAGAAGGAACTACCTCAGTCTGAGATTCTCGTTCAAGAATTCCCCAAGCGGAATAAACAGCAAAAGAGCCTCTATGAGATTCTTGAAGATAAGTTACCGCCACATCTGTTGGCCAGTTTTCCCCGCTCCATTGACTTCGTTGGAGAAATAGCCATCGTAGAAGTCCCGCCTGAGTTGAAAGAATATAGAAAGCTCATCGGAGAATCAATACTTAGTACTCATAAACAAATCCGAACAGTCTTAGCTAAGTCTAGTGCCATAAGCGGGATCTACCGTCTAAGAGAATACGCTGTCATTGCTGGTGTGCCAAAAACTGAAACCATCCACAGAGAATATGGCTGTAAATATTACCTTGATCTTAACAAAGTTTACTTTTCACCAAGACTCTCCTACGAACATTACAGAGTCGCATCACAAGTCGAATATGGAGAAACAGTCATTGACATGTTTGCCGGGGTTGGGCCGTTCTCGATTCTAATCGCGAAGATGCATAAAAACGCAACAGTCTACGCGGTTGATATAAACCCTGATGCCATAGAATATCTAAAGAAAAACATTCGCCTGAACAGAGTTGAAAAGAATGTTACGCCAATTCTCGGCGACGCCAATAATGTTGTTCGTACTCGGCTTAAGGAAACTGCTGACCGCGTGATCATGAACCTTCCAGAAAAGGCGGATGAATATTTAGAAAACGCGTGTAATGCTATAAAACCTGTAGGCGGAGTCATTCATTACTATACTTTTACGGAAGGAAGAGCTTCTTTGGAAACAATAAGAAATCGGTTAAATGAAAAAATAGACCAGACAAGATTCAAGGTTGAAAAGATCCTCTCAACGAGACTTATCCGTGAAGTAGCACCGTATAGGTGGCTGGCTGTTTTAGACATCAAAATAATTCGTTAATCTTAGTTCAATCGGAAACATTCACAGTTATGGTTATTTTAACAATCTGATTCGGGTTTCTAAGTTTCTCGATAAGGCCTCTAGAAAGGTCACACGCTGCTTTGTTGGCTCTAACTGCGATAGTTCGGTTACATATATAACTGCTTTTTCTAACAACGATGTCTGTTGGATGGGTAAAGGAAAGTTGTGGATTTCCAAAGGCTTTGACTACTTCTTTTTCTCCTCCCGCCTCAATTATTATCGTTATTTCTGAGTTGAGGTTTCTTGCCGCTTCTTTGAAATCTTGACTCAAATCTCTTGTAGCTTTGTTGGATTTCACAGCGATTATGCAGGCGCCTCGTTTAGTGAGGGTCTTGTCTTTAGTGATTTCAAAGGTTGTTCTATGCGTCGATTGAACAAGTCCATGTCCATAAGCGATGATTATTTCGGTTTTTTCCATTTCTCTCCTCTCAGATTTCTTGCTATCTCAATCAAACAGAAATTTTAATAGTTTACCTTATTATATTTCAACGCAGGTAGTTATGGCATGATTTCAGAACAGATTTTTAGAGCTTATGACATTCGAGGAATATATGGCACAGATATTACAGAAGAAGTCGCTGTCAGGGTTGGCAAGGCTATCGCCTCTTATGTTGACGGCGAGGGGAAAAACTTCGTTGTTGGAAGAGATGTAAGGTTAAGCAGTAAACCCTTGGGAGACGCTCTTATAGAGGGAATGCTTTCAGGCGGACTTAATGTTGAAGATATAGGCATAGTCACGACGCCCTTACTTTATTTCGCTTCGGTGCATTATAGAAAGAACGGCGGCGTCATGGTTACAGCTTCTCATAATCCAGCTGAATGGAACGGTGTGAAGATATGGCGGGAAACAGGCTTCGTCTGCATGGGCATGGGCATGGAATACTTAAGAGACATAGCGCTCAAAGGTCAATTCAAAACCGCTACATATGGCAAACTTGAAAGAAACCCGCATGCGGTCTCAGACTATGAAGAATACATCGCCAAAAAGATAAAAATTAAAAAAGTAATGAAGGCCGTGGCAGATCCAGGAAACGGTTCATGTTCCCTTCTTATACCAAACCTATTTAAAAAGGTAGGTATAGAACCAATTGCAATAAATGCTAAACCTGATGGGACGTTTCCAGCCCATCCGCCCGAGCCGAGCGAAGAGACTCTGATGGAAGTTAAAAGACTCGTCAAAAAGGAAGAAGCTGATTTCGGTGTTGGCTTTGATGGCGATGGTGACAGAGCCCTCTTCGTAGATGACAAAGGCAGAATAGTTCCCGACAGCACAGTTCTAGTTATATTGGCTGAACATTATCTGAAAAAACAGCAAGGCGCTCCAATAGTTTATGAAGTTAGCTGCTCCATGAGTATAGAGGAAATAATAGAGAAATACGGTGGAAAACCTGTTCTAAGCCGTGTTGGTCACACCTACATAAACGATAAAATGCTTAAGGAAAAAGCGCCTTTTGGAGGAGAAACAAGTGGCCACTTTTATTTTATGGATGTATACGGCTTTGATGATGCGTTATATGCAAGCCTCAAGATGGCTGAGATTATATCTGAAAGCGACAAGAAGCTCTCAGAACTCGTAGATTCCGTGCCGAGGTATCCTCGAATACCAGGGAAAAAATTCGAGTGTCCCGATGAAATAAAGTTTAAGCTCGTTGAAAAACTTTCAGAAGAGTTTAAGGACATGGGTTACGAGACCATAACTATAGACGGCGTAAAAGTAATCGAGAAAGAAGGATGGTTTCTTATACGACCATCCAACACTCAACCAATCATCAGGTTAACCGTAGAAGCGAAGAACAAGAAAGCTCTCAAAAAGCTATCTGCCTTTGCCGAGAAGAAGATAATGGAAAAATTAAGATAGAATAACAGTTGCCTAATTTATCGGGAAACGCAAAAGTGCAGCGATTCCGCCAAGCGAATTGAGTTTTATTCCAGCTTCGTGTTCCACGCTGACTATTGTGATTTTTCCTCTTTTTTCTTCAACTTCTCGCATGAGTTTTTCCAGGCTTCTCCTTTCATCATCAGAGGCTTCTCTCAACGTGATATCTGTCAACAACAGTTCTTCAATAGCTCCTAGAGTGTTAGCTTTCACTACTTCAGCTAAACCATAGGTTACGGTTGTCTCTCCCTTACCTAAACGTTTAAGAACCTCCTCCACAGATGCAGTTTCTTCAGATATCCGCGCGTGCTTTAAAGCTTTAGACAAAATCCCTGAACGCATAGCTTCATAGATTCCAGCTTTACCGACACTGTTGACACTTTTAATATCTACGATTCTTTCTCGGATTTTCGGAGCATTCGCCTCCAAATAATTAACAAAGTAATTTTTAATAAAGCCCAATCCAATTACAACTATCGGGCTTTGAAAAGTAGATAATGTTTCTTCCAAGGTTTTTGTTGCAGATTTGAAGAATTTTTGAAGGGTTTCAGCTCGCTCCTCCGCCATCATCTTTCCGGGAAGATTCATTTTTTCCTCAGCCTTCATCTCAAGCCCAAAGCTTCTTAAAACCGCTATGCAGCATCCTTCGTCATCAATTGATATTATAATGATTGGCGAAACTTCTTTTGATTTGGCCCTATCCAACTGGTCAATATGATAACTCATCCATTCATCCTTTACAATCGTCAACGCCTTGTTCAACTCTATGTTTAAAGTATGATGGGAACCTAAAGCTCCAATCTCTTCAGGTGCATCGCAGACGATACCGTGAACTCTCAACCGATTCAAATATCTGTCCCATATAACATTTTCAACTGAGATCCCCAAAAAAACTGAAATTTTTTTACCTTTCTCAGGGCGGTCATATCGATCTCCAAGTCTAACTTCCCGTGTAGTCTTTGCGTAAACTCTGTCTGCTTTCTGAATGACATTGTATAATACCCAAAAATCATCTAAAACGTCAGGCACAACTGTGATAATTCCATGCTTAACGTCTTTGCGTAAAATCTGCATCAAAACACCCCATCAAACACTCAACCAAATCACACAACACGCCTCGAATACATAAAATAGATTACACGTGACATCGAAAAATTTATAATGTCTTTTCCTCATTTATTTATTGACCAAGAAACCCAACCTGCCAAAAATTAACCCCCCCTTCTCATCTCCCCGGCAGCTTGGGTTTCTTGGGTTTTCCTTGTGTACGCTGGATTATGATATAAGGTTTTTAAGGATTTGTATTTGGTGGGTAAATCGCAGTGTTAGATCGAGTTTTCTTTATCTGCGTTTTTCTTAAAGGTTTCCTTTTGAGGTTGGTTCCACAAATTTCGCATTGATCGAATTTGTGGTCTGGTGGATATCTCCTATGGCATGATGGGCAATATATCTGCCAATGTAAAAAGAAACGTATGCCGTATGTTAAAAGGGGTTTAAAGCTTAATCCGAGCTTTTTAGCAACGTTTTGAATTGAGTAATCGTCCGTAACAATTGCTGGTTTTAATCCTTCTTCTTTAAGTTGGATGGCTAAAGCTAAAATCTTCACATCAACGTCTGAAAGGGAATTTATGTCTCCAACATCTTTGGACGATTCTTTAACCATACTGACGTACGTGGCGTCAGGTTCAAAAACTCTAAGTTTTCTTCTCTCTACAGAGGCTTCAAACCTTAATCTAGGTAAGGAATCCTTAACTAATTCTTTTTCAACTGTTGGAACGGAATAAAGGTCCCCGTCAACTGCGAAAGGGTCGAAACCTGCTATAAAAGCCGATGTGTCCAGGACAATGACTTTCTTACTGTTCATATTCGTTTTCATAGTCTTCTTCTCTAGAAAATAGAAGCCTCATTTTTAAACGTCGATAAAAAGTACCTTCAAACCGAATAAATAAAGATTCGTACTCAGACTTCTTTATAAGTATCAAGGGTTCCTTCTTCCCTATTTCTCTCTGGAAATCTCCATCTATAACAACAGTTGCTGTCTTAGGTTTCAGCAGCTCCACCCTTACCGAGGAATTAGATGAGAAAACAATCGGTCGTAAAACAGTAACCGGACAAACAGGCGTCAAGACAAAGGCATCAAGGTCTGGGTCAAGGATTGGGCCGCCGCTTGAGAACGAGTACGCCGTTGAACCCGCCTGTGAAGCTATTATCACTCCGTCCGCTCGGCATTCAGCAATCGCCAAGTCGTCTTTCCGTATTCTTACATGCAAAAGTTTTGCTAGACGACGAGATGTGATGAAGACTTCATTCAATGCGTCGGGAAGTCTCCTATCTCCTATGAATGAAGCTATCTTCCTGAATCGTTCAATTTGGTAAGAACCATTAAGATAACGTTCTACTGCCTCAAGAGTTTTTTCGGGTGGGACTTCCGTTAAGAAACCGCGAACACCCATATCCACTGCGAGAATTGCGGGTTCTGGTTTGGGTATGCGAAGGCACGTTTTTAATATGGTGCCGTCTCCGCCTATTGTCACTATCAAGTCTGCTTTCATCTTTTCAAGCGGAGTGGAAGACTCAACACGCTTTATTTGTTTAGATACTTTTGGTTCTAATAAGACATTGAACCCTTCACGTTCGAAACGATTGGCTATTTGCATTACGAGGTCCAGAGCTTCCTTTCGATCCGTACGGGCTACTATTCCCACAGTTTTCGGCAAATTCTAACACCGTTAAATAATTATAAGCGGAAACTTATTAAACTATAAAGTATATTCATCTGTAAAAGATGATGTATCTAGAATCGTAGAGGCTGATTAGGATGAGTAAACCTGTAGATGTGGGAAGCCTAAAAGTTGGAACCTACGTAATCATAGATGATGAACCCTGCCGTATAGTCGACCTTTCAAAGTCTAAACCTGGAAAACATGGTTCTGCAAAAGCTCGCATAGTCGCGCTGGGAGTATTCGACGGGATGAAAAAGAGTTTCGTGAAACCCGTTGATGCTCAAGTTGAGGTTCCCATAATTGAAAAAAGAAGCGGGCAGGTCATCTCGATGCTGCCCAATAGCGTGCAGCTGATGGATTTAGAGAACTACGAAATTTTTGAGTCGCCGCTCCCAGAAGACGAGAGCTTGAAATCGCATCTTGCCGCGGGTGTCGAAGTTGAATATTGGCGTATTTTAGGCAGAACCAAAATTGTGCGGATAAAAAGCAGCTAAATTATTTTCTAAAAGGTTTTTAGCGTCTTTTTTCCATCTTTATATCTTTTACGACATCTTCAACTACTGTTAACGTTTTGTCTATGTCTTCTTTTTCGATTCCCCGATGCGTCACCATTCTTACATTTGTTTCGCCGTGACTTGACGCTAATACGCCGTGTTTTTTCAGATTATTTAGAAATTGACCTGCTTTTATCCCTAGATGATTCACTTCGAAAAGAACCATGTTAGTCTGCACAGTTCTCAAGTCAATGGATATACCCTCAATTTTGGCTATTCCTTCAGCTAAAAACCGAGCGTTTCTGTGGTCGTCTTCTAATCGATTAATCATTTTTTCGAGGGCGATTATGCCAGGAGCCGCTATGATGCCTGCTTGACGCATCCCTCCGCCTAGTATCTTTCTCATCTTCCTTGCTCTTTCGATGAATTCATTGCTGCCGACAACCAATGAGCCTACTGGGCAACTAAGTCCCTTCGACAAACAAAACATCAAGTTATCGACATGCCTCGCCAGCTCTTTAACATCAATTTTTAAAGCAACCGCGGCATTGAATATTCTCGCGCCATCCATGTAAAGCTTCAAACCATGAACGTGAGCTACTTCACTGATGGCTTTGATTTGATCGGGGTTAACGATTGTGCCGCCAGCCCTATTATGTGTGTTCTCTATGCAGACAAGCGTATTTTTCGGGAAATGAATATTTTCGGATTTGACAGCAGCTTCAATATCCTTTGGGTTCATAACACCCATAGTTTCTTTTATTGGCCAAGGGAGGACCCCTGCTATGGTCGAGATTCCGCCTGCCTCATACCAGTAGATATGGGATTCAGCCCCTAGAATTGCGCATTCTCCTGGATGAGTATTGCTCATCACAGAGACCAGATTAGCCATTGTGCCGCTGGGCACGAGTAAAGATGCCTCTTTACCCATTTTTTTGGCAGCCATCTCTTCTAATCTGTTGACTGTGGGATCTTCTCTGTAGACATCGTCTCCGAGCTCTGCATTTTTTATGGCTTCAAGCATTTCCTCCGTTGGTAAAGTCACGGTGTCGCTTCTCAGGTCAATGAATTTTTTCATCGCTTTACACATCCAATATTTTATGTTATCTTAACCGATGATTTAATGATTAATAACTTCATTTCTTAGACGCATATAAACTAATTCTCTCTGTAAAAGGCTTCGCGGTTCAAGATATATTTATGGGCGTGAGAATAAGTATTTCCATTGCAATAGACATAATATACGCTTCGGCATAAAATGCATGTGGAGAGTTTAAATTGGCTTTAGAAAGGCTGGGCTCGTCTCTTTACGAATCATTAAAAAAGATTTTTCGAGTTTCTGTGGTCGATGAAGCCGTTGTTAAAGAGCTTATCCGAGACTTACAGAGGTCTTTGTTACAGGCAGATGTGAACGTTAAGTATGTTTTCGAGCTTTCGAAACGAATCGAAGAGAGAGCCCTCAAAGAGAAGCTTCCACCAGGAATCCCCAGGAGAGAACACGTAATCAAAGTCGTTTACGAGGAAATGACGCGTTTTCTAGGCGAAAATCCTGTCCCGCTCAGAGTAAACCCCGGCAAGAAAAACGTCTTCATGCTCGTTGGAATTCAAGGTTCAGGCAAAACTACCACCACAGCTAAACTTGCACGATACTTTCAGAAACGAGGATTCAAAACAGCGCTTATTTGCGCTGATACTTTTAGACCTGGTGCTTTTGCGCAGCTTCAGCAATTAGCCCAGCAGATTAATGTTCCAATTTATGGAGACGAAAAGGAGAAGAACCCTGTTAAGATTGCTCTAGAGGGGCTTAAGAAGTTTGATAGCTATGAGGTAATCATCGTCGACACAGCTGGAAGGCATAAAGACGAATTAAGCCTAATAAAAGAGATGAAGATGCTTGAAGCTGCGATTAAACCCGATGAAGTAATTATGGTTATCGACGGAACAATCGGTCAACAGGCAGCTGTGCAGGCTAAAGCCTTCCATGAAGCTACACCAATCGGCTCAATAATCGTGGCGAAACTTGATGGTTCAGCTCGAGGCGGGGGGGCTCTCTCAGCAGTTGTAGCAACAGGCGCGCCGATAAAGTTCATTGGCACGGGCGAGAAAATCGACGCCATAGAAGTTTTTGATCCGCCTCGTTTCGTTGGCAGATTACTGGGCATGGGGGACTTACAAAGCCTTATTGAGAAAGTACGCGAAGCAGAGGTGAAAGTGCCCGAGAAGAAAGCTAAAGCCATCCTAAGCGGAAAATTCACTCTAGCCGACATGTATGAACAGCTTGAAGCCGTGAAGAGCATGGGGCCGTTCAGTCGAATCTTCAAAATGCTCCCTGGATTCGGATACGAGATTCCTGAAGAGCAGATAGAAGTCGCCGAAGACCAGTTAAAGAAGTGGCGTGTGATAATTCAATCCATGACGCCGGAAGAAAGAGAAGACCCGAAAATCCTTAATGCTTCAAGAATTCGTAGAGCCGCAAGGGGTTCAGGCACCAGCGAGAAAGAAGTGAAGACGCTGCTCGAACGATACTTCATGATGCGCAAAATGATGAAAACCATAAGAAGAAAAAAACTCCCATTCTTCGGCAAAAAATCGTCCATAAATATTTGATCAAGTTTTGGCTATCGAATCTGCTTGAAAGTTAAAACATAATGTCTTCTGATTTAAGAAGAAAAACATGTAAAAGGTTATAGAACTACCATGAAAGAAAATGATACGGAAAGTTCAAGACCGATAAGAAATGTTTTTGCTTTGGGATTTGTCAGTTTCTTCACTGATATTTCAAGCGAGATGATCTTCAGCCTTTTACCCACGTTTATCCTTGAGCTTCCCGGCTCTAACAGAGCTATATTAGGATTAATCGAAGGCGTCTCTGAAGCCTTAAGCTACGGCTTAAGGGCAGTTTCGGGTTTCTTCTCAGACAAGTTCAGAAAAAGAAAACTCGTTGTGTTAGCGGGTTATGCATTCTCAAATGTTGTTAAGCCCCTATTCGCTGTGGCGCAGTCTGCTACTGACGCTTTAATAATCCGCGTCGCCGACAGAGTTGGCAAAGCAGTTCGAACTGCACCACGAGATGCTCTTTTAAGCGAGTCAATTTCAGAGAAGCGTAGAGGCACTGCCTTCGGTTTGCATAGAACCCTTGATCAAGCAGGAGCCATAATAGGGCCCTTGGTTGCTTCGGCTTTGTTGCTTCTCTTGGGCTTAACCGTTAGAACAGTTTTCTGGATTTCCTTCATACCAGGTTCGATAGCGCTTCTCATCCTTCTATTCTTAGTTCAGGAACATATCGGGAAAACAACAGAAAAATTTAAGCTATTAACTGGGGTAAGGACAGTTCTTAAGGGAAGTTTTTCTCTGCTTCTCGTTGTGGTAGCCGTATTCTCTCTTGGAGCCTTCAACTTTTCTTTTATACTTCTTAACGCGAAGGAGGCGGGGATTTCTGATCCACTGATCCCTTTGGTTTACGCTGTTGTTAATGTTGCACATACGGTTATTGCGATTCCCGCAGGTGTCTTGTCTGATAAGATAGGCAAAGAAAGAGTCCTCCTCACTGGATACGGAATCTTCCTTGTGACATCTCTGCTCATTCTTCTTTCGCCTAAAATTGAGGTTTACGCCTATATCATAGCCCTAATCTTCGGCATTTACATTGGAATCATCGAAACCATTCAAAGAGCATTGATTCCGAAATATGCTGAAAGCAGCCTAAGAGGCACTGCATACGGACTTTATTATCTTGTTGTCGGCATAGCCTTCTTTATTGCGAATACGGTTGTCGGAGCATTATGGCAGTACTTCGGCTCATCAACTGTTGCAGCCTACAGCATGGCATTGTCTTTTATAGCCATCATAGGCATGCTTTTTCTATTTAATTACCAGAAAAGGAAATTCTCTGAAGCAAAAACTCAATGAAGCATACTTTTGGCTTAAAGAAGCATCCGTTCAATAATATCTGTTGATTTTAGGTCAACTTTCATCTGTTCCAAAAGCTTTTTATGTCTCTTAAGGCTCTCAAAACATACAAAATCATACATTAGAGAGATTAAAGTTGAGCGAAGTATATTTTTTAAAAGCTTTAAGGGCTCGTTATGACTCTTCTGAAAGCCTCGTGACGAGACTGCCAGAGATGCTTGAAAAAGTTGGATTAAAAAATATTATATCTAAAGACGATTTGGTTGCGATAAAGATGCACATAGGCGTCATAGGCGGCTATAGAACTATTAGGCCTCCTTTTGTTAGGCAAGTTGTAGATATAATAAAAAAATTTGGTGGAAAACCTTTCATAACTGACACATGGGGATTATCGCATTTAGAAGCTGCTTTCTTCAACGGATATAGCTATGCCACTGTTAATGCACCAGTTTTGCCTGCGAATGGAATCAAAGAAAATGATTACAGAATCGTAAAATTAAAAGATGGTTTACAGCTTAAAGAAGTAAAAATTGCTGGAAACATTTATGATGCAGATGTTCTTATCAATTTCGCTCACGGCAAAGGACATGGTTCAAGCGGCTATGGCGGCGCCATAAAAAACCTAGCCCTAGGCGACACAACAGCTGATATAAGGAATAAGATGCACAATTTAGAAAGAGAAGAGGGAGGGGCTCGAAAATTTCAAGAGGCCATGGTGGATGTAGTTAAGGCATCCCTA
Source organism: Bathyarchaeia archaeon (assembly GCA_038826015.1). Classification (GTDB taxonomy): domain Archaea; phylum Thermoproteota; class Bathyarchaeia; order Bathyarchaeales; family DTEX01; genus JAWBOR01. Next base: position 18,762 of record JAWBOR010000009.1, read on the forward strand.
TCTAACAAGATTGGTAAAGCTTTACATATTGCGGTGCTTTTTGACATCGTTGACTATTGTGACTGCGCACCTTTCGGGCTTGTTCCCTTCGTTCCAGATATTGGAATACTTGCATCAAAAGACATAGTTGCCCTAGAAAAAGCCAGCCTAGACCTAATAGACAAGGCGCCTCCATTACCTTGGTCAGCAGCGGAAAAATTCGGACTGAAAGCTGGAGACAACAAATTCCTAAAAATACACGGCAAAGATCCGTATATACAAGTCTACGCAGCCGAAAAAGCTGGTTTAGGCACATCTAAGTATAAACTTATAGAACTCTAAAAAGTTTAAAATTTGAAGATGTTTATTCAGTAGTTGGAAAATGTTGTTGCAAAGTTTAGTTTTCTGTTTGGACATCAGTGAAAGCATGGGTTACGGTGACCCGTCAAAGCTCAATCAAGCAGTCAACGTTATTCAGAAGACCATCCAAAGCTTAAATCAAGAAACTTCTTTAGGCCTCGTTACCTTTGATACAACAGCTGAAATCTTAGTGGAGCCCAAAACCTTCAACCATACTGCAATCAGAAATTCTCTTGAACGAATAATGCTTAGAGGAGTTACATGTTTGGCAAGTGGACTAAGCGAAGCAATTAACTTAATCAATGAAAGCGGACTTCTAGGCGAGGTTCTTCTTTTAACCGACGGTAGAGCAAATCTGTCTCTAAACCGCATGAGTGGTTTCGAGGGGAGCATAGCCCTAGAAGAAGAGATTCTAAAAATCGCCAATGACTGATCACAAAAAAAACCGGTGGTTCACACAATCGCCGTTGGTGAAGATGCCTTCACTCATACTTTAATCGCGTTATCCAGAAAAACCAAGGGGCGTTCATGGCTTGCAGAAGATTTCCAAGACTTTAATGCGGAATCGTCTTCTCGTAAGCCTCTTAATATAAGCAATCTAAAGGTTCATAACGCACCTGTTGAATTGCCTTCGGCTAAGCCTACTTGGACTAAAGAGTCCCAAGTGATGCACGTAGCTGTCGTATCTCAAAGCTTATACGAAATTTATCAGTTTTCTCGCAAGGCATTTCTGGTTAACCATGACAAAAATAGAGAAGCCAGAACAGCCCTGCTTTCTATAGATTCTGAGGTATTAGCTGGATATAGAGAACGAAGAGCTAAAATTGCAGATGCTGTGCGAAAAAAAGAAGCCATACTCCTTGACAGGAGCTATAGAGATTTCTTGGCTCTAGATGAGAACACTACAGTTGAGTTGTTTATCTGCTGAAATCTTAAAGATAATTTCTTTTGTTAAAGAACCTATGCATAGTCTAATGAAATACTTTGGCTAAAGCTCCATAAAGCCCAATATCGTCCCCTAGCGATGTTAGAATAATTTCTGGTACGCGATTTCTCGCATGCTCCTCTATATGTCTTTTTATGGGATCAAGCACTAGTTCAGTATTCTTAAGAGCAATGGTGCCGCCTACTGTTATAAGCGACGGATCATAAGCATCAACAACGCAGGCAAATCCAATGGCGTTAAGGACACCGATTTTCTCTACCAATTCATTAGCAAGTTGATCACCGGATTTTGCTGCGTCATAAAGAGTTTTGGCACTTATTTTTTGACCGCTTTTTAACGATTCTGCCAGTGAACTGCCTTCAATTTCTTTTGGTTTCTTGTCTTTTAGTAATAATTCAACAAAATTTGGTATGCCCTCTCCTGAACAGTAGCCTTCCCAGTGGCCTCGTTTTCCACAATTGCATTGAAGCCTTCCTTCATAATCAATTGTGAAGTGACCAATTTCGTGAGCGTTTCCATCTTTGCCTATGAGCAGATGGTTGTTAACGTATATGCCTCCTCCTATTCCAGTGCTGAGGGTTATGTACACCAAGTTTTCGTGTTCTCTGCCAGCGCCAAAGTACTTCTCTCCAACAACAGCTGAAACACAGTCATTCATAAGATACACTGGCAAGCGGAACTCGTCTTCTAAAGGTTTAACCAAAGGAACAAAATCATAGGGGATGTTTGTCGGTTTCATCAAGCCGCCCTTATCAAGATTCAATGGGCCAGTTGAACCTATGCCTATTCCTTGAACATCCTTTATGCTGAATTTTTCGCCTAGCAAAGAACGAATCATTTTGATTATTTGTTTACTGACTCCTTCTGGACCTTTCTTCTTCTCTGTCTCTTCGCTGAGTCTCGCTAAAAATTGCCCATCACTCTTTCCTAACGCGATCCTAACGTTTGTGCCACCTAAGTCGACACCTATAGCCAATTTCTTCATATTCTCTAACCTTCCCCATCCGAAGATTATTGGCAAAATATTTTTGTCACTGTTCTAAACTGTAGTATTATATTAGTCTAGCTGTCTTATTATTTTTATGGATTAAAGGGATGAAACATTGAAAAAGATCATAGCCCTCATATCTATAGCCATCGCGTTGGGAATAATGGTCATGCTTATTCCTATTGCTGTATTCACCCCTTTTCTTGTAACAACTCAGTATAGTCAAGAAAGCTCCCTATCAGATGATGACTATTCTGCGCCCATTCGAAAAGTGGATGAAGCTGCACAAACATATGGCAAAATTGATGTCGGACCTGTGTTTTTCCCGAGTAGTTTATTTCATGCCACATTGATAGTTGCCGCAGGTTTAATCACTGGATTAAGTGTTTGGCTATATTTCAAAAAGAGAACGATGTGACAATTCGTTACTGCTTTTCTTAAGAGAGAATTCAAAGGTAACACTATTTTTTCATAGAGAGGAAAGAAAAGATTTTAATATTATTTCGGCTTGAAATGTGATGGAAGGAGGTCCATGAAACAATGTCTATTTTGGAGGCAATTTTCAAAAGAAGAAGCGTGAGACATTACCAGAATAAACCGGTTCCAGAAGAAGTTTTGAAGAACATCCTTGAAGCAGGAAGACTTGCACCATCCGCAAACAACGCTCAGCCTTGGCATTTCATCGTAGTCACTGATCCAAAAATAAAGCAGAAAATGTCACAAGGCAACTGGAATAAATTCATCAAAGACTCAGCATTTACAATAGTGGGTTGCGGAGAAAAAGATAACCCATGGTCCACAATAGATGTGACAATAGCTCTAGAAAACATGGTTATAGCTGCTGAGGCCCAAGGTGTAAGCTCATGTTGGATAGGCGACTTCAAAGAAGAAGAACTGAAAAAGATATTGAACATCCCAGACCACCTTAAGGTCGTTTGTCAAGTTTCATTTGGCTATCCAGCCGAGCAACCGAGTTCTCGTTTCAAGAAAAGCCTTGAAGAAATCGTACACTACAATCGATTCTAAGATTAGCCCCACCAATTCTTTTTTAAGGGCATGGCTAATATTTCTCTCACTTCTAGCTTCTTCTTTTCGTCCTTGCTGAAGATTTCCTTTGTGGTCGTTGATCTAGCTACGATGGCGGTATCTGCTCCTTCTCCAGTGCCAGCTACTCCTATAACGTCTTTGTAAGGTTCTATAAGCTTCAAGTCTGTAGCTATTAGGATCACTTCGATAGATACTTTGAACCCTTGGCCTAAGACGTAAAAGGCGTTTCTCACATCGTCCATACCCATTTGATGAAGCGGTAGATGCGTCTTATCAGCAGCCAGCCCGCCTAGCTTAACTATTTTTTCTTTTAGGCTAGGCGACATAGTTTCATGCGAAATAGCTACTATTTTGGCTTTGTCTTTAAGTGCTTCCGCAAATTTTGCTCCAGTTTGACCAGAGGTGCTAGCGACAACGACTGTTTTGATGTCGCCTTCCTCAAGCCTTCTGGAAACAGCTTCAATCACATTATCTGTATTCTCAGGGCCATAGCCTAAAAAATAGGTCGAAACTTTTTCTATCTTAGCCAAGTAAACTGTCCTCCACATTATTCCAACTGTATAACCATATTTAAATTAACTTGCACTTTTAAATTTGACGCATTATGAGGCCTCCATTGGTCTAAGAAAAGAAAAAATTTAAAAGTGTCTTGAGCCTCAAAAAGATGGAGCTTACCTTGGGCAACGCTTGGCATGCTAAGAATGTGGAAGAAATATTCGAAACGTTGGAGACATCGTATGAAGGTTTAAACAGTGAAGAAGCTGAGCAAAGACTCAGAAAATACGGACCAAATAAAATCATTGCTAAAGAAGGAGTAAGCCCTCTTAAAATATTTCTAAACCAATTTAAAGATATATTCGTTCTAATGCTGATTGCTGCCATCATAATCTCTCTTTTTATCGCATTTAGTAAACCAGAGCCACCAACAATAGAGGATTATGCTGATTCAATCACTATAGGCGTAATTGTCGCTTTGAATGCCACTGTAGGTTTCGTGCAGGAGTTCCGTTCAGAGAAAGCCATAGAAGCCATGAAAAAGTTAACAGCACCAAAAGCTAACGTGATCCGCGATGGAAAAAACACTATTATTTCAGCTGAGGAAGTTGTGCCAGGTGATGTGCTGCTCCTTGAAACTGGAGACCGCGTTGCAGCTGACGCGCGTATCATAGAGTCTATAGATTTGAAAACCGATGAAGCGGTTTTGACGGGGGAATCGACGCCTGTTGAAAAAGGTGTAGAGGTTGTTGCAGAGAACACGTCAGTAAGTGATAGAAAGAATATGGTTTTCATGGCGACACATATAGTTTATGGTCGTGGGAAAGCTGTTGTAACCTCTACGGGCATGGGGACCGAGTTCGGCAAAATTGCCGGGTTGGTTCAAGCGATGGAGGAGGAGGAAACGCCTCTCAAGGCTAAATTAGAGAGGTTTGCCAAAAAGTTAGGCATTTTCATTGTGCTCGCATGTGCGGTTATCTTCGTTTTAGAGCTTATTGACCCAGCAAGACCGGGGGAAGTGATAGATAGCTTTTTCACAGCAGTGGCCTTGGCGGTTTCAGCTGTTCCAGAGGGGCTTCCAGCTGTGGTTACAGTTACTTTGGCGTTAGGTGCAAGGGAGCTCGCCAAACGAAATGCTATCATTCGAAGACTCTCGTCGGCAGAAACCCTCGGCGCCGTGACGGTGATCTGTTCCGATAAGACCGGTACGTTAACTAAGGGTGAAATGACTGTTCGCAAAATATACGTGAATGGTAGAAATATAGATGTTACAGGGGTTGGTTATGAACCTAAAGGCGAGTTTCTACTAGAGAATAAGAATATCAACATTAGAGAGGATAAGGAACTCAGTCTTTTGCTTACTGGTGCAACCTTGTGTAGTAATTCTAAGTATGATGGAAAAAGCGTTATTGGAGACACAACAGAAGGCGCCTTAATAGTCGCTGCTGCTAAGGCTGGATTAATAAAAGAAGAACTTGAAAAAGAATATCCACGTGTTCACGAAATTCCCTTCACATCTGAAAGAAAAAGGATGACAACGGTCCATAAGTCGTCTGAGGGGAGAATATTAGCCTTTATGAAAGGCGCTCCAGAAATTGTCTTAAACCATTGTTCTTACATATTGAAAGATGGAAAACCAGAAAAACTAAGCGAGAACGAGAGAAAAACAATTTTACAAATGAACGAGAACATGGCTAATGAAGCCCTAAGAGTTCTCGGTGTAGCATATAAGGAATTATCCTACATAAAGTGGGAAAAATTCTCTGAGAAGGAAATTCCCGAACAGATAGAAAACAATCTTATCTTTATTGGTTTAGAAGGAATGATTGATCCTCCAAGGGAAGAAGCTAAAACGGCTAATCAGCTCTGCCAAAAAGCTGGCGTTAAGACTGTGATGATCACTGGTGATCATAAGCTTACTGCAATCGCTGTTGCTAAAGAGATCGGTATAATGCAAAGCAGCGGCTTAGCTCTTACAGGCGAGGAACTTGACAGGCTAAGTGATGAAGAATTTGAGAAAATCGTTGAGAACGTTGTGGTTTACGCGCGGGTCTCACCTGAGCATAAACTTCGCATTGTTAAGGCTTTGAAGAATAAAGGTCACATCGTTGCGATGACGGGTGACGGCGTAAATGATGCGCCTGCGCTTAAGCAAGCTGATATTGGTGTGGCTATGGGCATCACGGGCACCGATGTGACTAAAGAAGCAGCAGACATGGTGTTGGCTGATGATAATTTTGCTACTATAGTCAAAGCTATAGAAGGCGGACGAACAATATACGATAACATTCGGAAATTCAGCTTCTTTCTCTTGCGAAGTAACTTCGATGAATTAGTGGTTATTGGAACCTTCGCCTTATTAGGCTTAGAGTTGCCCCTGACCGCTGGAATGATCCTGTGGATTAATTTGATGACGGATGGAGCTCCCGCAATAGCCCTAAGCCAAGACCCGCCGGCTGATGACGTAATGAATCGCCCGCCCAGAGACCCGAAGGAAGGTGTCCTTCAGGGGAGAGTTGCATCAATACTTGCTACAATGGTTACACAATTTATTGGAACAGCCGTGTTGTTCTACATAGCATATTACATTTGGAAAGAACCTGTTGAAGAGGCGAGAACATTGGCCTTCATACAGGCTACAATGCAGGAGCTCGTTGTGGTTTGGAACTGTCGTTCAGAAAAAAAGAACGCATTCAGGGTTGGATTTAGAAATAATAAATATTTGTTAGCGGCCGTCATATTTTCTGCTGCAATAACTTTCGTGGTGCCTTATACAGGAATTTTACTGGGTTATCCGCTATTTGGAACAGCTCCTATGACTATTCAAGACTGGGCTATTGTAATACCATTTTCGTTAATGGGTTTCTTGATATTGCCAGAAGTCTTCTACAATAGGAAAATCTTACGTTGGAGATAAGCCGCCTCGACTTTTATTTTATTATTTAACGAGCAAAGCTCTTCAACTTACAGTTTTACACAACTGTCGATCTTAAAATTAAGCTATTTTTCTATAATCATCTCGATTCGTTTTCTCGGAAGAGTAAAGGCCCGTTCATATTCATAGATCAATCGCGACACAATGGTCCAAGCCTCCAACATTTCTGGATCTATACATAGAACTTCGTCTGCCAAGCTTTGTATTGCCTCCGTGAAATGCCCCGATGGGAAGCCTCCTACGATTGCTAGCAGGTTCTCTTCATTTATGAGATTTGAAATTGTCTCGTCCAATATCGCGGGTTTGCCTATTCTGCTGAAAGCTATTATATAAGTAGGCTTGATTATTTCGACAAGGCCGGAAAAACTTCTTTTTTCCATGGTAAGTAGAGGCATCCCTCTTGGTGGCGCTCTGCCATATTCAAAGAGTTGTTCCATAAGACCAATAAAACGATTATAGTTTCTTGGCAACCTCGTCTGAGGAGACACAGAGATTACGTAATCGTTAAATGTATGAACATAAACCTTGAGAAGACCCTCCTTGTTAAGTGGCGAACCTAAAGCCTCAAGTAAGCTTAAATGAACGATATCTGGTCTTCCACGTTTTTCTCCGTCTTTGAGAGTCTTCATGGCGCTGTGATGAAGAGACCTGTCAAGAATAATGAACTTGGACTGTTTCCTTCTTCTCTCCGAACTGCGTTTAACCGCGGGTTGCCTCCACAATTCTTGGGGAACGGTTTCAAGAGCAGACTCAGCCAATATCAAAGTTAACATTTTTTGTCCTCAAATCTGAATGAAAATATTACTATAAAATAACAAACCTACAAAAACAGATTTTATTACAAAAAGCGTATAAACAGGTTAAGCGTTTTGCGGTTCGGTCAACAAGTTCAAAAATTTTAAGACTTACCAAAAATTGTGATAATAAAGGCTTTAACTATTTATTTCTAGTCATCAAATAGATCCGAAAGCAGATTCTTTGCCGAGCAGTTTCTCCTTCTCTTCTTCTGTTAATTCTACATAACCCTTTTCTTCAGAAATTGTTACAATATCAAAGCTATCGCCTGTGTAGACATCTCTTTTGATTGCGCCCCTAATCGCCTTCGACGCTAAGGCCAACCCCTGTTTTAGAGACATCTCTTTGTTGAATTCCGCTTCAAGAATTCCATACGCGATGGGTGATCCTGAACCAGTCGCAATCATGTCGTCTTCAATGGCGCTTCCAAAGGGATCCAAAGAATACAGATGATACCCTGTCGCATCGTATCCGCCGATAATGATTTGGACACCATAAGGATAAATCCTATGAGAAAAAAGCACCAATGAAGCTAAACTTGCAATTGTCCGAACTGGAACAATCCTCTTTCTTTGGAGCTGATAAATATTCGCGTTCGCCCTCAAGATGTCGAGAAGGTTAATAGCCTCAGCAGGAACCCCGGCTATAGTCATGCCTATGTTCCTAGAGATCTCGTAAACCTTTTTTACTCTTTTATGTGCAACGAAGCTGGGAAGCATAGTGGCACGCGTATCAGTAGCCATGATAACCCCATTAACGCATTTAAACGACACAGTAGTCGTGCCTTTTAACTTCAAATTGTCAATATTTCTCGGATACATAAAACAACCTCTCATCAACCAAAAAGGAGAAAAACCAATATAAACTTTTAGACTCCTAATCGTCTCCTCTAGTAGAAAAATTCTTATAGCAAGGCAAACCAAAAAATAAACTGTTGGGCCGGTAGCTCAGCATGGTTAGAGCGTTCGGCTGATAACCGAAAGGTCGAGAGTTCAAATCTCTCCCGGCCCACTTTGGCATTCACCCGACCCACTTTTCTTCATTTCCTTTTCCTGAACAATTTGGCTCCGTTGAACTCGCAAACGTATTCGAACCCTGCTTCAACCAGTATTTTAGCTTATTCCAGTTTCTCGGCGACTTTAAATGTAAATTCTTCGTTTTCGTTTTTGGCTTGGCTTTAAGCAGTCTATCCAAAATCAATCAGACTTTTGACAAGCGTGTCCAACTCTTTAAGGCTCGTAATTTCGGTTGGCTCTATATTATTTGCCTTTACACTATGTGCTTTAATAATTTAGGGATTCTCCTATAAAGTCTAAATTATTAGTTTTCGGCAATTAAGACTTGAAAAATGTACATCTGTTATATATTTAACCGTTGACTTCAAATGCACTGGCATGCATTACTGCCCTCTTGCCACCATTCATTGAGTATTTCTTTTTAACTTTTTGCTTCAAGCAGATTGATAAAAAAACAGGTTTATTCATTTCTAGAACCGTTTATTGTTACGCATTAAATTTATAAACTAGGTCATAGATTTGAGACTTAAAATTTAAAAATCCTTTCAAGGTGCGATGCGTATGGATTGGTTTCTAATAACTCCAATAGCTGGTTTAGCTTCCATCGCTTTGGCGGGATATCTATACCGTTATGTGACAAGCCAGGAAAGCGGTACAGAGAGGATGCGGGAAATTGCAAGCGCTATAAAAGATGGGGCAAAGGCATACTTAAGAAGACAGAATTTAACATTGGCGGTCTTTGTCGTTGTAATGGCGGCGGTCCTCGGGGTGCTTTTCACCTTTCTTAAAAGTGTTCCCCATGGCGTAAGTATTGCAGTAGCCTATGTTTTTGGTTCCACATGCTCGACTGCGGCTGCTTATGTGGGGATGATGGCTGCTGTTGAGGCAAACGTTAGAACCGCCAACGCAGCGAAGCAAGGTCTAAAGAAGGCTTTTCCAGTAGCCTTTTACGGCGGAGCAGTTATGGGCTTGTCTATTGTAGGCATCGCTCTATTAGGCATAAGTTTGCTCTATTACATCTACAATGTTGTTCTGGGATGGAGTTCTGTTGAAGCCTCTAACATTGTGTTGGGCTTCAGCTTTGGAGCAAGCGCCTTGGCGCTCTTCGCAAAAGCTGGGGGAGGGATATACACAAAAACGGCTGATATCAGTGCAGATCTTGTTGGAAAAGTGGAGTTGGGGATTCCTGAAGATGACCCGCGAAATCCTGCAGTGATAGCGGACAACGTTGGCGACAACGTTGGCGACGTTGCTGGGATGGGCGCCGATTTAGTGGATTCTTACATTGCAAGCATAGTAGCTACCATGATTATCGGTGCAGAAATAGGTGAAACCGCTTTGACAGCCCTGCCTCTAATAATAGCGGCTATGGGACTTTTCGCTTCAATAATAGGTGCCTTGGTTGTTAAACAAAGCATAAAGGGTAATCCTGGAGCAGCACTTAACCGAGGATCATTCTCCACATGGATTATTTTTGCTGTTTTCCTTTTTGTCGCTGCATACTTTTCAGGATTAGAAGGGAACAGGTGGCTTGGAGTGCTCTTGCCTACAGTTGCAGGTTTAGTTGCGGGAGTAATTATCGGGATAACATCTGACTATTTCACATCTATAGATAGGGGTCCAGCGCAGAAAGTAGCTGAGGCTTCGACAACCGGCGCTGCAATAAACATACTGACAGGCTTTTCCTATGGAATAGTTAGCATAGTTCCCCCCGTAATTGGTATTTGTGCTGCCACTTTAGCTGCTTGGTATCTCGCTGAAGCTTTTAGTGTAAGTCCCTTTTATGGAATTGCCATATCCGCCGTTGGAATGCTTGCAACAGTAGGTATGACCATATCAGCGGATGCATATGGACCTGTATCTGACAATGCAAAAGGCATAGCGGAACAGTCTGGTTTAGGCGAAGAAGTCATTGAAGTGGCAGATAAGCTGGACACTGCAGGCAA